>CAXRGW010000015.1:0-19028 GCA_964230255.1 Alteromonas sp.
ACTAGTATTTATTGTTCGGGCTTCATATGCGGGAACAAGATCACATCTTTGATTGTAGGGCTATCGGTTAACAGCATTACCAATCGGTCGATGCCAATACCTTCACCGGCTGTTGGCGGTAAGCCGTATTCTAATGCGCGAATGTAATCGGCATCAAAGTGCATCGCTTCATCATCCCCTGCATCTTTTTCTGAAACCTGCTTTAAGAAGCGCTCAGCTTGGTCTTCTGGATCGTTAAGCTCCGAGAAACCATTAGCAATCTCGCGTCCGCCCACAAAGAACTCAAAACGGTCAGTGACAAATGGGTTGTCGTCGTTGCGGCGCGCCAGTGGTGAAACTTCCCAAGGATATGCAGTAATGAACGTCGGTTGGTCGAGCTCTTCTTCGGCCGTCGCTTCGAAGATTTCGCACAGGTATTTACCAGCGCCCCAGATACCTTCAACTTCAGGCTCTTTAATATGCAAACGCTTGGCTATTGCTCTAAGCGTCTCTAGGTTAGCCTCTGGATCTTTAATCGCAGTTTCGATTTCTGGAGTAATTTCACCCATTGTATCGACCCGCCAATGCGCCAAAATCGCGTCGTTCATCGTTAAACGAGCAAATGGTTTAGCGAAGTCGTATTCTGTTGATTGCTCAACTTCGCCATCCGCATTCTTAACCGTATTGACAATCAAATGTGTACCTAAAACGTCTTCAGCGACTTGACGTAGCATGTTTTCGGTTAAATCCATCAAATCATTATAGTCAGCATACGCCTGGTAGAATTCCAACATAGTGAATTCTGGATTGTGACGCGTTGATAGACCTTCATTGCGGAAGTTGCGGTTGATTTCAAACACGCGCTCGAAACCACCAACAACCAAACGCTTGAGGTATAACTCAGGCGC
Source organism: Alteromonas sp. (assembly GCA_964230255.1). Classification (GTDB taxonomy): domain Bacteria; phylum Pseudomonadota; class Gammaproteobacteria; order Enterobacterales; family Alteromonadaceae; genus Alteromonas_E. The sequence continues at coordinate 888 of CAXRGW010000015.1, forward strand.
AATACGCAAATACATATCAATGTCCATAGCGTTGTGGTGCGTAATAAATGGTTTCGCAGTTGCACCACCCGGGATCACTTGCAACATTGGCGTTTCAACTTCAAGAAAATCACGCTGCGCCAAAAATTGACGAATTGACGCGACCACTTTGCTGCGTACAACAAACGTTTTACGCGTTTGCTCACTAGTGATCAAATCGACATAACGCTGACGATACTTAGTTTCCTGATCAGCAAGGCCATGGAATTTTTCCGGTAGAGGACGCAGGGCTTTAGTCAGCAGTACGTACTGCTGCATATCCACATACAAATCGCCTTTACCCGACTTGTGAAGGGTACCGGCAACACCAATAATGTCACCAATATCCAAGCTGCCGTAGCGCGCTTTGATATCTTTTTGAGTATCTTTGCTGGCATAGGATTGGATGCGGCCAGTCATATCTTGGAGTAATAAAAACGGTCCGCGCTTAGCCATAATGCGACCAGCAATACTAACTTGATTGCCTTGTTCAGCTAAAGTCTGTTTATCAAACTCACCGAACTGTGATTGTAATGCATCCGCATAGTGTTCACGGCGAAAATCATTCGGGAACCCATTAGCCTTGCACTGCTGACGAATGTTGTCGAGTTTGGCACGACGCTCGGCAATCAACTTGTTATCTTCAAGGTTGTCTTGAGTTGCAGCTTGGTTTTGTTCAGTCATTTACGGGTTCCAGTTTATAATCCAGATTTCAGGCTAGCTTCGATAAAGCGGTCCAATCCGCCATCTAAAACAGCCTGTGTATTTCGAGTTTCAACGCCGGTGCGCAAGTCTTTTATGCGCGAATCATCCAGCACATAAGAGCGAATTTGGCTGCCCCAGCCAATATCCGACTTGCTGTCTTCCATGGCCTGTTTTTCAGCGTTTTGTTTTTGTAGCTCATATTCGTAAAGTTTGGCTTTTAATTGCTTAAACGCCTGATCTTTGTTCTTGTGTTGTGAACGATCATTTTGACACTGTACGACTATATTAGTCGGTATGTGCGTGATCCGTACCGCCGAGTCTGTTCGGTTTACGTGCTGCCCACCAGCACCAGACGCGCGATAGGTATCAATACGCAAATCCGCTGGGTTGATATCGATTTCGATATCGTCGTTGATTTCAGGGTAAACAAACGCTGAAGCAAACGACGTATGGCGGCGATTGCCAGAATCAAATGGCGATTTGCGCACTAAACGATGAACGCCAGTTTCGGTGCGCAGCCACCCAAAAGCATATTCTCCACCAAAACGAATGGTCGCGCTTTTAATGCCAGCCACATCACCATCGGAAACTTCAATCAACTCAGGCTTAAAGCCGTGTTCTTCGCCCCAACGCAAATACATCCTCAGCAACATATTGGCCCAGTCTTGCGCTTCTGTGCCGCCCGAACCCGATTGAATATCGAGATAGCAGTCACTAGCGTCGTTAGGACCACAAAACATCCGGCGGAATTCGAGTACTTCCAACTTGGCGAGCAATTCTTGAAGCTCTTGTTGCGCTTCGTCAAAGGTTTCCTGATCTTCAGCTTCAACTGCCAACTCGACTAAGCCAATAACGTCTTCACAGCCTTGGTCAAGCGCTTGAATAGTTTCAACAACTTGCTCTAAAGCGACTTTTTCTTTGCCTAAGGCTTGCGCGCGATCGGGATCATTCCAAACATCTGAACTTTCCAGTTCGCGATTGACTTCCTCTAACTTTTCGACCTTTTGGTCGTAGTCAAAGGTACCCCCGAAGCAATTCGGTGCGCTGTTTAACGTCATCGATTGCGGTATTGATTGGATTTACTTCAAACATGTGTTGATTCAGTATTAAAAAAGTTAGCGGATACTACCGAATTTGCGGCCCAGTGAATAGTGCTGAATTTGCATAGGGTATGCAAATTCAGCGACTGAAATATTACCCGTTCAATTTGTCGGTAAAGTCGATCAAACCAGCGACTAGATTGCCGACTTGTTTCAAGGTTTTTTCATCGGTTAAGACACCGTCTTCAATCAAGCTATCGACTTTACTAATGGCTTTTTGCGCAGGCAGTACATTGATACCAATATTAGCCAACAACATACGCAATACTACCAACACTCGCATGCCGCCGATAGCACCTGATGAGGAAGCCATAATCAATGCATTTTTGCCTTTGAACGCCTGCAATGGCTTTTCACCTTCTTCCATGCGACTGGCCCAATCGATGGCGTTTTTCAGTAACGCTGGGTAACTGGAGTTATATTCAGGTGAGACAATAATAAATGCATCATGCGACATCAGTAGCTCTTTAAATGCGCGCGCATTTGCAGGCATGCCAGTGGCAGCCTCTTCATCTTCGTTGAAGATTGGCATTGCATAATCGGCTAGGTTTACTAGGGTTACCTCGGCACCTTGCTGTTCTGCTAACTTTGCCGCAGCTGCAGCGACGGCTTGGTTGTAGGATGCCTTTCGTGCACTGCCTGAAAAAGCCAAAATCTTAGCCATGTTGTTATCCTTTCGCTTTCGTTCGAGTCAATTATTACGCGCTGATATTACTTTTGATCAGCCCGTTACATACGCTCAGTAGTTTCGATACCCAGTAGATCAAGCCCAGTTTGAATAGTATTAGCCGTTAACGCTGCCAAACTCAAACGGCTTACTTTGGTATCGGCTGCCACAGTGTCCTTGAGAATTGGGCACGCTTCATAAAAACGCATAAAGCTACTGGCTAAATCGTAAAGATACGCGCACAACACGTGCGGTGTTGCATCTGCGGCAACAGCTAACAGCGCATCTTCAAACTGCATCAGTTTAATTGCCAGTTCTTTTTCTTGCGCCTGTTCAATGACGATATCACCTAGACTAAACTCACTGTCGAGCTTCTTAAAAATACCCTTACAACGCGTATAAGCGTATTGTAAATACGGCGCAGTATTTCCTTCAAAGCTGAGCATGTTGTCCCAATCGAACACATAGTCAGTCGTGCGGTTCTTACTCAAATCCGCATACTTAACAGCACCAATACCAATCTTGCGTGCCAATTCAGGGTCAAGATCGGCATTTTGGGTACGCTCGGCAATTAACGCTGCCGCTCGTTCAATTGACTCCAACAACAAATCATTAAGCTTAACTGTGCCACCGCTTCTGGTTTTAAACGGCTTGCCATCTTTACCTAACATCATGCCAAATGGACAGTGCTCATAACTCTGCGCGTCGCTCATAAAGCCGGCTTTCCGTGCAACGATTTCAGTTTGCTTAAAGTGCAAACTCTGACGTGCGTCGGTAAATATAAGCGTACGGTCTGCGTTTAACACGCCGTTGCGGTAGCGCACAGCCGCTAAATCGGTTGTAGCGTACAAGTAACCACCACCTGATTTTTGCACGATATAAACTGCTGGGTTACCTTCTTTGTCGCCCATCTCCGGCAAGAACACCACTTTTGCACCTTGGTCTTCAACCGCAATACCAGCGGTTTCAAGCGCTTCAATAGTCGCGGCTAAATCGTCGTTGTAAGCACTCTCGCCCATCACGTCTTTACGCGTAAGGCTGACATTCAGTAACTCATAAACTTCTTCACTGTGCTGGATAGACACATCAATAAATTGTTGCCACAGCTCCAAACACTGCGCATCACCGCCTTGAAGCTTAACCACGTAGTCACGAGCGCGATCAGCGAACCCTTCTTCATCGTCAAAACGCACTTTGGCAGCACGGTAGAAGTCTTCTAAATCGCTCAGCGCCGTTTCAGCTACTGAGTTTTCGGCTAATTGATCACTAAAGTGCGCGAGCAACATACCAAACTGCGTCCCCCAGTCACCCATGTGGTTTTGACGGATGACGTTATGTCCAAGGTATTCCAGTACCTTCACAGTGGCATCACCAATGATAGTGCTACGCAAATGACCAACGTGCATTTCCTTGGCCAAGTTAGGTGACGAATAATCAATCACAACTTTTTTTGGTGACTGTTTGGCAATGTCTAAATCTGCATCGAGCGCAGCTTTGCTTGCCCATTGACTTAAAAATGCTGGAGCAATGTGAATGTTGACAAAACCGGGGCCGGCAATTTCCAGTTTGTCGGCAATGTCATCAAGTGCTACTGCCTCGACTATTTGCAGAGCGATTTGGCGCGGGTTTTGTTTCATAGCCTTAGCCAACCCCATTGCACCGTTAAATTGATAATCACCGAATTCCGGGCGCGTGCCGCGACTTAACGGGATCTTTGCATCAGCAAAACCCAACGAGGTAAGCGCTTGTTGAAATCTTTCGGATAATAAGGCTGTTAAATTCATAAATCTTCGCTTAATGCTCTCGCGTTGGATTAAAAATAATTTCTGGGAAGCGCTCTTGAGCCAATGACAAATTGACCATAGTTGGAGCAACGTAAGCCAAAGCATCGCCACCATCAAGCGCTAAGTTAGTTTGATTCTTGCGGCGAAACTCATCGAGTTTCTTCTCGTCATCACAGTAAACCCAGTGTGCAGTGCTAACGTTTACATGCTCATACAGTGCCTCTACGTTGTACTCAGCTTTAAGTCGCGCGACTACCACATCAAACTGCAGCACACCAACCGCGCCAACGATCAGATCATTGTTCGCTAGCGGACGAAATACCTGCACGGCACCTTCTTCAGCTAGCTGAATTAGTCCTTTAAGCAATTGTTTTTGTTTGAGAGGATCTTTCAAACGTATACGCTTAAACAATTCTGGTGCAAAGTTAGGGATACCTTTGAAGCGATGGTCTTCACCAGCAGTAAAAGTATCTCCAATGCGGATTGAGCCGTGATTATGCAAACCAATAATATCGCCTGCATAGGCTTCTTCAAGTAATGCACGATCACCTGCCAAAAACGTTAATGCGTCAGAGATGCGAATATCTTTGCCAATTCGCGTGTGACGCATCTTCATGCCCTTTTTATACTGCCCCGATACAATCCGACAAAAAGCAATACGGTCACGGTGTTTCGGATCCATATTGGCCTGAATCTTAAATACAAAGCCACTGAACTTCTCTTCACTTGCGTCAACGGTACGCAATTCTGTCTGGCGACTTTGTGGTGCTGGCGCCCACTCGCTCAAACCGTCGAGCATATGGTCGACGCCGAAATTACCTAACGCAGTGCCAAAAAATACCGGTGTTAACTGACCTTGGATAAAGAGTTCATGGTCAAATTCGTTAGACGCACCTTGCACAAGTTCAATCTCATCGCGCAGTTGTGCCGCCAAGTCGCTACCTACGGCTTCATCAAGCTCAGTGTTTTCCAGCCCCTTAATGATCCTAACTTCTTGGATCATGTGGCCTAAGCCCGAGTGATACAAAATAGTTTCATCGCGGTGCAGATGATAAACACCCTTAAATGACTTGCCACACCCGATTGGCCAGGTAATCGGCGCACATAAAATATCGAGTTCCGTTTCCACCTCGTCCAACAATTCCATTGGATCGCGAATGTCACGGTCCAACTTGTTCATAAAGGTCAAGATTGGTGTGTCGCGTAACCGGGTGACTTCCATCAACTTGCGCGTACGATCTTCTACACCCTTGGCGGCATCTATCACCATTAAGCTTGAATCTACCGCTGTCAGTGTGCGGTAGGTGTCTTCAGAGAAGTCTTCGTGTCCTGGTGTATCTAACAAGTTTACCAACTTGTCGGCATACGGGAATTGCATGACCGAGGTCGTTACCGAGATCCCCCGCTCTTTTTCCATATCCATCCAATCCGACTTCGCATGCTGACCAGACTTTTTGCCTTTAACCGTACCGGCGGTTTGCAAGGCATTACCAAACAACAGCACCTTTTCCGTGATAGTTGTTTTACCCGCATCCGGGTGAGAGATGATAGCAAAAGTCCTTCGCTTATTGATTTCATTAGAAAAATTGCTATCCGCCATACACCAAAAACCCTTATTTACACCTAAATTTACACCCGTTTAAAAAACCACTTTCTGCCATCAAAAAGTGAACCTCGGTACTTATGAATTAATACCCATTTTTCAAGCCGCCGCAGCGCTTTTCAAGCCCCAACGAATTCTAATAAAGCACTCATATCGTGCCCGTCAGCAGCTCTAAGCGCGGCAATATACTGATTGCGGCGCTCATTCATGGCTTCCAGCCTGTAACCCCCAGCCCAATCAATGGCTGGCTCATTCAATAGTTTAGTCAATACAGCATCCGCCATAATCCGCGCATGCCGCCCGTTGCCATTAGGGAACGGGTGGATAAATACCAACTTGTGATGAAACCTAGCCGCCAGCTCTTTAGGCGAATAAGTGCCATGCTCAACCCAGTATTTGGCATCGTCCAATAGTTGCCGCAATTGAATGGCAACCTGAATAGGATCAACACCGATATTTTTTTCAGTGCGGCGGAATGTACCTGCCCACTTCCAAACACTGCCAAACAACCGCTTATGCAGTTCTAAAACAAAAGCCTCTGACAATACGTCAGGGTTCTTTTGTTTGTCTAACCACTTCAATCCTTCGGTGATGCCAGCTTGTTCGAGCTGGTCTAGCTCTCCCCTAGTGCTCACATGCTTGAACTTCAGGCCATCCAGCTCATCAGGGTCAAGCGGTGTCGCACCGTCAGGGTAATCGACTAGATTTGTGTAATGCTCACTCATCTATTGGCCGTCATTCATCATTCCAAAAGTCGGATGGCATCTTGTCGATGATTTGCGCTGCAATGCGCTCAATTTCAAATTCAAGCTGCTCTTTACTCAATGATTGCGCTTCAAGCGCCATATGAGTGGATGCAGCTTTCACCTGAGCACGCGCTTTTTCAATAGCGCGTTCTTTAATCACAGCTTCCACGTTTTGCTTTGGTACAACGGCATACACAAACTTGCAATCCATTGCCTCGGCCATAGATTGCATAGTCTTCAAGGTAACGCTGCCATGCGGCTCATCCTGTTCAGCCTTGGATATTCTGGCCTTAGTAACGCCTAGCTTTTTAGCCAGTTGCGTACCAGACATACCAAGCGCAGTGCGTACTGTGCGCAGCCAACCTTCTTTAGGAAGCCCATGGTTAGGAAGCATAGATAAGCTACCAAACTGACTTACAGCTTGGTTCACCTTGTCTCGATATTGCTTGGCAACTATCTTGTCTATGCTCATGCTCTTCTACTCTAGACAACCTTTATGTGTACTCAAACACTCATTGTGTATACATATTTATATACCGACACAACATTTAAGTCAATAAATACATTGACCCTTAAGAATTCAAAGTAAACATATTCATTTACTAAAATCAGTTCTAGGTATACATAATTGTATACGCTTTTAAGTTTATGATCCTCTACTTTTACGGCGTATATCGCTGTAAATACAAATATTCTTAAACCAACAGGGTTTAAAACAAGGGCGCTATCTGTACTGCAAGTACCAATAGCCAGCATTATTTAAACTTTTTGGGCTCAGATTGACGACTTGGCGGCAAGACAAGTGAAGAATGAGCGATTAAGGCCAAATGGCCACTGAGCCCAAAAAGCGCTGTTGAAAACAAGCCCCTGCCTTATAAGGCAAGGGCTCTTCTTCTTAGTGGTTCCAGAAAATGCTACTGACAAGTTATGCTTTCTCAGATTCAAATGTCTAATCAGATTTAATACCTAACTTGCTGTTACGCTTCTCCAAGACACAATATGCAACTCCTCAGCATTCGATAATTCTCTGCAGATATACAATGACGTCCTAAATTGAATAGGTTGTAAACTTCAGCATGAGCACTCAGAAATCGCTGACCTTGTTCCATTGATTTAAACTTCCTCATGACTCTTTCCCTGACTCTCGTTGGTTGATGAGATAACTCAGCCTTGTTGTTGGCATATTGAGATGTGTCATGAATGACATCAGGCATCAGTTCTTTATGAGCTACGCGATAACTGCCCATCTTGTCGGTGACAATTTTCCGGGTTTGCCCTGATTCGCATTCAAGAGCCGTTTGAAAAACCGTTTAGCTGTCTTGCTGTCACGTCTTTTCTGTAGATATACATCGATTACATCACCATCTTGATCAACAGCTCGCCAGAGATAGTGTAATACGCCATTAATCTTAACGAAGACCTCATCAATGAAGAATGTGTCACCGAATCCATTGCGCTTCTTCTTAAGTCGTTTGGCGTATTCTGAACCGAACTTGTTGCACCATAGTCTGATGGCTTCATAACTGACTTCAATGCCGCATTCATGGAGTAAGTCTTCGATATCCCTGAAGCTGAGGTTAAAGCGGTGATAGAGCCAGACAGCATATTGGATTATTTGGGGTGGAAATCGGTGACGTTTGTATATGTTCATCACTGAACTATGGATTTGGGCTAGTTAACTTGTCAATACCGTTTTACCCGCATCCGGGTGCGAAATAATTGCGAACTTGCGTCGCTTCTGAATTTCTGTATTTAGGCTGGCGTTGGCCATGCAAACAATGCCCTCAAGTATAAAGTTGCTAGCTAAATTTCATTGTGGATTAGCTGCTGATAAAAAACGCACGCTAGTATAGCGAATCTGCGCTAGCGATTAAATTGATCCGTTCTATTTTCCGCGGTTTTTGCGCTGCATTACCAGCGCATCTTCAAATGTCTTGTCGTTTTGAGAAGTTGCTAACGCATAATAGTTCTGTCGAATGCCCTGCTGAACAAAATCATATGCTTCGTAAAGCGCAATTGCCGCGGCGTTCGATGCCCGAACTTCTAACCAACAAAGCTCGCCTTGCAACGTTTTAGAATTCGCCAAAAAATGCTCGAGTAATGCCTTACCCACACCATGCCCTCGTTGATCTGGTGCAACAGCGATGTCAATTAAGGTCACTTCATCAGCTACTAATAAGCCAATGTAGTAGCCGACGATGGACGACTGATGGACAGCTACGCAAGCGTAGTAAGGTGCAGTTAAGCAATCAACAAACACTCTTTCTGACCATGGCACTGGATGCGATTGTTGGCAAATCGCATAGGCTTGATCCGCAATATCTACCGCAAGCGCTTGAAAGGAAATGTCCATTATTGGCTAATGATGGCCCATAAACGCTGTTTTTGCTGGGCTGATAACTGCGCCAACTGAGAAGGTAATACTATCCCCTCGGCGCTGCGATTCATGTCGCTATCAGCTTGAACCAAAAACACCGGCTCTTTGCCATCGGTAAAACAATGTGATAGAGCCAACTGAATATCTTGCTTGAGTGACTCTGGTCCTTGCATACTCATTATGTCGAGCCCTTGCTCAACGTGTGAATGAATGTCTTCAGCCTCGATAACCTCTGATTCTTGCGTTTTGTCAGAATACGACGAAAGCAAATAATCATAGGTCTGTAAGCCCATAACTTGCAAAATAGCCTGTTGATATTCAGAGTTTTTGGCTGTCATTAACGTGAAGAATAATTAGACGTTCGCGCAGTATAGCAGAGAAAAGTGGCAGGGGTGGAGGGACTCGAACCCCCAACCATCGGTTTTGGAGACCGCTGTTCTACCAATTCGAACTACACCCCTAGCGCGGACGCATTATACGTATGCTCATTTAAAGGTAAAGAGAAAAATTACTCGTTTACTCTTTTTAAATGCTCATCGATAGCTGCATACCATAATTTATAGGACAAATTGACGATTGGCTCAATTTCATCAATCCCTTCGCGCACTATACCTTCGGGAATGCCAGACAATCGAGCGTATTCGGCAATCAGCATGTCACGTTTAGCCTCATTGAGGCGATTGATACCCATCGCAGAACTAATATCGAAATAGCGATTACCCGTTGTTGCATACTCCCAATCAATAACAATAGGTTTTTCATGATTGATAATATGACCCAGCGCTAAATCGTTATGACAAAAAACAAAGTCATGTTGCGCAGACTTAACTTTCTCAACCAATGGAAGCTGCTGCTCGATTTGATTTACATAGCGAGAGACGTCACCATCAATGCCTTCAAGGTACTGCTGCCAAACCCGTTCAATATCCAATAGTGCCGTTGTGATGGGCAATTGATGGGTGAGAAACAAGGCCCGGCCTAGCGCAAACATTTGTGTTTCTGCGCTTTCAACAGCTAATGTTTTCGCACTCGGCGTAATCCACTCTTCAGCATAAAGCCCCTGCTCCTGACTGAGATAGACAGGGCTGGGAGCAAGACCATATTTTGCCACCTTACGCTGAATGGCGAGAAGTGAAGGTCGACTACGCGCGGTTGCGTTATCGGCATAAAATTTCTTAAGGAGAAATTTTTTATCATCCATCGAAATACAATAAGTCGCATTGATCATGCTTTCATTGATGGGCATTAACTTTGCGCTAGTATCGAAGCCTAAGGAGTCGAGCAAGGATTGAGGTAAATCAGACAGAGTTATCATCTAGCCTCGCGTTGAATTGCCGTATCGTCACTGGTTGATTTACGCCATTGCAAATAACCATAAACCGCCATGAACAAGTAAGCGACATGCAACAAGCTTGTAAATATTAAGTCTACTTGCCAAAACAACCAACTCGCTACACTATTTATCAATATCCAGTACAACCAATTATCAATTTTCTTATGGGCAACCATAACCGTGGTGATCACGCTTGCTACTGTGACGAATGCATCAACATAAAGGTGGCGGCTTTCTGTTAATAAGCCAGTAATTTCTGCACACAAAACCGTGAATACAGCAATAGCACTAACCGTCATGAGGTGTTGCACAAGAGTCAGACGACTTGCCGAAAAGTTGTTGTCGGGCGTCTTATTCCATTGCCAGAAGCCATATACAGCCATAGCCATATAGTAAACATTCAGTAGCACTTGCAACTTCAGGTTCACATCGTAAAACAGTACGGTGAATATCAAGGTACTCACGAAGGCGCAGGCCCAACAGGCAATATGCTTACGCGCTGCTAGCAGCACATAAGCGATAGCCAGAACAACGGCTACCATTTCTAACAACTGCATGGCTTGCATTTGTTCGAAGGCGGTAGCCAGCTTGTTTGTCACACTATCCATGTGCGCCATGTAACCCGGGCTTAACGTCATTACCCGCCAAGAATTTACACACTAGAATTGCTTGCCCTGTAGTTTGGTGCACTCGCTCAATCTCGCTACCCAGAACCTCAAATAGCTGCTGATACGGTCCACGCACTTGGGTACTGGTTGTACTGACCGACAATTCAAACTCTGTAACCGAACTCAATCGATCAATAAAGTTCTTAATTACCGGCAAATATCCATCGGCTAGTGGATAGAGTGAAATCTCTGCAGTGCACAAACTCATGGTGAATCCCCTTCTAGAATGTGTATTGAGCGGTAATACCCACCTGACGACCTAAGCCAAACTGATAATACGGCTCAGGTTGTTCATAACCAAACTCACCATCGCGAGGGTCGTTACTGAATCCACCAAAACCACGCACGAAATAGTCACGATCAAAGATATTGTTGACCCACATTTCAAGTGTCACACTCGGCAACTGCCATTCTATAGATGAATGCCAAAGCGCATAGCCCGGAGAAACTACATCATGCCCGTCTGAGAAGCGGTGTCGGTCCTTCACATCAAATTCCACGCGCCACATAATATTATCGGTCAAGTATAAGCGTGAGATGGCATTACCTGTCCATTTAGGTGCTTGGGCTTGGTCTTGCTCTTCGATGACCGAACCATCGGCTCGGGTATATTGCTCAAACGTAGCATCTAAGTATCCTAAGTTTACTTGCAATTGCCAAGCATCCGATAGCGCCCAACTGCTTTCAAACTCTAGCCCGTAGTTGGTACCAACATCTGCATTTGCGATGACATCAATAAAATCCGTCGAACCATTGTCACGGACCAGCGTATCGAAATCACTTATTTGCGTATTTTCACGATCCATATAGAACGCCGCGACGCGAATGCTACCCTTTTGGTCCCATACAGATTGTTTGAGACCAATCTCGTAGTTCCAGTTGTACTCAGCTTCAAACAACCGCGCTTGTTGGGTGACTCGCTCATCAGGATTGAAGCCCCCCGTTTTATAACCGCGTGAAATAGAGGAGTAAACCATACCGTTGGAAATCGGTACGCTTAAACCTAATTTACCGCCGACAAGCGTATCAGAGCTGGTTTCGGAAAAACCTGTTGAGTCGCTATAATCAAGCTCTGAGCGATCTACACGCAAACCAAATTGCAAGCGTAGCTGATTGTCGAACTCAGTATCAATGCGTGTGTATACTGCGGTGTTGGTAGGTTCATAACGACTGGTGAAGTCACTAGCAGCGAAGGTATACTCGCGACGCAAGTCTTCGTCACGCTGACGCACAATACCGCCGACAACCCAATCGAAATCCCGTCCCATTAAGCTAATGGGTTGATTAGAGATTGCGCGCAACTCGGTATTAAAGGTAGAAACATCGCGAAAATAGGCATCGAACGAGGTATAACCATTGGGATGAAAACCGGCAAATGTCCAGTCTTCGTCGTAGCCGTAACCGAGTTCAGAATCGGTAGCCGACACGATCGCTTGCCACTGCACAGCACTGGTTTCGGTTGTCAGTTTTACACTGCCCGCATGTGTTTCATTGCGGTCAAAACCAGGCTCATCAGAACGCGTTTGACGGTCGTTATCCAAAGAGAAGGCGTCATAGCCATTATCAATATCGAAATAGCGATAGTTAACCAATACTGATGTGTTATCTGAAATTTCGCTCAACAACGCCAAGCGACCAGCGCTTTCGTTGATGTTGTTGGTATCGTCGACATTCAAAAAGCTATTGTAGATATCTCCGTTGCTACGTTGTTCGATCCACGATGCGCGGACATGTAAGTCACTGTCAAGCGAATACCCCATAGCAGCGCCCAAACGCCAAGTATCATCAGTACCATAAGACAACAATGCGATATTGCCTTGCTCATCACCTGGCATAACGCCTTGCATTTTTATCGCCCCTGCCAACGCACCAACACCAAACTCAGTGGCTTGCGGACCGCGCAGAACTTCTACTTGAGCAATATCAAATGGATTAGCTAAACCAAACAGACCGGTTAGGTCGATATTGTCAAGTTCAAAACTCACAGAAGGATTCAGCGGTTCGCTGAACTGGCTGCGTTCTCCAATACCACGGATTTGAACAAATCGTCCACGTGAAGCACCACTGGCGACATTAACATTGGGAATAGCGCCGAGTAATGCATCTAAGTGTTGTGGTTGACGCTGCATCATACGCACTTGGTCAAGAACAGTGGCGCTAGAAGCCAGTTGTTCTAACGTTGTCGATCTAAAATCAGCAGTGACAACAATGCGTTCAATGGTCTCGACAGACTCATTGTTAGTGCTATTTGCTTGCTGCGCCAATACGGGCACTGAAGCAGACATTGCAATTGAAGCGAATAGAGCAAGTTGAGTTTTTTTCATAGGATCTCTTCGTAATAACATGAAAAGATCCGGTTTTACGGCAGGTGTTAAAGATTTAGCTTTACCATTCCTACGCCGGTATTATCCGGATCAGGTATAAGGGTTCCCTCTTTTGAAGATCTCAGCTTGGCTTAAATGGCCAGCACCCCTAGGCGCATCTCGTTACATGACGAGAACTGCATGCATCATAGCACTGTGGCATGCGCAGTGAAAACCTCCATATAGCAATGAATCATTGTTTTTTATTCGACTGTACCTACATTCACCTCTAGACTTCCTCCAATGCGATGTTTAAATACACGAGGAAAATCCATGCAGAACTTTACGTTTCACAACCCTACTATGGTGAAATTCGGCAAGGGCAGTATTGCTAAATTAAGCAAGATGTTATCGCCTCAAGATAAAATTCTTATGCTCTATGGCGGTGGCAGCATTAAAAAGAATGGTGTTTATCAGCAAGTCATTGATGCCACAGACAGCATAGATATTGTAGAGTTCGGTGGCATAGAAGCAAACCCCGAGTACAGTACATTGATGCGTGCAGTTGAATTGGCACGCGAGGAAGAAATTACGTTCATTCTCGCTGTTGGTGGCGGTTCGGTTATCGATGGTGCTAAGTTTGTCGCTGCAGCGTTCTCATACCGCGGTGACGCATGGGAAATACTCAACGGGGGTAGGATTCAATCAGCCATACCAATGGGTTGTATTTTAACGCTTCCAGCAACGGGTAGTGAAACCAATACAGGTGCCGTAGTAAATCGCAGCGAACACAAACTCAAAAAAGCATTCGCAAGTCCCAAGGTGCAGCCACAATTCGCTATCCTCGATCCAGAAGTCACTTATTCATTGCCCACTAGGCAATTGATCAATGGCGTTATTGACCCCTTCGTCCACGTGATTGAACAATACTTAACCTACCCTACTGGTGCTAGCGTGCAAGAGCGCTTTGCAGAATCAATCCTGATCAACCTGATCGACATAGGCAAGGAAGCAATTGCCAACACAGAGTATAATATCCGCGCGAATTTAATGTGGAATGCAACCCAAGCAATGAATGGCCTGATCGGTGCCGGTGTGCCACAAGATTGGTCAACACATATGATTGGTCACGAGCTAACTGCTGCCTATGGTTTAGATCACGCTGCAACTTTGGCCATCGTGCTACCGCGATTAATGAACGCAAAGCGTGCGGAAAAACACCGAAAATTGCTCCAATATGCACAGCGTGTGTGGAACATTGACACTGCAGACGAAGAAGCCGCTATTGATGAGGCGATCGCGAAAACTGAAGACTTCTTCCGTGACTTAGGCATGAAGACACGTCTGCAAGAATATGATATTGATGCTGATGCCGCCGAAGTTGTAAAGCAAGGCTTGATCACTAACGGTTTTTTGAAATTGGGGGAGCGTCAAGATATTACACCTGACGACGCGGCCCAAATTATCACCGCCTCGGTCTAACGGTAGCCGGCTTAATTAAAGCCGGCTAATGTCCAATTTAATTGGCCGGCATTAAGTTCAACGTTTTTAATTCATCTGTTGTTTGCTGCTCTAAAGCATCCTTAGTTTTATTGTGCGCAACAGGGTGGCGTGTTTCAGGGTCAACCTGAACAAACACAATATCATCCGCTAAACAGATAGTTTTCTTGGTTGCCTTATTGCGCACCAAGCATGTCACCGTAATCGATGTCCTACCCACTGCCTTAGTCGCAAGACCAAATTCCACTATGTCACCTTGTAAGGCCGGAGACTCAAAACTAATCTCACCGATGTGTTTAGTTACCAAGCAATTTGTTTCGAGCTGACAAATTGCGTAAATCGCCGCCTCTTCATCAATCCATTCGAGTGCACGACCGCCAAACAAAGAACCGGCATAATTCAGATCACCAGGCATTACGAGTCGACGAGATAAAAACCGCATAACTTTTCCTATACAATAACGAAATCAGAACTTTAGAACTAACTACAAGTATAGATGATTGCTGAAAGTGATGCTGTTAAACAAATTGAAGACTGGTTAACACTGCGTTGTCAGTCTGTTAATCATCGTCAAATATTTTTGCTATGTGGCGATGAAGAGTGGCAGCAGACAATAGCCGAATCTACGATTGACGGTTTTAACAAACATTACAATTGCAAATTGTCTTGCCCATGGTATGGCGAACGGCTCAGCGGTGAAGACACTCTCTCCACTCACCCAAATCAACTTATTGGGCAGCAAACCGCTTTGGTGACTATTAACGCCCTTGAGCGATTACTTGCGAGGCAACTATTGGTATTAGCGGGTACGATTGAACATCAAGGTTTATTGATTGTTTTATGCCCACCACTTAATGACTGGCAGCAGTCATGGTCTTTTCTAGCCAAACAATCATATGGTGTTGAGACCACAGAAAGTAATTTTGCAGCCTATTTTCGGGAAGCGATATTTACCGACACTGGCACGGCAATTATTGACCAATTTACCGGTAAAGTGCGTCTTCCATTAGCGCGGCTTAGCCAAGCGCGGCTTAGCCAAGCTCGGCCAGACAGCATTGATCACTTGCCGTTTGCATCAAGAGAACAACATAGTATAGGCCAAGAATTACTCGCGTCACTCGGTACAACTGGCAACCATATCATTAGTCTGACGGCTAAACGCGGTAGAGGAAAGACGTGGCTAATGGGCTGGCTCTGTCGCGAATTAATAACCGCTGGTAAAAAAGTCGCTGTCATTTCTTCTCGGGCATCTGCGCTACAACCATTGTTTGCCCAAACCGACATAAGCAACTCGGCAGGGAATTTATCCTTTTATGCACCTGACGCTCTTAACTTTGATGAAGCAAGTTGTGATCTATTACTCATTGACGAAGCGGCAAGCATCCCTATTCCGGTGTTGCTAAAACTTTGTAACGCCCGCTGTAACTGCATTTTGAGCACTACGGTAGATGGGTACGAAGGTACGGGGCAAGGCTATCTAAATCGGTTGTTACCTGAAGTTCAATCGCGTTATCAAGGTTTCAATGAACTATCTTTACAGCAACCGTTGCGATGGCAAGAAAGCGATAGCCTAGAACGCCTGTTAGATAACATATTCTTTTTGACAACAGATATGCCAACACCACAGAAATTGGCCTCTGGGGGCAACGTTGACTATTTTGCTGTAAGCAAAGAGCAATTACTCAATGAGCCGAATTTACTAGAGCAAGTTTATACACTGCTAAAGCTCGCCCACTACCAAACAACTGCAGACGACTTGATTCGGTTATTAGACTGTCCTGATCAATCACTATACATAGCACGCTCTGAATTAAGCGTAGAAGGTGTAATGTTAGTCATCGAAGAAGGAAATGCACAGGTTTCAGCATTGAGTAATGAAATTAGTTCAGGACAACGACGCGTAGCTGGCCATATGTCGTTACAGCTAAGTTCATTTGAAGCACGCGAGCCCGCCTTTTGTGCGTTGCGACTGTTACGTATAAACCGCATCGCGGTCGCTAAACAACACAGGCGACAAGGGATAGCTTCTGGTTTAATTGAGTTTTTAAGAAAACAAGCAACTCGCCTCACCAGAATTGATGCCCTCACGACCATATTTGGTAGTCAACCAGAATTAGAGCACTTCTGGCAAAATACAGGCTTCTCATTCCATTACCGCGGACGTAAAACCAATAAAGCCAGCAATGCTGAAAATGTACTTTATGTATTACCAATAAGTAATAATGGAACACACTGTTTCGTCAATAACAAACGTCTAACAACAGCCAAACACAAAGCAAAAATAAAGGACTTTATTGCTGGTTACCGCACATTACTTCATTGTCGCGACAGCTTTGCCTGGCTCCGTGAACAAGCGAATCAGAAGGATGCCTCAAGCATACTATTAAAGTTGGAGCTGACACCGAAAAAACTGCAAATAAGAGACTTTTTTGAGTTTGGTATAACAACCGAATCAGAATTAAAAACGTTCTTAGCCGAACTTGTAAACCAACACTAAGACTCACTAAGATACAGATAAAAACGCCCCTGCGGGGTGATGCCAGTCAGTTTACTAGCGCTATGAATGGGCGTGAATATGAAAAAGGCAACAACATCAGGCTTCTTACTGCGCAAGGTGTATTTAGACCGGTGCATCCCTTGTTTCATTTCTCGGAAGCCAAGCTCAATTTCCCATCGCTGCGGATAGAGTTCTGTTATCTCATCATAGGGATAACGTAGGGCATCAATAAGTGAACTCAACACCCGATAGGTTTTCCCATTAAGTTGATAGGACGTTAAACGAGCGGTAAGGAGGTGACTCGATACCTCCATCAAACGACACATCCTAATGTGAGGATAGCCATCTTCAGTTCGCACGCCGCCATCACAACCGAAAGCCTCGCGGTTCGCGTCATTGTCATCCGCACGGTAAACCACACCGTCAACCGCCAACACGTTGAGTCCTAACCATTGTTCAAACGTCTTGGTGGCAAAGGTCTGTCGTGCTGACAGTCCAAACGTGTGCATCACTGCTTCATAGTCTAAGCGTTGTCTGGCTTGCACCAATGCACTAGGGGCTACTAATTTATGTTTTCCTGGTAGAGAAATATCTTATCAACTCGCGATATCCCAAACAGACTCATACCAATAACTGACCACATCACCGCTTCTAACGGCAACCTTCTACGTCTCACTGTCGCGACGCCAGCATACTCAAACGCTTGCTCTAAGATATGAGCATCAAGATAGGAGGTGAGTTTTTCTAAAGAGTTAATGTCGTCTAAGAAAGAAGATGTATCATCGAACGCTTGAACAAGAGACATAAAAAAATCCGATACCAGTAAACTAATATCGGATT
>CAXRGW010000016.1:0-28646 GCA_964230255.1 Alteromonas sp.
CATAAACGAAAGTAAAATAAGTGTAGTAATTGCACGATAAATATTCTGTGGCATGAGGTTAACTCTTCCGAAATTTGAGCGATTGATGAAGAGCATGCGCCCGAAAGCCTGAATATAAGCTTAACGATGGTCTATTGGAGCGTGCTAAAATCTATAAAATCTGAGCTCGAGATAAACAGTTTTGATTTTTTCGCATCACTAAGGATACCCAATGCGTAATATTTTTTTTTCGATTGTTGCGTGGTTGTTGGTTAGTAGCTGTGCGACGTCGCCAACAGGCCGCAGCCAACTCTTGCTATACTCAGACGCGCAACTCGCCGAGATGGGGGCGCAAGCTTTTGCGGGAATGAAAGAGTCTATCAAGATTTCGAACCGTCCGGTCGAAAATCAATACGTGCGATGTGTCGCTGACTTTATCACTGCACAAGTTTCAACCGAACAATTTGATGGTGAATGGGAAGTCGTTGTGTTTGACGATCCTCAAGTCAATGCTTTTGCGCTGCCCGGTGGCAAAATTGGCGTTTATACCGGTTTACTTGAAGTGGCAAAGAACCAACACCAACTCGCAGCGATTATGGGGCATGAAGTCGGTCATGTAATAGCGCATCACGGCAATGCTCGCATGTCGCAAAGCACCATTATTAACATCGGTACCCAAGTTGTGGCGCAAACTATGGCCGCCAATGAAGTGTCAAATTCAGCACCGATAATGGCGGCGATCGGTTTAGGTTTGGAGGTTGGCGTGCAGTTACCTTTTAGTCGTGCTGACGAATCCGAAGCCGATGAGATCGGTTTAGCCCTGATGGCTAGAGCGGGTTTTAACCCTCCCGAAGCAGTTCAGTTGTGGAAAAACATGGAAGCCGCCTTTGGTGGCCAACGTCAGTCTGAGTTATTATCAACTCACCCTGCACCGCAAACGCGAATTGACGATTTAACCGCATTATTGCGATCGGCAATTACGCTTTATCAAGCGAGTCAGGCTAAGCCAAATTGCAAGCAATAAAAAAGCGCCGACAGGCGCTTTTTTAACTCTTCGAAAATTAGTTTTCTTTGTGAACGTGAACATCCATTTGTGGGAATGGAATCGAAATGCCTTCTTTATCGAAACGAAGTTTCACTGCCTCAGTAAAGTCAAACATTACGCCCCAGTAGTCACCACTGGCGACCCAAGGACGAACCGCAAAGTTAACGCTGCTATCACCGAGTTCAGAAACCGCTACTTGTGGAACGGGATCAGCAAGAATGCGGTCATCTTCTTTCACCATTGCTTCAAGAATTTGCTTTGCCTTGAGAAGGTCGTCGCCATAACCTATCCCAAATACCATATCAACGCGGCGGGTATCTTTGGCTGAAAAGTTGGTAATATTGTTACTGTAAATCGAGCCATTCGGTACGATAATTTCTTTGTTGTCAGGGGTGGTCATTGTTGTCGTGAATATTCCAATCGACTGGACGACGCCCATAGTGCCGCCTGCCTCAACAAAGTTACCTTGCTTAAATGGTTTAAAAACTAGCAACATAACGCCTGCGGCAAAATTCTGTAACGACCCTTGTAGTGAAAGACCGATAGCCAAACCAGCGGCACCTAAAATGGCTACCAATGAAGTCGTATCAACCCCTAATTGGTTTAATGATGCAACGATGACAAACAGCATCAAGATAGCACCAATGATTGACTCTAAAAACTCTATGAGCATTTGATCATAGTTGGACTTCAACATGATCTTTTTAAAAATGGACAACAAGACCTTTACAACAATCTTACCGATTACATATATCAATATCGCCATGACGATATTGATGCCCCATGGGATGACATAGGTGTTAATCAAATTTTCTATTTCTTCTGCGGAGTACATTGCAGTGTTCCTTCTTTGTTAGACCATTATGTGACCTCGTACCAAAATGACGGAAAAAACAATTTGAGTCAATTCGGGCAATCTTCACCAAACCAGTATCCCTAAAATTGGGTTGTGACAAAGCGCGTATTTTTCCGACTTTTCACTTGCACAGTTAAGCGAGAAAAATGTGTGTACTATCGGCAACAGGTTTAAAAAAATTAGTCTTTTCACCGAATTTTGGCTGGCAATTTTGGCAAAAGCGTCTATATTCAGGTTACATCGAAACACTGGGCATAGGTTCAGTTTTCGCGGCCCAGCACAATATTTTTAAAGGAATTGAAAATGTTAACACTATCTATCTTGTTTACTTCGGTAAGTTTACTGCTCATCTACTCATTTATGAGAGATACAGGGCAGAATACGGCGCATGCACGTAATTCAGGAATAACCTCTGACGCATCAGATCCGAACGATAGCCAGCAGCCAAATAATCCTAAATCGACAGGTATTATCGGGTTAAGCTAAACGAAACCATCAAGAAGGCGCTATCGGCGCCTTTTTTATTCATTTGACCACAGTTCTTGTGGTATCTTCGGCGCAAAATCTAACTACCTGTGAAAATCTATGCGGATACCGCGATTTTTTGTCGCTAACCAGCTCGCCGCTGACAGCGAAATTGATTTACCTAAAGATGTCGCTCACTACATAAGCAACGTATTGCGCCTAACATCTGAAGCGCCAATCGTGTTATTTAATGGCGATGGTAACGAATATAGTGCGACGCTAACCAATGTCTCTAAACGACATGCACAAGCTTATGTTGACGCAAAGTTATCCATTGATGTGCAATCAAATTTGCGTATTCACTTAGGCCAAGCGGTCAGCAAGGGTGATCGTATGGATTGGGTACTACAAAAAGCCACCGAATTAGGTGTGGATGCGATTACACCAGTACAAACACAGCGCTGCGCAGTGAAACTATCTGCAGAACGCTGGCAAAAAAAATCTGAGCAGTGGCACAAGGTCATTCAATCGGCATGTGAACAATGCGGGCGAAATACACTGCCAACGTTAAATGCGCCTGTATCTGCGGCAGAATGGCTCAAGTCACAAACTTCTGCAACGCGGATCATTTTTGACCCCAATGAAGAAATGCGTTTAGCCAACCTGCAATTGCCCTCGAGCGAGGTGCGAATTTTTGTCGGTCCTGAAGGTGGACTAACCGAGCAAGAAGTCTACAGTGCAAAACAAATTGGCTACTTAGGGTTGTCTCTAGGCCCACGTATTTTGCGCACTGAGACTGCTGCATTAGCAACCATCGCTGCACTGCAAGCGATGCATGGCGATTTATAAATCGTTTTAAAAAGTGCCATTTTTTTGACTGACATCAATAAAAAGGGTAACTTTAATTAGAGAGTAGATAACAATATAAACAAGTCCTCTGAGTAGTATCTAAATGCGTCTAACGCTGATTGACAATGCTGGCACGGATCGATTAGCACACATCAAAAGCAGGAGCGTCATCGAGCAAGGTCGTGCTAATGCACTTGACCTGTTGATTTGTGGTGCATCTTTAACAGAGGTCATGGATATCTTAATCCGTCGATTGGAAGCGACCCACCCCAGTGCGCGTTTTTCATTAATGTTAGTCGACCCTGGCAACATGACCTTATCGCCATTAGTCGCACCGAGCTTGCCGCGTAAATTTGTTCAAGCAATCGAGCATTTTCCGATCAGCGCGGCCAGTGGCTGCTGCGGTGCTGCGGTATTTACGCGCCAGCCTGTATATGTGAATAACGTATTTGAGCACCCAAACTGGCAAGCATATTCAGTTCACGCTCGCGATGCTAATATCGTTGCATGTTGGTCACAACCCCTTGTTGGGCCCGATGAGCAAATTTATGGTTCACTTGCAGCCTTTGCTGACGAATCATCAACGCCATCAGAAGAAGACCGTGAGTTACTCCATTACGAGGCAGGCATTTTAAGTGTAATTATTGCTCGTAGTCGCAACATTGATGCGCTAAAGCTTTCTAAGGACGAATTAGAAAAACGTATCGAAGAGCGAACAAAAGAGTATACAGAAGCCAACTTGATGCTCAGTAAAGCGCTGGACCAGCGCAATGAAGTGCGGTCACAACTGCTAGAAATGGAAAACATGGCAGCGCTAGGCACAATGATGTCTAGCCTGACCCACGAAATAAACACGCCTATAGGTGTAGCGATTACCGCCGCAACCTACTTAAAAGCAATGCAAACCAAATCTAAAGAATTATTCGACTCGCACAACCTTAAGCGCTCGGATTTGGCATCCTTTTATCAGGAATGTAACGAAGCTAGTGAGATAATTGAGCGCAACTTAACGCGAACCAGCCATTTGATCAGAACGTTTAAGCAGTTGTCGACCGACCAGCATTCACAAGAACCTCGCCCCATTAATTTATGTGGCTATATCGACGAAGTACTGCTTTCGCTTAAGCCTCGTCTTAAGCGGTTTGGACACATGTTTTGTGTTGACGTAAACACAGATCTCGAAATTCAGATTAACCCTGGTGCAATCAGTCAAATACTGATCAATTTGATCATAAACTCAGCGCAGCACGCGTTTGAAAAGCACCAACGTGGTCATATAACAATCCGCGCCAAAATCGAAGTTGACGGCCGTTCAAACCGACAACTTGTACTGACCTATAGAGACAACGGCAAAGGTATGAGTGAGCACACTGTGGCAAATATTTACAAGCCCTTTTTCACTAGCGCTCGCGCCACTGGCGGCACAGGCTTGGGTATGCACATTTGTTACAATCTTGCGGTTGATATTTTGTATGGTTCTATTGATTGTCAATCAAAGCTCGGCAAAGGCACTACCTTTACACTGCGTATCCCACTCAGTTGAACAACAAAATACTTGGCTTAGTCGCAAAGCCAACCATCGTGAGTGATATTCAACTACACTATCAATTCGATAGTGGTAGAAAAATTCCAAACTTGAGTTTTAGTGGTGTGACACCACCTCTAAGAAAAACGAACTAAGGCCAACAATGACCATCAAGTTAGCTATGGTAATGGACCCCATTGCCAATATTAATTTTGTTAAAGACACCAGCTTTGCAATGCTTTTAGAGGCGCAAGCGCGGGGCTATGAATTGTATTACATAGAAATGCCCGACCTGTTCGTTAACAGCGGCGAGCCCTGTGCAATGGCGCGTAAACTTCGCGTAAATGAAGATCCAAAACAATGGTATGAAATTGAACAGCCGTTACAATGGTCACTCGGTGATTTCGATGTCTTGTTGATGCGTAAAGATCCGCCGGTTGATGCACAGTTCATTTATGCGACTCACATATTCGAATTGGCTGAGCGTCGCGGCACCCTAGTTGTTAATAAGCCGCAAAGTCTACGCGACTTTAACGAGAAGCTGTTCACTGCGTGGTTTGCCGAGCACACACCACCCACCTTGGTCACCGCCAACAAGCAACAGGTAAAGGCATTTCACGCCGAGCACAAAGATATTATTTGTAAGCCGTTAGACGGGATGGGCGGGACGTCAATATTTCGCGTTAAAGACGACGGTAATAACTTGGGTGTGGTTGCAGAAACCTTGACCCAAAACGGCAAATCGTATGCGATGTTTCAGCGCTACCTTCCCGCTATCAAAGACGGCGATAAACGCGTGTTGATTGTCGATGGCGAAGTTATGCCGTATTGTCTCGCTCGCCTGCCCAGCGATGGTGAAACACGAGGTAATCTTGCCGCTGGCGGTACGGGCCGTCCACAAGAGATTAGTGCAAGCGATCGCATGCTCGCCGAAACTATTGCACCAACATTAGTCGACAAGGGCCTGTTATTTGTTGGCCTAGACGTTATCGGCGATAAGATTACCGAAATTAATATAACCAGCCCGACCTGTGTGCGTGAATTAGAAGCTGCTTATGATATCAATATCTGCGGTAAGCTTTTTGACGCTATCGAAAAGCGAGTGAAAGTAACTTAATGAGTCAAGCCGCAACCTTTGAAAATCATTTCTTGATCGCCATGCCAACGCTGGACGATCCCTATTTCTCGCGTTCATTGACGTATATCTGCGAGCACAATGCCGAAGGTGCGATGGGTTTGGTGATCAATCAGCCTACCAATATGGACTTAAAAGAATTAATGAGCCAGATTGACGAAGCATTAGTGGTTGATGAAGAGCGTGGTAAACAGATTGTGCTGGCGGGTGGCCCAGTAGCACAAGACCGTGGTTTTGTGTTGCACTCAAGTCAGAGTGGTTGGTCCTCGAGTTTAGAATTAACCCCCGATATCATGGTGACGACGTCAAAAGACATCCTGCCTGTACTGGCGACTGAAGGTGGCCCTACTCAGTCTTTATTGACCCTGGGCTATGCCGGCTGGCAAGCCGGACAGTTAGAGCAAGAGATCCAAAAAAATAGCTGGTTAACTGTTGAAGCTGATCTCGACATTATTTTCAACACACCGATTCACAAACGGTGGCAAGCAGCAGTTAACAAACTAGGTGTAGATATCTGGCAATTAGCACCATCTGCAGGGCACGCCTGAGTATGCCAGATACACTGCTATGTTTTGATTTTGGTGAAAAGAGCATTGGCGTTGCCGTTGGCCAATCAATTACTCAAACAGCATCCCCACTAACGGCACTTAAGGCAAATGATGGAATACCGAATTGGGATTTAATTGGTGACCTTTATGCAGAGTGGCTACCCACTAAAATAATCGTTGGGATGCCATTGAATATGGATGGCACAGAGCAGCCCATATCAGCACGGGCAAAAAAGTTTGCCAACCGCCTTCATGGTCGATTCCGCAAACCGGTTGAGCTCTGGGATGAGCGTTTGTCTACCGTAGACGCAAAGGCGGAGTTGTTTGAATTGGGTGGCTTCAAAAAGCTCGAGAAAGGCAAAATAGACAGCGTGTCCGCTTGTCTGATTATGCAAAGTTGGTTTGAAAACCAGTATTAAGACCTGTTGTTCCTATGCCTCTGGTCGTGACGTTTGGCAGTTCCAACAGATAGCGAAACTGCCTTCGTTTTCTTCCTGACAGTTAGCACATACCCAATTTTGCTCAGTTTGCACTGCTTGATTTTGTTGTAAGTGTTCGTCGATCACTTGCCGTGCTTTGATCCGCCACTGGTCATCTTGCAGCCACACTTCAGGTTGGACATCCAGCGGTGCAAGCTCACCAACCGCGCCGCTGGAAAATTCGTTTTTCACGTAGCAAGGGATGCCGTGATCATCGAGTAACTGTTTGATTTGGTAAACGCGAAAACGCTCAAAGTCGCTGTAAATTAACACCTAGTTAATCCATATCAATCGACACATTAGATAGCGAACCAAGTGCCGAGCCCTCGTTGGTATCTAGCTTAATCATCAAGCGCAAATCATTCGGGGAATCAGCGTGATGCAAAGCTTGATCAAGCGCGATTTTACCCGCTTTGTAATGGTCATAAAGTGCCATATCAAAACTCTGCATCCCCATCTCTTTGCCCTTCTTCATCGCTTCTTTCAGGCTGCCAATTTCATTGCGTTGAATGAGGTCAGTCACTAACGGTGAATTCAACAGTATCTCGATCGCTGCAACACGGCCTTTACCATCAATAGTTGGCACTAACTGCTGCGCTACAATGGCGCGAATATTCATGCTCAAATCAAAACGCAATTTATCGTGCATATCTTTAGGGGCCAAATGCATGATCCGCTCAATCGCCTGGTTGGCATTGTTGGCGTGCAGTGTAGCCACACACAAATGGCCCGTGTCGGCAAAGGACATTGCGTATTCCATGGTTTCCATGGAGCGAATTTCACCAATTAAGATAACATCCGGCGCCTGCCGCAACGAGGACTTCAAAGCGTCATCAAAAGACATAGTATCGATGCCTACTTCACGCTGAGTAATAACGCAATTTTGATGCTCGTGAACAAACTCGATAGGATCTTCAATAGTGAGAATATGCCCTTTTGAATGACTGTTGCGGTGGCCGATAAGAGCTGCGAGCGAGGTTGACTTACCTGTACCAGTTCCACCGACGAACAACACTAAACCACGCTTGGACATAATAATGTCTTTAAGCACCGGCGGCAGACCTAAATCATCGGCCTGAGGAATTTGTGTCACAATGCGACGAATGACCATCCCCGCCAAATCGCGTTGCCAGAAAGCACTGCAGCGGAAACGACCAATACCTTCGCGAGCAATCGCAAAATTACATTCTTTGTTTTCAGCAAACTCTTGTTGCTGTGCGGGTGTCATCGCCTGATGAACCAAGTCTAGTGCGTCCTCAGCCGACAAGCGTTGGTCATCAAGCGGTGTCAGTTGGCCATTGATCTTGGCGCTTACAGGGTAATCAACAGTAACAAACACGTCTGAAGCTGAGTGTGAAACCATTTGTTCAAGATACGAGTCGAGCATAAACATAGTGATTTAGAACCCTTGTTTTGGCTGCTTATCGATAGATCTAGCCGCGGCGTCCTGGGGCGTAATAACGCCCATGCTGACTAATTTCTGTAAGCACTGGTCCATCGTCTGCATGCCATGGGCTTGCCCGGTTTGAATTACCGAATACATTTGCGGCACTTTGTCTTCGCGGATCAAGTTCCTAATTGCAGGTATGCCTACCATAATTTCATGCGCGGCAATTCGTCCACCACCGACCTTCTTTAGGAGGGTTTGTGATATTACCGCTCGCAGCGATTCAGACAGCATAGAGCGCACCATCGCCTTTTCTTCGGCTGGGAATACGTCAATGATACGGTCAATGGTTTTCGGCGCCGAGTTGGTGTGCAAGGTACCAAATACCAAATGGCCCGTTTCAGCCGCCGATATCGCCAAGCGAATAGTTTCCAAATCGCGCAATTCACCAACTAGAATCACGTCAGGGTCTTCACGTAGTGCACTGCGCAGGGCATTGGAGAAACTATGGGTATCGCGATGCACTTCACGCTGGTTGAGTACACACAGCTTGTTCTCATGCACGAATTCAATTGGATCCTCAATCGTTAAAATGTGTTCGCGCTTGTGGGCATTGATGTGGTCAATCATCGCCGCGAGCGTGGTACTTTTACCCGACCCCGTAGCCCCCGTAACCAATACAATACCAGTAGGTTGATTAATAATATCTTTGAATATCGGTGGCGCACCCAAATCATCTAACGTTAATACTTTTGATGGGATGGTCCTGAGCACGGCAGCGGCGCCGCGATTCTGTACAAATGCATTAACCCGGAAACGCGAAAGATCTTTAACTTCAAACGAGAAATCGGTTTCGAGATTTTCTTCGTATTCCTTCCTCTGCATGTCGTTCATGATCTCATAGATCAGTGCATGCACTTCTTTGTGCTCTAATGCCGGTACATTTAACCGCCGCATTTCGCCATCAACCCGAATAATGGGTGGCAATCCTGCGGTCAAGTGCAGATCAGATGCGTTGTTTTTTACACTAAAGGCTAAAAGTTCGGTAATATCCAAGGCTTATGTCTCCGATCATAAATAACACGCTATGCAAACAATAGCAGATAGGTTGCTGTACACCCAAAACTTGATAGCGCAAGCAACGCTCAATGCGCATCGTCCTGCAAATTCAGTTAAATTACTAGCTGTGAGTAAAACTAAACCGGTATCCGATTTAGAACTTGCGTATGCAGCAGGACAACGATTGTTTGGTGAAAACTATGTGCAAGAGGGTGTCGAAAAAATTCAAAAAATGCAATCACTTAGTGATATAGAGTGGCATTTTATTGGACCGTTGCAATCCAACAAAACCCGTTTGGTTGCCGAGCATTTTGACTGGATGCAAAGCGTTGATCGCAACAAAATTGCCCAACGCTTAAATGATCAACGGCCGGCAGATTTGCCGCCTTTGCAGGTATGTATTCAAATCAACATTGATGACGAGGCGAGCAAATCGGGCGCTGCAGTGACAGAGCTAGATGATTTGGCGGCAAATATATCTACATTACCGAATTTGTGCTTAAGGGGCATCATGGCAATACCGCGAGCTGCGGCTAACTCAGAAGCTCAAAAGCACACTCTTGCGTCGATGCAAAGTATCTATACCGACTTGAAAGCGCGTTATTCAACCATAGATACATTATCATTAGGCATGTCAAGCGACATGACCCAAGCCATCGACAATGGCTCTACCATGGTGCGAATTGGCACCGCTATTTTCGGTGCACGCAAATAAATACAAGGTCTAAGGGAAATTATGCAAGGCAAAAAAGTCGGCTTTGTCGGCGCGGGCAACATGGCACGCAGCATTATATCTGGCTTGGTTGAGTCGGGTTTTTCAGCATCCGAAATTGTTGTGAGCAACCGCTCTATCGATAAGTTGATGGCGCTACAAGAAGAATATGGCGTTAATATAACCACTGATAACGATGCAATAGTCGCCTTCTCAGATATCATTGTATTGGCGGTTAAACCGCAAATAATGGCTGATGTCTTGGCTCAGATTGACGACGAACTCATCGATGAAAGCAAAGTGTTTATGTCAATTGCGGCAGGTATAAAATTAACCCGATTAAGTGCAATGTTACCAGTAGCCAAACACTGGGTACGGGCTATGCCTAATACGCCAAGTGCCGTCGGTCAAGGTATGACTGGGCTAATCGCTACTGATGGTATAAGTGACACAGGTAAAGACGTATGTAGCGAGTTAATGGCAGCCGTCGGTGAAGTATTATGGTTAGATGAAGAATCAAAAATCGACGGTGTAATTGCTGCAGCAGGCAGTGCGCCAGCCTATTTTTTCTTATTCTTAGAAGCCATGCAAAGCGAAGCCGAGAATATGGGATTCAGACATGAAGATGCACGTCTTCTGGTCCAGCAGGCAATGCTTGGTGCTGCGCAAATGGTGGTTGCCAACCCCGATGTGGAGCTTGCCACATTACGCGAGAATGTGACTTCTAAAGGTGGCACAACTGCACAGGCACTGGCTACCTTTAATTCAGGTGATTTATCATCCTTAGTGAGCAAAGCGATGCGTGCCGCAGTAGAGCGGGCCGAGCAAATGTCGAACGAATTTTAAGATAAGGTCTACTATGAACGCTACAAAATTTCTAATCGAAACACTATTTGACCTTTATCTAATGGTCATCATGTTACGGATCTGGCTACAGTTAACACGCGCTGATTTTTACAATCCACTGAGCCAATTGGTCGTTAAAGCCACGCAACCGGTAGTTGGCCCTTTGCGACGCTTTGTTCCAAGTATTGGTCGCTTGGATACCGCGTCAGTCTTGTTTGCATTAGCGGTGTCATTTGCCAAGCTGTCAGTCGTTAGCCTGGCGGTAAGCCAAAACTGGTATCCGATTCCGTTTTTAATTTTCACCCCGTTTGATCTCGCTATTCAGGCGCTTAACCTGATGTTTTACGTATTGTTGCTGCGCGCAATCCTCAGCTTTGTAAGTCAGGGCTCGAGCCCAGTTGAATATGTACTTATGCAACTCACTGAGCCAATGCTACGGCCCGTTCGTAGTATTATTCCACCACTTGGTGGTTTTGATTTATCGGTATTGGTAGTGATTATTGCCATTCAGTTTTTGATGATACTCGTGCGAGATTTTGCCGCTGTGTTGTTTTAACTTTGGAGAATTGAGATGCGTTGGCGAACTTGGGTTATCGGCATTTTTAGCTGTCTACTAATGGCACCTACGGCGACTGCTGAGCAGAAGCAAACACTCGGTGACTGGGATGTACACTACATGGTAGTCAGCACCACGTTTTTGACACCAGAAATTGCTAAGGCCAATGGTATTGTACGCAGTCGATTTAATGCACTGGTCAATATTTCGGTGCTCGACAGTGACTCAAAAGTAGCGCAAAAACCAGCTGTATCGGGTTCGGCTCGCAACCTTCTTGGCACCACCAAACCGCTGACATTTAAACGCGTTGTAGAAGGTGATGCAGTTTATTATCTGGCGGTATTGTCTTATCGCGATATGGAAAACTACACGTTCAATATCGATATCCAGCAAGGCAATACTAAACGTACACTGACCTTTTCACAAAAGTTGTACGTCGATTAACCCTCAGTGTTGGTCGAATATCACTTAGTTGGCATCGGGGTAGAGAAATACGCAATCACAGTGGTGCCGTTTTGCTAGACTAACCAATTACCTTCGACTGACCCACAGCCCACAATTTCAGCAAACCCCAAGGCTTCCTAGAATGCTTTGGCCTTGCTCATATCCTTGACATTAAAACTCACTAAAAATTGACCCAGCTCGATGCACGCGCTCCTGGTTGCTTTTTTTCAGGCATAGATAGCATCGAGCCTGATCTCACGTGAAATACAGATATTACTGTTCTGGGCGAGTGAACACCCATTCTGTTGCAGAACTCAAGGTCGCATCAAAAGCGTAGCCTGCCACGTCAAATTGTTTTAATTGCTCAACGTCGGTAATGCGATTTTCAATAATGTAGCGCGCCATTAAACCTCGTGCTTTCTTGGCGAAGAAACTGATCACCTTCAGGTTACCGTTTTTGGTATCTTTGAACACTGGCGTGATCACCGGTGCACTTAACAGCTTTTTGCTAACAACTTTAAAGTATTCATTCGACGCTAGGTTTACCATAATAGGTTGTTGTTCGGCGTTTAACTGTTCAGTGACTTTATCGCCCCAAAACTCGTATAGATTCTTGCCCTTGGGATTGTCGAGCCTGGTGCCCATTTCCAGTCGATACGCCTGCATTAAATCTAATGGACGCAATACACCATATAGACCAGACAAAATCCGCAGATGCTGCTGGGCAAAGGTCAGGTCGTCTTCGCTCAGGCTTTCGGCATCTAAACCCGTGTATACATCACCGTTAAACGTCAGCACTGCTGGTTTGGCGTTATCTTGAGTAAACGGAAATTCAAAACTGTTAAACCGCTCAACATTGAGGATGGCTAGCTTGTCGCTAATACTCATCAATGACGCAAGATTGGCTGGTGATAATTGCTTGCAGGTGTCGACTAATTCACGCGTTTCTGACATTAGTTCCGGCTGGGTCGCTTGCAACGACACATTTACCGGCTCGACATCAAGGTTTTTGGCGGGTGATAACACCACTAACATAACTGCTCCTGTTTACCGAAATCACATTTATTCTACGTGTAAGATTGCGGCGAGATCGAAAAAACCAAGTTATTACGAAAATTTATTACTTAGCTTACAAAATTTGCAGTTTCACTAGCACTCAAAAGCCCACGCTTGTACTCTACAGGCATCGAAATTTACGGATAAAAACATGAGCAATCAACTGTCTTCTTTACGTTCAATGACAACCGTTGTAGCCGACACTGGCGATATTGACGCCATTCGCAAATATCAACCGGTTGATGCCACGACTAACCCATCGTTACTGCTTAAAGCTGCTGAGCTACCGCAGTATGCAGAACTTATCACCGAGGCCATCGACTATGCCAAAGCACTTGGTGGCAGCGAGCAAGAACAAGTCGAGAATGCGGGTGATAAACTCGCAGTGTTAATTGGTAAGCAAATTCAGGAAATCATTCCTGGTCGCATTTCAACCGAAGTGGATGCACGCTTGTCATTTGACACCCAAGCCACTATCGCTAAAGCGCAGAAATTGATCGACTTATATCGCGACGCCGGTGTTGATAAATCGCGCATTTTGATCAAGATTGCGTCTACGTGGGAAGGCATCAAAGCCGCTGAATATCTTGAGCAACAAGGTATTAATTGTAATCTAACCTTGTTGTTTAGTTTTGCCCAAGCAAGAGCCTGTGCCGAAGCTGGCGTTTTCCTCATCTCACCTTTTGTTGGCCGTATTTTAGACTGGTACAAAAAGCAAACCGGTCAAGAAAGCTATGCCCCTGCTGAAGATCCTGGTGTAGTTTCAGTTACCAAAATCTACAACTACTACAAGCAGCACGGCTACAACACTGTCGTAATGGGCGCAAGCTTCAGAAATACAGACGAGATCACTGAGCTTGCCGGCTGTGACCGTTTAACCATCAGCCCACAACTGCTCGAAGAATTGGCCAATACTGCCGGTGACATTGAACATAAACTTACGCCAACCACAGATACTCAACCGGCACCAGCACCGCTAACCGAAGCAGATTTCAGGTGGGCGCACAATGAAGATGCGATGGCTACAGAAAAATTAGCCGAAGGTATTCGCAACTTTGCTGCAGACCAAGTTAAACTTGAAAAACTGTTACTAGCGCAATTCTAAGTATTGCAATCTCACACTAAGGACACAGCATGACAAACATTACGGCATCAACGCCATGGCAAACCTTGAATCATTTGGCCGCAGAATTGGATGGGCAGCACATGCGAGATTGGTTTGTTGCCGAGCCGAGTCGCGCATCAAAGTATGCCCTCAGTGCCTGTGGGTTGAATCTCGATTATTCGAAAAATCGAATCAACAACAGTATATTGGATGCCTTATTTGCGCTAGCCGGTCACTGTAACGTTGAAGCTCAGCGCGATGCGATGTTTGCTGGTGAGAAAATCAATACTACCGAAGGCCGCGCGGTGATGCACACCGCACTGCGCAACTTCTCTGTCAACCCAATTGTAGTCGATGGAGACGATGTCGCCCCAGAGATCGCGGCGACATTGGCGAAAATGTCGGCCTTTACTCAGGCTATTCATACCGGTGAACACAAAGGTTATTCCGGTAAACCGATCAAGCATATTGTGGCAATAGGCATAGGCGGCTCATTCTTGGGGCCTAAGATCATGAGTGAAGCACTCAAGCCTTTGCACACAGATGCTTGCAAAGTGCATTTTGTCGCTAATGTAGACGGCTGCCACATTCGCGATGTGCTGGGCGGTTTAGATCACACCGAAACTTTGGTGTTAATGTCATCGAAATCTTTTACGACTCAAGAGACATTGCAAAACGCGCTAACCGCCAAAGCGTGGTTTATCGAGCAAGGTGGTAGCCAAGAAGATATCGCCAAACATTTCGCTTGCGTGTCTTCTAATGTGCCAAAAGCCGTTGAGTTTGGTATTGATCCAGACAACGTATTTCCAATGTGGGATTGGGTTGGTGGCCGCTACAGTTTATGGTCAGCAATTGGTCTGCCTATTGCCCTGTGCATTGGCTATGACAACTTTGAGCAGTTGCTTAAAGGTGCTTATGCCATGGACGAGCATTTTAAAACCGCACCACTACAAGAGAATATGCCGGTTATCCTCGCTCTGCTAGGTATTTGGTATCGCAATTTCCAAGGTGCACAAAGCCACGTACTACTCCCCTACTACCACTACTTACGCGGCTTCCCGGCCTACGTACAACAGCTAGATATGGAAAGTAATGGTAAACAAATCGCCCAACAAGGCAGTTCAGTTAACTGTGCTACAGGCCCAATAATCTGGGGCAGTGAAGGTACTAATGGTCAA
Source organism: Alteromonas sp. (assembly GCA_964230255.1). Lineage (GTDB taxonomy): Bacteria > Pseudomonadota > Gammaproteobacteria > Enterobacterales > Alteromonadaceae > Alteromonas_E. The sequence continues at coordinate 15,225 of CAXRGW010000016.1, forward strand.
CACTCATTCCATCAGCTCATTCACCAAAGCAACACCTTGATCCCAGCAGACTTTATCTTGCCACTGACAGTATACGATGGTGACAGCGAAGGCGCAGCCACGCACCACGCCATGTTAGCTTCTAACTGCTTCGGTCAAACTCAAGCGTTAATGCAGGGCAAAAGCTACGCGGAGTGCCTAAAAGATCTGGATGGCCAAGGCATGGATGACAAAGAAAAAGCTCGCATTGCTGCCCACAAAACAATGCCCGGTAACAAGCCAAGCAACACCATCACCTGCAACAAATTAGACCCGTTCACACTCGGTGCACTGGTCGCACTGTATGAGCACAAAGTCTTCGTACAAGGCGCTGTTTGGGGCCTCAACTCATTTGACCAATGGGGCGTAGAACTCGGAAAAGTCTTAGGCAACCAAGTCTTAGACGGCATTATGGGCGAACGCGATCTAAGTCAATTTGACTCTTCCACCGCAACCCAAATCGAAGCCTTTAGAGCGGCGCAAACGTAAGATCATCATCTTCGTTTTTTCCACTTACTACAGCGACATTTCTGCATAATAAAACGTTATTCCAAACGGAAAAAACGTCATTCCCGCGTAGGCGGGAATCTCCTGCCTTAAGGCACAAAACACTGGCCATGGTGTGAATTAAGCGTAGGAAAAATAAAACTGTTGCTGTCATGAATGACGGCGTAACCAGATCTGCTGGTTCACCAGTAATAGTCTCATACAGTACCAATGCCGTTAAAAAGCCCCCAGTAACGACGCATGATTGGATAGTCGACCTGAAAGCTCTGAGAATATTTCTTCGCATACAGTGCCACATGCATCTACTTTCTTGATGCTAGGTGTTCCAGTGTGGTTTCAGAAACCGCGAGATCTATCAGGAAATTGTAGGGTTGGACCCGTTCAGCAGCTAACGGTGGGTTCTGAACCAGAGGTGAAGAGCTCGGCTGTTGTTGCAGGCTCTTCGGATTGGCAGTGCCTCCGCAACTAAGTAATAGACCAATGAAATACCGCAAAACACCCCCAAATCTCTACTACGAAAAAATAAGGGTAAATTTTGGTGTGGCCTATTACGCCAAAGCTTATCCCCCAGCGCCGCGTTTCATCACTCTATCGTTGTCATATAAAAGTCATCAAAGGGTCATCAAATATTAACTGTAAATTAACATTTCAGTTTTATATTTAGCCACGTTGTGATATTAATAAACCGTCGGAGCAGTTTTATTCGATATCATTGCTCCTTCAATCGTAGTGTGCGCAAAATAACTATAAGGAGATCGCCGTGAATAAAAAAGACGTATTCGCGATGGCAGATAGTGAAACAAAAACGAGCAAACAACGAAGCAAAAAACGCAAATGGAGAGAAATCGAAGCGATTCAAGACCGCTTCAGACTAGAAAAAGAACTCGCCGAATTCGACATGGATTTTGACCTCGATTCAGCAATCAATTAAATGATAACGGCCGCACCTGTGCGGCCGTTTCTGATCTGGGCATCAGGTTTTTAAACCTGCCAATTGATGAGGCTGCGATTAGTCTCTTGCAGGTATGTATTGGCCTTGGAAAAATGTCCACAACCGATAAATCCGCGATGCGCCGACAATGGCGAAGGATGTGGTGCGGTCAAAACACAATGCCGTGATGCGTCTACCTGACGCGCCTTTTTCTGTGCGTGCCCCCCCCACAACATAAATACCACTTGATCAAGATGCTGGTTAATAGTCGCGATCACTGCGTCAGTAAACTGTTCCCAACCTAATTTTGCATGTGAATGCGCATGGCCAGCCTCTACCGTTAGTACCGTATTGAGCAACAGTACCCCCTGCTCTGCCCAAGCGGTTAAATTACCGTGTTTGGGAATAGTAAAATTAGGATAATCGCGGTCGAGCTCTTTATAGATATTTGCTAATGAAGGCGGCGGTTTAACACCATCGGGCACTGAAAAGCTCAGGCCGTGCGCCTGCAACGGACCATGATAAGGATCCTGACCGATAATCACTACCTTGATATTTTCAAAAGGCGTGGTCGAAAACGCATTGAAAACCGCGTTTTTAGGTGGATATATAGTGACACCAGCGGTGCGACGCCTGGCTATTTCATTCATCAACTCAACAAAATACGGCTGTTGCTTTTCGTTACCGAGAACATCCGTCCAGGTAGCCATTAAGCACCTAACACCTTAAACATATGTGTCTTGAGTGCTTCGTAATCATTGTCCACGTCTACAGCAAAGCTTTCTTTACCGGCGACATCAGCCAAAGGTCCTGGAAGGTTGATAGGCTGGCCCAATACATTTTCTACCGATTCACGGAATTTAGCCGGATGGGCAGTACCCAAGAATAAACCAACCTCACCGTCTTCGAGATGCTGTGTTAACGCCCGATAGGCAACAGCTGCATGAGGCTCACTGATATAGCCTTGCTTAGCCAACTGCTTCATCGCCAACTGGGTATATTCTTCATCAATCATCTCGCCCGTGATTTCATCCGGTTTAATTTCACCGCGTTCCAGCATCGCTTCAATACGCGGCCAATTGTTCGGCTGACTTACATCCATGGCATTTGACAAGGTTGCTTGTGTAGGTTTTGGTTGCCACTCACCGGTACGTAGATAGCGCGGTACGGTGTCGTTTAAGTTAGTCGCTGCAATAAAGCGTTTAATTGGTAAACCTAAGACTTTAGCAATAATACCAGCAGTTAAGTTACCAAAATTACCACTCGGTACCGATACTACCAGCTGATCACGCGCCTTTATTGGTAATTGAGCCACGGCTTCAAAGTAATAACAAACTTGCGCCAATAATCGGCTTATATTAATCGAGTTTGCAGAATTTAGGTGCAAACCGTCACGAACGTCAGGATCATCAAATGCGTTTTTGACAAGCGCTTGACAAGCATCAAAATCACTCTCAATAGCCGCCGTATGGATATTGTCACCTAAAGTGGTAAACAGCTTTTCTTGTAGCGGGCTAATTTTACCTTTCGGAAATAAGATCACGACATTGATGTTATCTAAGCCGTGAAATGCATGTGCAACGGCAGCGCCTGTATCACCCGAAGTCGCTGTCAAAATAGTGATTCTCTCACCGTTACTGATATTGGCCAAACACTGGGCCATAAAGCGGCCGCCGAAATCTTTAAACGCAAGAGTTGGACCGTGAAAAAGCTCTAAACAGTGAACATCGCTAGTTATCCTTTGAACCTTTGCGGGAAAGTTAAAGGCAGTAGCAACAATCTGTTCGATAGTCTCATCCGCTAGATCACTACCGATTAGGTGTTTAAGGATAGCGGTGCTGCGCTCTACCAGAGGTAAATTGAGTAACGTATCAACGTTGTCCAAAGGCACAAAGTTTTCGGGGAAGAAAAGCCCCTGCTGTTGACCTAACCCCGTCTTAACTGCGGTAGGGAAATCAACGCGTTGTTCGGTTACTTTTAAGTTAACTAAATCCACTTATTTACTCGCTGTATTCTGCTGTTGCCCCTTGATCGGGGATTGTACAGATATGACTAAAACCGTCGTCATTCTGGACATAATGTTTATCTAAGTATTCTTTTATTTTATGTGCGTCGTCAAGATTCTCAGCGACACAAAACACCGTTGGGCCAGAGCCCGAAATTCCAAACGCTTTACCGTTTAGCGCCAAACATTGCTGACGCACATCATCAAAACCTGGTAACAAGCTTTTACGCCATGGTTCCGCGACTACATCATGCATTACTCGACTAGCACTCTCGGCATCGCCGCGATGCAATGCGTCAACAAATACGCCAAGCTGGCGACCGAAGGTTAATAAGTCTTCGCGACTGTATTGATCAGGCAAGATTTTTCGCGCCGCAGATGTTGAAACACTTAGGCCCGAATAACACGCTACCCAGTACCAACCTTGAATCGCAGGAAGGATTGTCGCAGGTCGGTCGTCATCACCAGTCATTAATGTAATGCCGCCTAAATAGGCCGGTGCCACATTATCATAGTGCACACTGCCACTGATGCGCCCTTCTAGTTCACCCATCATGTGCAGCAGTTGGTCCTGATTAAATGGCTTTTGATAAAACTCATTATACGCATGCAAAGCGGCAACGATTGAAGCCGCGCTGCTACCCAAACCGCTGCCAATTGGCAAGCGCTTGACTAAATGAATCGCCACTGGGTGAGACGCCATTTCACGTTCATTCAATTGCTCGACAAAAAAGTCGTAACACTGCAGGACAATATTGTCTTTAGCTTCACCGGGCAAGCGATCGGCAAACCGTCCACTTACTGTTAACCCTGTTTGTTCGGCAACGTTAACTTCAACAGTATCGCCCAAAGGTTCATTATCAATTGGGCACAGTGCCGCACCTAAAATATCGAAACCTAAACTCAGGTTTCCGATCGAAGCAGGCGCAAAGGCCGTAGTTTTTCGCATGTGCGATTTAGACATCTTGTTTCCATGGCATAGTTCTGAGTATATCGGCAAAAACGCCAGCTGCAGTTACCGTCGCACCTGCACCATACCCTCTTATAACATAGGGAATTGGGTTGTAGTAAGCACTGTGAATAGCTAATGCGTTTTCACCGTCCTTAACCGCTGCTAATGGATGTGAATGAGGCACTGATTCAATACTCACCTTGCATTTTCCATCGACAATCTGCCCTACATATCGCAGAACTTGACCACTTTTCTCAGCATTTGAGACTTTTTCAGCGAATTTATCATCTAATGACTGTAGGTTTGCCAAAAATTCATCAACGCTACCAGAAGCGTCAAAATCACTCGGTAGTACCGAGTCAATTTGAATATCAGAAAGCTCCAAAGCCATGTTCGCTTCGCGCGCCATAATCAATAGTTTGCGTGCCACATCCATGCCACTGAGATCATCACGAGGATCGGGTTCGGTATACCCTTTGTCTCGGGCAATTGCTGTCGCTTCCGACAGCGATTTACCGGCTTCCAGCTCGCCAAATACATATGACAATGAGCCCGAGAGAATACCTTCAAAGCGTTCCAGACTATCACCAGCACTGAGCAACTTTTGTAGGTTGTCGATGACCGGTAAACCGGCACCCACGGTTGTCTCGTATAAATACTGCCGGCTGGTGTTTTGCGCGGTCTTATGGAGTGAGTGATAGTAATCAAGCGACTTGGTATTGGCCTTCTTGTTCGGCGTTACCACGTGGAAACCTTGTTCAAGAAACGCCTGATACATATCGGCAATCGTTTCGCTGCTCGTACAATCTACGATGACTGGGTTAACTAATGAATTTTCACTAACAAAGGTTTTCAAGTTGGCGACAGAGAAAGACTCTGTTGTCGCATCAAGGCGTGACTGCCAATCAGTTGAAAGCGTAATACCACCCGCTTCAAGTAGGAGTTGACGGCTGTTAGCTATGCCAAATACGTTCAAACGTACGTTGCCGTCTAACAACAATGGTTGTTGCTTTTCAATCTGTTGTAACAATGCCGAACCTACGGTTCCGCACCCGATGAGAAACACATCAATAGTGTGCGAATTTGAGAAAAAATTCTGGTGGATCACTTTGACCGCCTTTTTACCCTTTCGACCTTCTATCACGGTTGAGATAGAACGCTCAGAAGAGCCCTGTGCAATGGCTACGTTGTTGACACGCGCTTGTGCAAGCGCACTGAAGAACTTGGCTGCGAGGCCTTTTAGGTGACGCATCCCGTCACCGACCAAGGTCACGATCGCTAGCCCTTTACGCACTTCAATAGGATCGAGTAACTGATTAGATAGCTCTAGCACAAAAGCGTCTTGCAACACTTCCAGTGCACGATCGGCATCTTTCTCGTGAATACAAAAGCTGATGCTGTACTCACTTGAAGACTGAGTAATCAAGCAAATCGAAATATTAGCGTGTGCTAGTACCTCAAAAACGCGACTTGCCATGCCCACCATTCCCTTCATACCTGGGCCTGCGACATTGAACATCGCCATATCATCAAGCTGTGATATGCCTTTAACGCTGGTCCATACCTGACTGGCTTCAGCACTGATCAAAGTGCCTTGCGCAGAAGGATTTAGGGTATTTTTAATCCAGCATGGAATGTGAAATTGAGCGATAGGCCCAATCGTTTTTGGGTGCAATACTTTGGCACCAAAATAACTCAACTCCATAGCTTCCTGATACGTAAGCTTGTCGAGTAAAACCGCACCTTCTACTTGATTCGGATCGGCATTGTATACACCATCAACGTCAGTCCATATTTCACAACACTCGGCATCAATACAAGCAGCCAAAATTGCTGCAGAGTAATCTGAACCATTGCGTCCCAGTGTGACCTTCTCACCGTCACTATTGGCGGCCACAAACCCAGGCATGATTAAGCATTCACTGCCGTCTACAGGCACATTGCTAAAACGCGCTTTGCTGGCATGTAAATCGGCAATACTGTCAAGATAATCACCTTCAGCTAAAACGTATTCCACTGGGTCAATAATACGATTTTGGATATCCAAGGCACTGAGAAGATGGCTGAAAATAGTCACACTGACGTATTCGCCAGTGCTCAAAATACCGGCGGTCACTGCTGGCGGAGCCATGCCAAGTAGTCTTACGCCTTCAAGTTGAGCGGCCAAACCACTTAACCGTTGGTCAATAAAAGCTTTAACTTGTTCAACAGCAAAGTTGGCGTGTACTTGGTGCAATTCAGTCGCAATACTATGTAAAGTCATTTCCAGCTTAGCGAACAGTTCACCAAAATCTTTGTTCGCTGCGGCTTCATCGCACAGCAATGATAATGCGTTGGTCACACCTTTCGGCGCAGACAACACTACTGCTGTCCCGATCGATTGATGCGCCTGCTGGCTAATTTCAGCGACTCCCAGATAACGTTCAGCATCTGCAAGCGACGAGCCGCCAAATTTCATAACTTTCATGACAGAGTCTCCCAAAAATTTCCTTTATGCCAAAAAAAAGCCCGCTCTGTTACAGCGGGCTTTCGTTGATTTGGCAACATGCACTAGCCAACGACCGCCCGAATATAGGTGGTTGTCATCATGCCGGTAGTGCTAATAATTGTTTTCATGCGCTCAATGTGACGTATAGACGTCTAGATGTCAATACAGAAAATGCTGATATCGAGAATTTCTTACTACTCGTACCAGTTGATCTGCTAACTAATACAAGCCGAAGCGTTGAAGAGTACCTTGCAGGCGCTCCGAATCAACGGGTTTTTCGATAAAGTCCAGTGCACCCAGAGATAACACCCGATCTTGCATTTGCGGCTGAATATCACCGGATATAACGATTACAAAGACTTCAATCGATTTCTGCTTAATCATTTTTAACACCTCAACCCCATCCATAAACGGCATGGTCAGGTCTAAAAACAACAGTGAAATGGGGTGCTGCTCCAGAATATCTAACGCTTGTTGACCATTTTCAGCGGTGAAAATGGTCTGACTGAGTTCGTCAGGCAAACTGCGCTTTACCATTTTTCGCGCAAGCGATGAATCATCGCAAATCAGTACCGGAAATGACATCTCGTCACCTTTTTTTATTATTTTTGTAGTAAACGGTAGCAATAAGTCTACTAAAGTACCCGATATGAATCGAAAAGAAAAGACTGCCCAACGCTGCTCAAAAAATAAGCCTTTAGTGGTAAAACGTTAACCTGATGCTGTTATTGATGGTTCCAACTGTTAATCTAAACACGCTGGTATACTAGAGGACTGCAATGAACGACCCGAAGTTATGTGCCAAGGTGGCCTATCAAATCTTAAACGGCTTCGATAAGAGTTACCGATGGTACTCGCGGATCACCCGTGGTGCCCAAGATCGCTTTGAGAATGGTCAATGGCAAGCGGCGCAAAACGCGGTCAAGGAGCGCATTACTATATACGGGCAAAGCTTGTCAGATATTATCAGTGAAATATACCAGCAAGTGCATGTGCATCATCAAGACGTTGAGTTTTGGATTGCGTTAAAGAACCGTTTCACTCAATTGCTCGACAGCCACCCACAATATGAATTAGCCGAAACTTTTTACAATTCAGTCATAGGAAAAATTTTTCGGCACCGCAAAATCGATGACCGCTTAATGTTTGTTATACCTTCGCGCTGCTTTCTAGCCGGGCCCGATCGCGACAAAGTGGTAAATAGTTTCGATACCACCGACACTGTGCGGGCCATGCATGAATCAATACTGAAAACTTATCGCTTCAACATTGCATTTGAAGATCAAGAGCGTGATCTAGAATTCATGGATGTTGCTCTGCGCAGTAAACTCAATCGCGAGCAATTGGCTAGCGTGCACGCGGTAGAACTGTTGAAGCCGGTATTTTATCGCGGAAAAGCCGCCTATTTAATTGGCCGGATATGTATGCCAGATGAAACCGTACCTTTTGTTATCGCCCTACAAACCAACGACCAGCATCAACTTTTCGTTGATGCGTTGCTGACGGAGCAAAAAGACTTAAGCGTTGTATTTGGTTTTGCGCGCTCTTATTTTATGGCAGATACCCAGCATCCAGGCGAAATTGTCGCATTCTTGCAAGAACTGTTACCCAACAAAAAACATTTTGAGTTGTACATGAGCTTAGGCTTTTACAAACACGGTAAGACTGTGTTTTACCGCAACTTTTTACAGCACATACAAAATAGCGACGATCAATTCTGTATAGCGCCGGGGATCCGCGGGCTGGTCATGGCGGTATTTCACCTACCGTCATACGGCGTAGTTTTCAAAATCATCAAGGACGAGTTTGCCGAAAGTAAAAAGATAACTCGGGAGCATGTGAAAGACTGCTATCGATTAGTAAAGACTTCTGATCGAATAGGTCGCATGGCTGACACCCACGAGTATGTTAATTTTCGCCTACCACGTGAGCGATTAGAAGATAGTTTACTCAATGAATTGCTGGCGACCTGTGCTTCTAGCATTGAGCTAACCGACAGCGAGGTGATTATCAAACACATGTACATTGAGCGTAAAATGACACCGCTCAATTTGTATCTGCAACAAGAAACTGACCCGATTAAAATCAGACATGCAATTGATGAGTTGGGATTGTGCATTAAGCAAATAGCCCTAGCTAATATCTTCCCGGGCGATATGTTGCACAAAAACTTCGGTATTACCAAGCATGGCCGCGTCGTATTTTATGACTATGACGAGATTTGTTTCATGCATGAACGCAACTTTAGAGCCTTGCCTAAGAGCGATGACCCTTATGTGTTAGATACGCTATCAGTGGCACCGAATGACGTATTCCCCGAGCAATTTGAACACTTTATTATCGGTAAAAAAGTGTTTAAAGATATCCTCAAAGAATTGCATGGTGATTTAATGACGCCCGAATACTGGCGTTCTGTGCAGGCCATTACGGCAACAGGGGCAATCCAAAACTTTACGCCCTACCCGGCGAGTCGCCGTTTTATTCAGCGTTAATTAAAATAATTTAGAGTAAACGGATAATCAAAGCCAAGGCACAGCCAAAACCTACTATCCAAAATACGCTGCGTAGTTTGTCGTAGTTTAACCAATAGCTCACCACGTAAAGTACGCGAGTCGCAACAAACACTAGCGCTAAGGTTTGCGCAGCAGAATCAACTGCATCGAGTGCTAGAACAGCTATAACTGCAGGTGCAAAGTAGGCAATAGCCTCAAAGCTATTTTTATGTGCTGCAAGCGCTCGCGCACCAAAACCTCTTAACTTAGCCTGTTGATCGCGAGGATGAGCATTATCATAACCATCGACTTGGTGCATCGCGTAAGCCAAAGGCGCCTTCGCCAAAACAGGCAAAACGATAACCGCTAACAAACACCAGAGCATAACCGTCATATTGTTTTCCTTTAGCTGTTTTTAAAAGTTAGGATCCTACCGCTTTACCCGTTGGTTTGATCATTAAAAATTATTAAGGATTATCAAGCAAACTATTTCACCAACATATCGTATAAAGAAATTATATGTAAGGAAAATGACCATGAACGTACTTATTATCGAAGACGACCCTACGGTTAGCCACTTTATCCGCAAAGGCCTGACTGAAGCATCATTGACCTGTGATGTTGCAGCAGATGGGAAACGTGGTTTGTACTTAGCGCAAAGCGGTCAATACGATGCGATCGTATTAGATCGGATGCTCCCTGAAATGGATGGTATGCAAGTGCTCAAACATTTGCGCACCAAACAAAGCGAAACACCGGTATTGATCTTAAGTGCCAAGAGTAAGGTCGAAGACAAAGTGGTTGGCCTGCGCTCAGGCGCCGACGACTACCTAACCAAGCCGTTTGCATTCGAAGAGTTAATGGCGCGCTTAGAGTTGATAGTGCAGCGAACCGCCATTACACCTGACAAATCCAATGTAGAAGTAACGCTAACTGCTGCTGATCTCACGCTTAACTTGCTGACACGCAAAGTTCACCGTGCTAATCAAAGTATTGAATTACAAGGTCGAGAGTTTCGTTTGCTAGAGTATCTAATGCGCAATAAAGATCGGGTTATCACCCGTACCATGTTGTTGGAAAAAGTGTGGGACTACAATTTTGACCCACAAACCAACATTATCGATGTACACATTAGCCGCTTACGCCAAAAAATAGACAAAGGGTTTGATGTACCTTTGATTGAAACTGTGCGCGGTGCTGGTTATCGCATGCGTGATAACATTGAGGGTCGAATGCTCTCGTGAAGGCGATCCGCGATTTCTCGCGCAGCTCAAGCTTTTCTTTGAGCGCTCTCTTCACCGCATTACTGATGCTGGGTGTGTTTTTTATCGCTTATTTTATTGTCATTAGCTCTGATCAAACATTAATTCGTGAGTCTGAAGCGGCCATTGATGTCGATGCTAAAGGGATCCAAGAAATTTATTACCTCGCTGGTATTGAAGGGGTAACTGAAACACTGCGTATGCGTGTACAAGATGCCACCAACAGCTCCTTTTACGCCATCCAAAATCAAGAAGGTCAAATGTTAGTCGGTAATCTCAGTAATTGGCCGTCCGAGATTGAGGAGATCCGTGACGATGGCTTAGTGGTGTTTAACATCGACAGTTCATATGTTGCCAATATACCCAGTGCCATCCATTCCAGGGCCGAGAATTACAACGTCCTCGGTCGCACGCTTGTGTTTGACGCACGGTATCAACTGTTTATTGGACGCAAAATTGATGATTTAGAAATAGCCCAATGGGTGGGGCGTACCTTTGGTTGGTTTATCGTATTTGTTCTGTGTTTAATTGCTGGATGCAGCCTATGGGTTGGTTATTACGTTGTGTCACGGATCAACGATATTTCAGAAACCGCCGATCGCATTATGAACACCGGTGATTTGTCCGCTCGTTTACCGGTAGAGAGTACTTGGGATGATTTGAGTTCGCTTGCGGTGTCTCTCAATCGCATGCTCAGTGAAATTGAGTACTCCGTCAATAATATCAAATCGGTATCTGACAATATCGCCCATGATTTGCGCACGCCACTGACGCGATTGCGCCAGCGTATCGAAAATCAATTTGATGAAGAAACGGCGCGTCCCCTATTAAATGAGGCTGATAACCTTTTGGATATGTTTAATGGTTTGTTGCGTATCGCTGATATTGAAGCCGATAAAAAACGTTGTGCATTTAAACCCAATGACGTCAATCAAATTGTCGATGACGTAGTGGAAATGTATCAACCACTCGCTGATGGCAAAAATATCCGCATTGCAGCCGACATAAAGCCTTTATCGGCTATATGTGATAAAGATTTGATATTCCAAAGCGTGGCAAACATCATCGACAACGCGATTAAATTCACGCCGGAAAATGGTCTTATTCAACTTTACTGTGGTTATGCCAATGGCGAAGTAATCATACGTGTTAACGATAGCGGCATTGGCATCGACGCAGAAAAACACAATGAAATCACGCAGCGATTCTTCCGTGATGAGAGCAGTCGTACAACTAAAGGAAACGGGTTGGGGATGGCAATGGTTGCTGCAATTGTTAAATTGCACCGTGGCAAACTGAGTTTTGCCAGCAATCCATTGCACACCGGCAGTGGGCTTGGTGTGAGTCTATACCTGCCCACGAGTTTATAAGTATCACTCATTTTGGCGTTGCATAAAGATTGTGATTTCAGCCATAACCAAGCCAAACTTTGTGATGTAACTACGATTCATCATGGTTTGCTCATCAAAAGCCCAAAACCAATCATCAAAAGCGACTCGATACTCCGTATCATCGACCGGTAAATCCATCTCATAGCGAAAGTTAAATGCGTTGCCATAAGCTGTACCAGTGGCAGGCCCAGCAATGTCGCCAGCATTACCGATAAAGCTGCCTGAGGCTTGTTGCTCAATCCGCCAAATGCGCGTCTTGGGACCATCACCGACCCCATAGGTGAACGTTTCATCAAGGATTATTTCACCGTTCTCAATGCGCCCGTCTATGTCGACAATAAAACGCTGCACGACCTCACCGCTGCGGTTTTGTACTATGCCCCAAGCACGTACTTGGCCGTCGAAAAATTGATTAATGTTGAACCTCGGCTCAATTGATTTGTAGTCATTGCCATCAATTGAAACGCTGCATGCAGCTAAACCGAAAGTGGCGCCCAGTACTACTAGTAAGCGCGGTGCCCAGTGTGAAAATTTCAGCATAGTTTACTCCTTATAAATTTAATAGCTTCTTGCGCAAACCCGGTTCTGATGTTCTTTCGCTCAGCCATATGGCAAAGAACCACTCAGTAAATACAGGATCCTCAACCGTCCCTAACTTGGCTTGGTCAAGGTAGAAGTGTGCATATCCTTGCGCATCGGCAATCCCGGTTATGGTTTCGCCTTTCTTTACATCGGGGAAAAGATCGTTCATTAACGTTAGCCACAAGGCTAATTGCTTCTCGTTATCAAACCCTTGCGATTTCATTTCTTTTACCGAGCGTTTAGCAATGTCTTCGCCATCAAAATTGCGTAAATATGTAAGCGACAAGGCAAAAGGTTGATTCTCGGCGTATTCACCGTCAGCCGCGTATAGCTTGGCTAAATACACATCCCAAAAGATGTACTCAAATTTGGCCTCACCCACTACTTGTGGTGCTTCGAGGTATTGTTCTATGGTACTTTGATCGGCCATAACCTGTCCTGCCATTAAGAAAATCGTGCACAGAGTCGCAAACCTGCGTTTCATATCCAGACTCCATTGTTGGTTTAATGACTGATACGCAAAGCACTCAATACTGATCAACAAGCGATCTTGGTGATTCGGCAAAAACAGCCGGAATAACCATTATTAACAAGCACTTAAGTAAAAACACTAACTTAATTACAGTTATTTAATCGCCGCGTAACCTTGTAGAAATGGACGCCTTCGTAGAATTGGGCGCAACGATCGAATACACGAGGAATGACTATGTTTAACTTGCAACACACCATTCGCAAACCACTACTAGCTTTTACTTTAGCGACACTCCCAGCCAGCCCTAATGCGCTTGCGATCA
>CAXRGW010000017.1:0-54970 GCA_964230255.1 Alteromonas sp.
GGCACCATATCAGCGTGCTTTTCACTGACTAATACAACACCGGCGTTGGTCGCCAACAAACTGGCTTTGTATTTGGTATTAGTGAAAAACGACAGTTGCTGCTGTGAAGCCGCATCTAGCGTGTTTACCCCGGTAATCACTTGTTGGCCAAAAGCGGGATCAAGGGTGACTTCTGCGCCGACATGTAAGGCAAGCTCGTCAATAGTAAATTGCTGCATTGGTATTCCTGATAAAAATTTACAGGAGGATTTTAGGGTAATTCGATAAAAGGTGCTAATGAACTGGTCAATTAGGTGGGGAATTAATTACAATAGCGGCAATTTACACTACAAAAGAGAACATAAATGTCCCAGTACGTTTATAGTATGCATCGGGTCGGTAAAATCGTACCGCCTAACCGCCACATCCTAAAAAACATTTCGTTAAGCTTTTTTCCTGGCGCCAAAATTGGTGTGTTAGGCCTGAATGGCGCGGGTAAATCAACCCTACTTCGCATCATGGCGGGTGTTGATACTGAAATAGAAGGTGAAGCGCGTCCGCAGCCGGGCATCAACATCGGCTATCTGCCTCAGGAACCACAACTAGATGAAAGTAAAGATGTGCGTGGCAATATTGAAGAGGCCGTAGCTGACGTAGCGCATGCGTTAACACGCTTAGATGAGGTGTATGCAGCGTATGCTGAAGAAGGCGCTGACTTTGATGCACTGGCAAAAGAACAAGGTGAGCTCGAAGCCATCATACAGGCCAAAGACGGCCATAACCTTGAGAATGCGCTAGAGCGTGCGGCCGATGCCCTGCGCCTGCCGCCTTGGGATGCTGACGTGAGTAAACTCTCTGGTGGTGAGCGCCGCCGCGTGGCACTTTGCCGCTTACTGCTTGAAAAACCCGACATGTTGTTGCTCGACGAACCCACTAACCACTTAGACGCGGAATCTGTCGCTTGGTTAGAGCGCTTCTTGCACGATTATGAAGGCACTGTAGTTGCTATTACCCACGATCGTTATTTCCTCGACAATGTTGCTGGCTGGATCTTGGAGCTAGACCGTGGTGAAGGTATTCCGTGGGAAGGCAACTACTCTTCTTGGTTAGAACAAAAAGAAGCGCGATTAGAGCAAGAAGAACGCGCTGAATCTGCGCGTCAAAAATCGATCAAACAAGAACTCGAGTGGGTGCGTTCAAATCCGAAAGGTAGGCAAGCGAAGAGCAAAGCCCGTATGGCCCGCTTTGAAGAGCTAAACACCGGTGATTATCAAAAACGCAACGAAACTAACGAGCTGTTTATTCCACCAGGTGAGCGTTTGGGCGACAAAGTCATTGAAGTAAACGGTTTACGCAAATCCTATGGCGACCGTTTATTGATTGACGATATGGGCATGCAAGTGCCGAAAGGGGCGATTGTTGGCATTATCGGCCCGAATGGCGCAGGTAAATCTACCTTATTCCGTATGATTGCTGGACAAGAACAGCCTGACGCTGGTGATATCGTCCTCGGTGATACAGTGCAGATTGCCAGCGTTGAACAGTTCCGTGATCATATGGACGGTGCTAACACTGTGTGGAAAGAAATATCCGATGACCAGGATATCATTCGCATCGGCAATTTTGAAATCAATAGCCGCGCATACTGCAGTCGCTTCAACTTCAAAGGTACTGACCAGCAGAAGTTTATCAAAGACTTATCCGGTGGTGAGCGCAATCGAGTGCACTTAGCGAAGCTATTAAAAGCTGGCGGTAACGTACTTCTCCTGGACGAACCAACCAATGACCTAGATGTGGAAACATTGCGTGCACTGGAAAATGCTCTACTAGAGTTCCCAGGCTGTGCAATGGTTATCTCGCACGATCGCTGGTTCTTAGACCGTGTAGCAACGCATATTCTCGACTACCGAGACGAAGGTAAAACCAACTTCTTCGAAGGTAACTATTCAGAATACGAAAGCTGGCTGAAAGAAAACTTTGGTCACGATGTGGTTGAGCCACACCGTTTGAAATATAAGAAAATTAGTAAGTAACAAGCATAGAAGCCGAACACAATGTTCGGCTCTTTTTTAGGAGTTACTCAACCATACAAAACGCGTTCAGTTTATTGCCATCGAGATCGCGAAAGTATCCTGCATAGAAACCTTTCGTTGCGCCTTCCGGACGAAAACCCGGTTTACCTTCGCAGCTACCGCCTAATTCCAGCGCTTTGGCATACAATGCATCGACTTGCGCAGGTGTTTCCAAAACGATGGCAACCATAGTGCCGTTGCCGACGGTGGCAGGATTCTTGTCAAATGGCAGTGTCACTGAAAGCGCACACTCCTCTTGGTTACGCGACCAAGCGATAAAGTAATTGTCTTCTTCCATAAAACGTGCGGCACCAATAGTTGCTAACAGTTCGTCGTAGTATGCGCCCGCGCGCTGCAAATCTGCAGTACCTAAAGTTACATAGCCAATCATTTCCTTTCTCCTGTGGTGTGAATGACGGTGGATCCATAATAGACGTTGACTACTGACATCTAATGTCAGTAGTGTTCGACTAATGTTTAATTCAACTCAACAATTATAAAGTAAATGTCGATGCGCAAATCCGACCGACTAAACGAAATCGTTCACTATTTACGCCGTATGCATCATGCTGTAACCGCAGATGCATTGGCGAAACAATTTGAGGTCAGTGTGCGAACCTTGTATCGCGATATACAAGATTTACAAGACTGTGGCGTTCCTATTGTCGGTGAAGCCGGGGTTGGTTATTTGATTGATAAACGGTATCACTTACCGCCTATCATGTTCGATGCCGATGAAGTCGAAGCTATTGCGCTAGGCATAAGCCTCGTGAGTAACTGGACTGATGAAAATTTTGCGCAAAAAGCACAGAGTGCGTATCAAAAAATACAAGCAACCTTATCTCCAGACATGCTGCACGAATTAGCCCAAATCACCACATTTTCGGCCCCCAGTCAGTACAAAATTCCGTGGCAAGTCGACTTTACCGAGATCCGCGAATGCATTCGCCGCAAGCAATTGATCCAATTTGATTATCGGGCACTCGATAACACCATCACTCAACGCACCATTCGTCCATTGGCACTGACCTCATTTAGCCCCGTATGGCTATTAACTGGCTGGTGCGAGTTGCGCAATGCCTTTCGCAATTTCCGAATCGATCGGATCAGCAATTTCACCCTGCTTGGTAAGCGGTATAAAGAGGAAAGAGGTAAAAATTTAACGGCTTATCTGGCAACCATTGAAAAAGAGCAATTGGGCTTTGCTGATGCCAACTGCTCCAATCGCTAGAAGGATTAATTCAATGCTTCTAGCGCTTCCTCGAGCCGCTTAACACCAATCACTTCAATACCTTTGATCGGTGTCTTGGGCTTGTTTGCTAGTGGTACAATTGCACGCTTGAATCCGTGTTTTGCGGCTTCTGACAGTCGTTCAGTGCCATTGGGTACAGGCCGTATTTCGCCGGCTAAGCCGACTTCACCGAAAACGATTAGGTCACGCGGCAAAGGACGATTGCGAAAACTCGAAACCATGGCTGTTAGCAATGCCAAATCAGCGCCAGTTTCACTGACTCTGACGCCACCAACAACATTGGCAAACACATCTTGATCATTCATTTGAATATTGCCATGACGATGGAGCACCGCCAGTAACATCGCCAATCGATTTTGCTCTAATCCTACAGCGACGCGCTTGGGGTTATTTAACTGGGTGTAATCCACCAACGCCTGCAGTTCCACCAGCAATGGTCGGGTGCCCTCCCAAACAACCATTACACTGCTCCCAGGAGATTCCGTATCGTGGCGATTGAGGAAGATAGCAGAAGGATTTTTGACCTCTTTTAGCCCTTTATCGGTCATGGCAAAAACGCCAAGTTCATTCACCGCGCCAAAACGATTTTTATGGCTGCGCAATGTGCGGTAGCGATTGTCGCTATCCCCATCTAGCATCATCGAACTGTCAATACAGTGCTCAAGCACTTTGGGCCCGGCTAAATGCCCCTCTTTCGTTACGTGACCAACAATAAACATGGCGATGTGATTTTGTTTGGCAAAACGAGTTAAATACGCGGCACCCTCCCGAACCTGTGAGACGCTGCCTGGCGCAGATTGTACATCAGCCACATGCATTACCTGGATTGAGTCAATCACCATTACCTGAGGCTTGTGTTTGAGCGCCAAATCACAAATGGTTTCGACACTGGTTTCCGAGAGCAAACTCAATTTGTCATTCGGCAATCCCAAACGGTCCGCTCGCAGAGCAACCTGCTGCAGCGACTCTTCACCCGTTACGTATAGCGTCGTAGTTTGCTTCGCCAATGCACACATTACTTGAAGCAATAGCGTACTTTTACCCGCACCTGGCGATCCGCCAATCAACATGGCTGCGCCAGGCACAATTCCTCCACCTAGTACTCGGTCTAATTCAGAGAACGTCGAGGAGAAGCGCGGTAGATCAGACAACACGATTTCATCGAGCTTAGTAATTTGTGCCTGAGTTTGTCCCGCGTATCCGCTTAGGTTTCGCTGCCCACCTCGCGTTGCTGGAGCGAGGGTAATCTCAGATATTGTGTTCCATTCGCCACAATCGTTGCACTGACCTTGCCAGCGCGGATACTCCGCACCACAGTCTGAGCAAACAAAGGCTGTCTTACGTTTTGCCATTAATTCTCTTGTTCAGGTATATTGGATAGTGAAAGTATTTCGCTTTGTCGCAAAGGGTATATTCAACAAGGCTGCAAAAATTTTGTGCGGCAAACATGGATACGCCCTTGTGTAGAATGTAAATTTGCCGATAAAGATATCATCATTTGGTATAACAGCTCCATCACGGAAAGTAATAAAGCGATTAATTAGTTAATAATGAACCCTGAAATCAGTGAATACAGCGATTTAATTGAGCGACTCAAGCCAATGGTAAATGAACCTGAATTCAATCAGGTTCTGGCTCAAGTCGCCAGTAATTTATCTCGTGACAAACGCTTTCTATTAAAAATGGAACTCAAGCGTTTAGCTCGCCCCTGTATTCGCGTAATTGATCTTCGCGGCAAAGTCGATGGCGAATGTCAACTATATCAGCACGACGGTCGCCAACATTACCTTGACGACATCGCAATTGAAGCATTTGAGCAACAAGTGCGGATCTTTGGTGAATACACATTAGGTGTATATGAGGCTGTGCATCGCACTGAGAACAATCTGAAAATAATGCGTGAGGAAGCGATGAACGCTGAACTCAACGCCCCACTTGAGCCCGAAGAAATCGATCCATCAAGTCGATATATTACGCCAACAACTACATTAATGGATTATCCCAAACGCAACTATGAACGGATGAATTATGCCGTAGCGTTAGAATTGTTCACTGAACACAACAAGAGTGTTTTGGCCAACAGTATCGATATTTCTATTGAAGGGATGCGGGTCAAGCTCAACTCAGATTACGTGTTTAGGCCGAACGAAAAGTTATCGGTTTACTTTCGCGGTATGGAAGCGGAGTTTGCTTTAGATAAAAAACACGGTGTCACCTATCAAATCATCGAAATAGACCGAGCACAAAAGGAACAGCGCCTTCGTTTGCAACGCGTTGAAGAGGATAGAAACCCTGCTTTCGACGAATTCTTGAACCGTTTCATTCACGGCAACAAGCGACGTTACAAAGTCAATATGGACAACACCCTTGATGCTATTCGCAGCAAAACATGTGAACAGTATTTTACGCCGCATTTCCCGTCTCTACCGGTTTTTATTGACACTATCGATGATAAATTTATTCCTCGCTACGCGATGATGAACGACAGCAATCGCAACATACTCGATTTCTGGACTGACGAAGCAAATAATCTGCGTCTTGGCTTTATGTGCAATCATCAACGCATCGCTGAGTTAGTGGCCCAACCTGTTGGTCAACAAATGATGTACGTTTATGTTTTTACACATGTTAATGACGGAAAAGTCTATTTTTACTCTGCCAGCCTCGATGAGCTCAATGCGCATCCCAGTTTACACTCCGTATTTTTAGGTTTTGGCGCTCGCAAAGTTAGTTGGCGTGTATTTAAATTGCAAATCTCTGACATCATTCCAGAGCAGGCGCATGTGCCGCTTTCCATCCCAGATGAAGTCTCTGCAGCAGTGAAGCGACAAAATAATCCACCGGCACCACGCTTAATGGCCCGCCTGAAGAACCTAACACAGTGCTTATTAATCACCGATATTACTAGTGATATAGGTCAGCAGTGCTATGAGAAATGTAAAATTGAGCGTGGTAAATTAGCAAAACTCAAGGTCTTCGGACACGCGCGTAATAAACCTCCCAGTGACATCAAGGTGTTTCGCTTTAAATATTTAGAGCAGCGTGTAGAAAGTCGCTACCAATTGCGTTCAAAAGTTAACTTGAAGTTTGACGACATTGAGCTTGAAGGTATAAGCGAAGATGCTTCAGTACATGGTTTACGAATAGAATTAGATTCATTTTTTCATGGCGCGGTTAACAGTCGCGTTTCATTGGCTTTTCCAGCATTGCAGAAGATTACCAAAAAATACAAACTCGGCAATTTACAGTATCGCGTGATCAATATTAACGCTGAACGCAACATCTTACATTTGAAAGTAATCAATGAAGAGGGCAATGTTGCGCGGCAATTCTTTGAACAGCTTATCAAACATAATAAAAATCGCCTTAAAGCATTTTCCGATGAAGAAGAGATCCCCGGTATTGGCCACGCATTGCGTTGCATGTATGCCCAGAACGTTGAAAACATTGCATTCTTTGTGCGCAAAGAACAAGGTAAATATATACCTGACATGGTAATCAATCACGGCCAGAATAGTCGGATAGCCAAGTTGGGACAGCAGTTTGCAGATCCCGGTCAATTTAATCTAGAGTTTTTGTATCGTGATCGGAGCAAAGAATATTCGTTTATTCACGAAGCAATCACACAACTGCGCATAGAGCCTAATCCTCTTCACCGTGAGTTATACATAGCTTTTAATCCCGCCAAAAGTGAGATTCGTGAGGCGATAAAACCGCGATTCTCAGAGCAATTCCGCGATCATAATCAACGCGTTAAATTTATTGAAGACGCAATGGCCAACGGCCAGTTCATTGCGATTCACGTGTACATGTCGCTGACCGGAAGGCCCGATCTAGATTTGCTTCAATCTGAATTCAACTACGTAAGCGTCTATGCGATACATCGTGCCAAAGAGCTCGAAGAGCAGTTATGGAGTATTTCGGCGATGGGGAATTTAATTGATATCACCGATGAAGTAATGACTCGTTATAATTTTGGTCGAGAGCAAATTGTTCACAACCAGAATGCACAAACTACTCTAGTTGTTGGTGCCGATAACATAGAGTCTTTGTTACGCCAATAACTGGCCAATAAGTCTCGCTTAGCGGCGTAAAAACAGCAGAGCAGTATCTAAACCGCGGCGACGAATTGCTACATCAGCGGCAGCCTCAACAACTGGTTTTGCGTGAAAAGCAATACCCAATTGCGCAGCAGACATCATAACCAAATCGTTTGCACCATCTCCCATTGCTAACGTTTGTCCTTTATTGATATGCCACTGTTCAGCTAATTCTTCCACAGTGTCTGCTTTTGCTTGCGCATCTACTATCTTGCCAACAACTTCACCGCTGAGCTTGCCATCTGCGATTGCTAACTCGTTAGCAACAGCAGCATCTAGCCCCAAGCGCTGTTGTAAATGTTCGGCAAAGAAAGTAAATCCACCAGAGGCAATTGCCACTCGCCACTGAAAGTGTTGTAACTGCGCGACCAAACGCGTCAGTCCAGGCATCAATGGCAACTGTTGCCTCACCTGTTCTAGTGCCTTCACGTTCAGTCCTTTCAAATATGCCACTCGTGAAGTCAAGCTTTGTGCAAAATCTAACTCACCTTGCATAGCTCGCTCGGTGACTGCTGCTACTGCCTCGCCAGCACCCGCTAGAACTGCAATCTCATCTATGCATTCGCAAGCGATTACCGTGCTGTCCATATCCATAATCAGTAAACCCGGTTGAGATACCTTTGGCGCATTTTGAGTAAAGCCGAATTCTAAATCGAATAACTGTAACTGTTTAGCGATCAACTGTTTATTCTCTTCACTAGGGTAACTTGGTAGTGCAATCAACAATCCTACGAAGGCATTCTCTAAATCACTCAACGGGTGAACGATGAATTCAGGTGGTACGCCAAAGCCATTTACTACAGTCAATATTCGTTCTACTAACGCTAACGTCGGCGCGCAAATGGCTATGTGCAGAAAATCTGCGCTCTGCTCGAGCTCAACATCTATTTTATAACGCCAACTCCCTTCATGATATCCAAAACTAATCGCACTTCCACCCTCACAAGGTTGCTCGACCAGCGCGCGAAAAACGGCATAACTATTAGCATCAGTTTCTGAAAAGGGAGGTAGATTCACGAGTAATGTTTCAAAATTTGTATTGGGTGGCGTGAGTCTACCGAATGCGCCAAGAACTGCAAACAACTCTTGGCAATTAATCACGATTGACATATGGTTTAGTTTTTAAACCAGCGAATGACGTTGCGTGGCCGTTAAAACTCACAGTACCTATACCGTTTACAAACGTATAGCTAACCTTGTCTTGATCCTGATCGGCATCGCGATTAGCGTAAACTTGTGGTGGGTCAGTAAACAGCAAGCTCAAGATTGGTATTCGACCCAAGCTCAACAGCTAGGACGTAGTTTAACTCAGCAGAAGGCGCTCGATTTAGTCGCGTCTGTCTCCAGTAAAGATACTGCTGCGATAGAAACTGCCCTATCCCAAGTACTGACTGATAAACACGTTGTTGCTGGCGCTGTTTACGATTTTCGCGGCAGGCGGTTGGCAAGCCAAGGGTTTGAAGGAGATTTTCTATCTTCATTGCGTGCAGATAGAAATACTAGGATTATTTTTGTCGCAGATATTACTCGTTCGCAAGTGGTAGACTCGAGCTTAGAGGATCAATCGACAACAGAATCTCAAAAACAAGTTGTCGGCTATATTAAATTGCAGCTATCTGAAACAGCCGTAATGGCTCACCACAACCAATACCAACAACAACTCACTAACCAACGCTTAATTTTCATGCTGCTGGCAGCGCTGGGGGCTTTGTATGTTACTCGAGCGTTTTACAAATTGCGCTTTCGTATTCAACGACGACTGCGTGCAAAACAACGGTTAATGAAACATTCTTAGATAGTTTGCGCTTGTGACTGCTGCCACTTCAACCGCATCAACGTTCAACAGTTCAGATAAAACTTGGGCAACAATCGGAAGCCTCTCGGGCATATTTCTTTGCCCCTGAAAACCCATCATTGGCATGTCGGGAGAGTCAGTTTCCAACACGATATGTTTTAAACCAATTGCCTGAATAGCTCGGCGCGTTTTATTCGCCCGCGGATAAGTAATTGTGCCACCTACGCCCAGCATGAAGTTTCGATCCACATATTGTTTCGCTACTTCAAAACTGCCGTTAAAGGCGTGAATAACACCGCCATGTTCAAATGATTGTGCAGCCAACTGTTGCTGGATCAAGTGGTGTGCTTTGCGAGCATGAATTACTAATGGAAAACCATACTCCTTTGCTAGGGTTACATGGGCCGCAAAGATGTCATTTTGTAACTGTTCATCAACGTCAATAACTGTATCAAGGCCACATTCGCCAACGGCGACTACTCCTCTAGGACGGCGCTGTAACATTAATTCAAGATGCCGCAAAGACTGATTTAATTCATCCAGGGTTGTGATTGACAAAAAATAAGGGTGCAAGCCAAGTGATACATCGATGTCATCACGTGCAGCAAGTCGCATTAACGGTTCCCAGCGTTCGGCTGTTGTACCAGGAATATGAAATCGGGAGACTTTCGCATCATGCGCACGACTAAGGACGGCTTCGAAGTCCCCACTAAAGGCTGGTAAATCTAAATGACAGTGGCTGTCTATTAAGGCATCAGGCGCTGAGTTTGCCACTGCCCATCATCCTGCAAGTTATATTCAAAGCGATCATGCATCCGATGTTCTCCACCCTGCCAAAATTCCATCTGATGCGGTTTAACTAAAAAACCACCCCAAAAGTCAGGTACCGGAACTTCGCTACTGGCGAACTTCTGCTTTAATTGCGAAAACTGCGTCATCAACAGCTCGCGAGTTGAAATTGGTTGGCTTTGCTTAGAAGCCCATGCAGCAAGTTGGCTCTCTTTAGGACGTGACAAAAAATACTTGGCCACTGCAGCTCGGCTCAAAGCCTCAGCGGTACCACAGACTCTCACCTGACGTTCTAGAATGTACCATGGGAAATGCAATGACACTTTCGGATTATTGACGAGGTCTGCCGCTTTGCGACTACCTAGGTTGGTAAAAAACACAAACCCTTCAGAGGATACGTCTTTAAGTAGAACAATGCGTTGCGAGGGTTGTCCATCACCGCTAACGGTTGCAACTGTCATCGCTGTAGGATCAGGTAAACCAGAATCAATAACTTGCTTTAACCAACGCTCAAATAAATCAAATGGCGACTCTGTAAGGTCGCTATCACTCAAGCGCCCCTGCGTATAACTGCGGCGTAAATCGGCCAAATCAGACATATAACCTCCAGTCTATTGATCAGAGTAACCCAGTGACCGCAACGCGCGTTCGTCATCCGCCCAGCCACTCTTAACTTTCACCCACATTTCTAAAAACACTTTGCTGTCGAATAAGTTTTCCATATCTTTTCGTGCTTCGGCGCCAATCTTTTTTAAATGTGAGCCACCCTTACCAATTACCATGCGCTTTTGCGTTTCTCGCTCTACCAAGATCAAGCCACCGATACGCAACATGCCCGTTTCTGTTTGTAGAAATTGTTCTATTTCTACCGTGACAGAATAAGGTAACTCATCGCCAGTGAAACGCATTAGCTTTTCACGGATAATTTCCGCCGCCATAAAACGACTTGATCGGTCAGTAATATAATCTTCAGGAAAATAAAATTCGCTCGGTGGTTGCGCATCAATAACCAAATTGCGCAGTGCTTCAATATTTTTGCCTGTTTTTGCACAAACCGGTACTGTTTCAGCGAACGCATATTGCTGATTGAGCCATTTAAGTTGCTCAACCAACGCCTCTTGCTTGTCAATTTTGTCGATTTTATTTACCACCAACCAACAGGGTAATCGCGAAGCTTTGATCTTGTTTAATACCATCTCGTCGTCATCAGTCCAGCGCGTACCTTCAACAACGAACAAAATTAAATTTACTTCTCCCAGTGAACTAGACGCCGCGCGATTCATAACCCGATTGATTGCGCGCTTTTCTTCACTGTGAAGGCCTGGCGTATCGACATAAATCGTTTGGCAATTATCGCGCGTGTCGATACCTAAAATTCGATGCCTTGTGGTTTGCGGCTTGCGCGATGTAATACTGACTTTTTGCTCGAGCAATTGATTTAATATCGTCGATTTACCCACATTGGGGCGTCCCACAATGGCCACCATTCCGCAACGTGTATCTAAGTCAGTCATGATGTAGCTCGCTGATTAATAATAGCTAACATTTGCTGTGCCGCATGCTGCTCTGCTCTACGGCGACTGTTACCTGTTCCAATTGTTGGCTCGCCCACTACAGCACAAAGGCAAGCAACGGTGAACGTTTGATCGTGCTCTTTACCCTGAATGTCACGTATTTCGTATTGAGGTAAAGATTGCTTGCGAGACTGTAAATACTCTTGTAACTGGGTTTTAAAGTCTTTCGGGTGAGCGTTAGGGTCTAACTTGGCTATGCGTGAATCCAACAACATCAAAATAACGCGTTCGCAGGTATCAACATCGGCATCTAAATATATAGCGCCAAATATAGCTTCGGTAACATCTGCCAAAATGGACGCCCGTCTGTTGCCACCGCTCTTAAGCTCTCCTGAACCTAACTTAAGCCATTCACCGAGTTTAGCCTCTCGAGCAATACCTGCCAGTGTTTCACCTTTAACCAACGAGGCGCGCATGCGGGTTAACTTGCCCTCAGGCTCGCTGGGGTAGCGCGCATACAGTGTCTTTGCTACCACCATACCGAGAACCGCGTCACCGAGAAACTCCAACCTTTCATTGTGTGCTTTAGCGGCACTCCGATGGGTTAATGCAAGTTCGAGTAAATCTAGATCAGAGAATCGATAATCCAGCGTCTTTTGGATATGTCGAGCTGCCGCATTTATGTCGATCACTTAAATATAACCTAGTCTATCCCACCGACGCGACTAAACCTCACGCCAGTTGGCACCCATGTAGGTAATGTGTCCTGTTCCGTGCGTTCAAACTCGAAACTGATCCATATTGCGACCGCTTTTCCGACTAGGTGCTTGTCTTCAACAAAGCCCCAAAATCGGCTATCTGTGCTGTTATCGCGGTTGTCGCCCATTACGAAATAAGAATCTGCGGGAACGATCCACTCGTTTCTGCGGGTCCCAGCTTGTCTCACGTATCTATACGTTTGCATAGCTTTATCGGGGTTAATAAGAATATCGTGAGAAACCGCACCTAATGCTTCGGATAAACGATCGAGCCTAACCATGTCTTGGGTAAACTCATCATTGCTAATGAAAGTCTGTGCCACTACATATGATGGTGGGCAATCATCTTGTGTATTGCATGCAGGTTTAATGTGAAGTTGTTTATCTCGATAAATAACGGTGTCGCCAGGTAACCCGACCACACGCTTGATATAATCCGTACGACCATCAACAGGGTACTTAAATACTACGACATCGCCGCGTTCGGGCTTACCCGTTTCAACCCACTTTGTCTGAGTAACAGGGTCCTTTAAGCCATACGCAAATTTCTCTACTAGGATGAAATCCCCAACCAACAAGGTTGGCATCATTGAACCCGATGGGATCTGGAACGGTTCATAAATAAAAGAGCGAAGGACTAATACAAAGGCAATAACCGGAAATATTTGCTTTGAAGTGTCGATCCAATACGGATCGGGAACGTCAACCTCAACCGAGTCTCCCTCAGCCAAAGCATCGCTATTGATGACTGCCTGTTGACGACGCTTTTGGGCAAAAAAGAAATGGTCAATTAACCACACCAAACCCGTTACAACAGTCAGTCCAACTAAAATCAAAGAAAAATAATTTGCCATTACTTGCCTACTTTAAGCACAGCGAGGAAAGCGTCTTGTGGCAATTCAACATTGCCCACTTGCTTCATGCGCTTTTTACCTTCTTTTTGTTTCTGCAATAGTTTCTTCTTCCGGCTCACATCACCACCATAACACTTAGCGATTACGTTCTTGCGCAGTTGTTTTACTGTGCTTCGTGCAATAACGTGATTGCCAATTGCTGCTTGAATAGCAATATCAAACATCTGTCTTGGAATAAGCTCACGCAATTTGTCGACCAACTCGCGCCCCCGGAATTGCGAATTGTCGCGGTGGGTTATGACGGCAAGAGCGTCTACGCGTTCACCATTAATCAGTATGTCTAAGCGCACCATGTCAGCTGGATTAAAGTGCTTGAAGTTGTAATCTAAAGACGCAAAACCGCGGCTGGTCGACTTCAAGCGGTCAAAGAAGTCAAGAACCACTTCAGCCATTGGTAATTCATAAGTCAGCGCTACCTGTTTGCCGTGATAGGCCATATTGGTTTGCGACCCGCGCTTCTCTACGCACAAGGTAATTACGTTACCCAAGTATTCCTGTGGAACAAGAATATTCGCTTCCACAATTGGCTCACGAATCTCTTCGATATCATTAACCGCAGGCAATTTAGACGGATTATCGACCTGCAGTGTCTCGCTTTTTGTGGTCAATACTTCATAAACTACGGTAGGAGCCGTGGTAATGAGATCTAAATCGTATTCACGCTCCAAACGCTCCTGGATGATTTCCATGTGTAACATGCCTAGGAAACCAATGCGGAATCCAAAGCCAAGTGCAGCCGAACTCTCTGGCTCATAAAACAGCGATGCATCATTTAAGCTGAGCTTTGCAAGTGCATCACGGAAATCTTCGTAATCATCTGAGCTAACCGGGAAAAGACCCGCGTAAACCTGCGGCTTGATTTTTTGGAAGCCTGGCAAAGGATCCGCTGCAGGCTGACGTGCAAGTGTAATGGTGTCGCCCACTGGCGCGCCGTGGATTTCCTTTATTCCGGCAATAATAAAACCTACTTCTCCGGCCTTTAAAATACCGGTTTCTAGCGCTTTGGGGGTAAATACACCGATTTTATCGACTTGGTGCACTTGCCCGTTCGACATAATTTGAATCTTGTCTTTGACGTTGAGCGAGCCTTCAACGATGCGCACCAGTGAAACAACGCCTTGATAATTGTCAAACCAAGAATCAACAATAAGTGCCTTTAGAGGTGCTTCTCTATCGCCTTCTGGAGGTGGGATCTTATGAACGATTTCCTCAAGCACATCTTCAATCCCTATACCGGTTTTAGCCGAGCACTTGACCGCGTCAATCGCATCTATGCCTACTATGTCTTCAATTTCTTCAGCAACTCGCTCCGGCTCAGCCTGAGGCAAATCGATCTTGTTCAGGATTGGAACAACTTCCATATCCATATCAATTGCAGTGTAACAATTAGCCAAGGTTTGAGCTTCTACGCCCTGCCCAGCATCAACAACCAATAGCGCGCCTTCGCACGCGGCTAGCGAGCGCGATACCTCGTAGGTAAAATCTACGTGTCCTGGGGTATCGATAAAGTTTAACTGGTAAGTTTCACCGTCTTTGGCTTTGTAATTAAGTGTAACACTTTGCGCTTTAATGGTAATTCCACGCTCGCGCTCAAGATCCATTGAATCGAGTACCTGAGCAGCCATCTCGCGATCACTTAACCCTCCGCAGTGTTGGATCAAACGATCGGAAAGAGTGGATTTGCCGTGATCAATGTGGGCGATGATGCTGAAATTACGTATATGCTTGTGTTGCATTGCGTTAGAAACTACCTGAAAAATGTGAAAAGAAAATTGAGAGCTGCAAAAACGGCTGAATTTTACTCGTAACCGACACGGAAAGCTAGCGCCGGTTTACTATTGACGCTTCTACGGGGGCCGAACTGTCCAAGATCACACCAAGGAGTTGCGGTTGATACTGTTGCTGTTCACGCTGTTTTACTGTCGCAGACACCCAAACAAACGCAGCTAAAGTTATCAGCAATGAAGCAGCAATTACCCAACCTTCGTGCATTAGGCCGATTGTGGGTAAGCTCCAGTTTAGAACTGCGCCGCCGCCAACCAATGCGAGCAGCGGTATTAAATAGAGCCATACAGATGCCTTTAACAATGCGATTTCAGGGATACCTAAACGCACCTTACTGCCAACCTGAACAGGCAACTGTGTAGAAAAACGCAGCGTTTCTCGCCGCGGAGCAAGCGCCTTGGCAATGGTGCCGGTGCCACAATTTTGCTGCGCTTCACAACTACCGCAGGTTGTCTTTATTTCAGTTTCAACGACAATTTCATCGTTATCCACTGCTATGACTCTACCCACTTCTTCGATCATCTAACTTACTCAACCCTAGACACTAGCGAGGTTGCAATTTTATTCGCTGTTTGAGGCGGTATCTCACCAATCACTGAAATTTGTATATTGCCTTCTGTGCGATTGAGTAGTGTTTTAGACTCATGTCGATATACGTTGTTCTGCGGTCCGCTGGCACTTATCGGCATAACATAAACAGACACTTCTACCATGCCATCACTCAACATCGCATATTCAACCACTTGGTCGGTTACGCTTAGCCTGTGAGTATTGCGTTTAACTTCCGACATACCTACCGGTAAATACGAAATTTGCCAGTTATGTTGGTGATAACTCAATGGCACCGCCGTAATAGCTGGTAGTGCTTCGTGATTGATACGACTAAAAAACTCATGGGGTTCTCCACTCGTTGTCAATTGAGTAACCTGAATTTGCTTCATCAATTGACCGGTTTGATCAAGCATATTCATTTTAAGCGGCATCCCCTTCTCTTCGTCGACCCACAACTGATAGGCATATCGCGAATTGTCGCGGCTAACGATACGGATCTGTTGTGCAGCGCGGCCGGACACTCTGCCGCGACCAATAGCGATAAAGGTATAGGCCGATTGCAAGTCTAATGGATTGAGCAGTAAATCTGTTGGAAATGGGCCGTCTATTATTCGCCCGGTTAAACTAAAGGGAGCGACATTAGGCTCAAATACACTCACTTGTCGGTTAACGCGAATAAATTCTTTACCCGGGCCATTGAGCATACTCAGCTGCTCCATGCTGACGCCGTTCTCAAATACGCCATGGCGCCACAAATAGGGTACAGTGTCGGCGCCTGGCCGTTGTTCGACCAATGATATTTGGTAATTGTGTTGGCCAATCGCTTGGGACATTTTTAACAGCCATTGAGCACCACTGAGTTTTTCAGTCGTCACCGAATCAGTTGGCTCGATTTGCTCTTCCGGTTCTTGTGAAAAACCAACAGGACTAAACAAAACCGCCGCTAGCATAAGCGTCGCGGCGGCTCTAATTCTAAACGGGAAGTTTGGCATGAATATCCTATTCCGGTTGTTGTTCTTGCTCCGCTGACTGTTCTTGCACAGTCGAATCTTGCATTTGAGCTTGTTTAAGCTGGAGTTGGCGTTCGTGATCAGCAATTAAGGCATTAATTTGGCGGCGCTGTTCAAGTAATGTCGCCATATCAGTTCTATCGACTGGGCGTGTTTGCTCCAAACTCACTGGTGCAAGTCCACCTTGTGGACGACCCGCAATCGGCGGTGCAGTCATCAATGGCTCATTAACTTCGGGCGTGGTGTTGTAATTTTGCACGCCTAAAATAGCTACAGCAGCAACAGATGCCGCTACCAAAAACTGGCCTGATTGCTTAACTAGTGGGATTACACTGCCTACCACAGGAAGGTCGCGCAACCGACGCTTCGGTGCGACAATCGCAGGCTCATCAGCAATTGCTGCAGCTATACTATTCGCAATATCGACACTCATATCTGCTGGTAACTCACCGCGCAAACCATCTCTTATCGTATGGTAGCGTCGCCACTTATCCTGCAATTCAACATCCTGCTTAAGGGCATCAACCAACGCAGAATCATCGCCTTGGTGTTCACCATCAACAAATGCTGACAAATTTTCTTGATGTTGCGTCATAAAACTCTCTTGTTTGACTCGCGTTTGTATATTAACCGTTACTGAATCAATCATCAATTCTGCATTAATGGTTGAATCACTTTGTCTATGGCTTCCCGCGCTCTGAAGATTCGCGAACGAACTGTTCCTACCGGACATTCCATCACTGCTGCGATTTCTTCGTAACTGAGCCCTTCCATTTCACGTAATGTTATTGCCATTCGCAAATCGTCGGGTAGTTTCTCAACCACTCTGAACAAAGTCGCTTCAATTTCGCTCGATAACAATGAGCGCTCAGGCGTACTGTTATCGTGAAGAGCTTCGCCACCATCGTAATAATCAGCTTCCTGGGCGTCTATATCACTACCCGGTGGTTTTCGACCTTGTGACACTAAATAATTTTTAGCTGTATTAACAGCGATGCGATACAACCACGTGTAAAACGCACTATCCCCTCTAAAGCTCGGTAATGCTCTATATGCCTTAATGAACGCTTCCTGCGTAACATCGGCTACATCGCCAGAGCTTTTAACGTAGCGGCCAACCAAATGCATGACTTTGTGTTGATATCTTACTACCAACAAGTTGAACGCATCTTTGTCGCCACGTTGTACTTTATCGACCAATTGTTGGTCAGTAATCTGCTCACTCATTCGAGCCAATTCTCCTTACTACATCACTGCACGGCCCATGCAAGCATCTTAATAGACTTTGGTGTTTGCCGAAAGTTCGATAATATTTAAAAAAAATGAACGATTTTGTCGTTTTGTGCATAAATGATAGCGTCCAGCACGCCGTTTTTATAGCCGAGATGCAAATAAACTATCTAGGGGTGATATGCCACAATCTGTAAATGATGCTTCCGCACAACAAAATCTAACAACGTCTCATAATATTCAACATCAATGTGACGTACTTATAATCGGCAGCGGAGCTGCGGGCCTAAGCTTAGCATTAAAATTGGCTGATCACTGCAATGTTATCGTCCTGAGCAAAAGTGAACGCAATGAAGGTGCTACCCGTTACGCACAAGGCGGTATTGCCGCTGTGTTTGATGCCGCCGACAGTATTGACGCTCATGTCGCAGACACATTGGACGCAGGCGCTGGATTATGTGATGAGTCAGTGGTTAGATTTACAGCTGAACGCGGCAAAGACTGTATGCAATGGCTAATTAACTTTGGCATGCCATTTGACACAGAAATAGATGAAAACGGTGAAAGCCGTTACCACCTAACCCGCGAAGGTGGCCATAGTCACAGACGGATTTTGCATGCTGCTGATGCAACCGGACAAGCTGTCCAGCAAACGTTAAATGAGGCTGCCAGTCAGCACCCCAACATCCATATATTTGAACGATACAACGCTATTGACCTAATTATGGATCCTCTGAATCCAGCATTGTGCATTGGCGCATATGTGTGGTCTCGCAACAATGAACACGTTGAAGTTATTAACTGCCGCTTTGCAGCGATGGCCTCTGGAGGTGCAAGTAAAGTTTATCAATACACCTCCAATCCGGATGTATCTAGTGGCGATGGTATCGCGCTAGCATGGCGGGCTGGATGCCGTGTGGCAAACATGGAGTTTAATCAATTCCACCCTACGTGCTTGTATCACCCTGAGGCAGGCAACTTCTTAATCACTGAAGCTTTGCGAGGAGAAGGTGCATTTTTGTGTCATGCTGATGGCACACGTTTTATGCATAAGTTTGATGAACGTGCCGATTTAGCGCCTCGGGACATTGTTGCTAGAGCCATTGATTTTGAAATGAAACGACTTGGCGCGGATTGCATGTATTTGGATATCAGCCACAAGCCCGCTGACTTCATCGTAAAACACTTTCCGAACATTTACCGCAAGTGCCGCTCATTGGGCATAGATATTACCCGCCAACCGATTCCGGTAGTACCAGCTGCCCATTACAGCTGTGGAGGTGTTGTTACCGATCTAAATGCCCAGACTGACCTAGCCAACGTTTATGCAATAGGCGAGGTTGCTTATACAGGACTACACGGCGCCAACCGAATGGCAAGCAACTCATTACTCGAGTGTATAGTTTTTGCCCATGCGGCTGCAGAGCATATTCAGCAGCGCTTATACGATGTTGTGCAACCCACGGATATTGCACCATGGGATGAGAGTCGAGTTACCAATTCTGATGAAGAAGTTATTATTCAGCACAACTGGCACGAGTTGCGCTTATTCATGTGGGATTACGTTGGTATTGTGCGCACAAACAAGCGCCTCGAGCGCGCATTCCGCCGAATCCAATTACTAGAACAAGAAATTGATGAGTATTACGCCAATTTCCGAATCAGCAATAACCTATTGGAATTGCGCAACTTGGTTACGGTGGCTGAGTTAATTGTTCGCTGCGCAATCGAGCGCAGAGAAAGTCGTGGCTTACATTACAACATAGATTACCCCGAGCAATCGGAAGATGCTGGACCTACAGTATTACCCCCGCGCCAAAAACCAATGACCGAAGCCGGTAGCTTGGCCGCAGGTTAAACTATGGCCCTAAAGCTCCTCTAAAAAAAGGCTCAACACTTCGCGTTGCCCTTCATTCGCGTTGAGGTTGTGAAGCGCTAAACGATTTGCAGTAGCAATTCTGTGTTCTGCTTCACATGCCAAATGCAATTCACAAGGCAAGCTAGCTGGGGCTTTAAAGTGTGCGTTGAGTTGACGCTGGCCAGGCCATTGTGATTGGGCCTGGTAACGCGCAGTTAAACACAAGGCAAGAGTATGCATACCATGGGCAATCGGCTGCTTGAAGCCGAATAGCTTGGCCGTCAGAGGCCACAAATGAATTGGGTTGTAGTCCCCGCTCAGTTGCGCGTATCTTCGCCCCACGCCTTTGTCCAAACTTAATTTCTGTGGCTCTGCCATAGTCTGAATCTCAGAGGCAGGCATAGTACTATTGTCGTCTGAAGCTCGCAGTTTGCTCCGATACAAATAGTCGCTATCGGCTATCACCACCACTTCACCCAATTGCGTCAATTGAGTTCTTAACGTCAACACTACCCCTTTACGATGCCATTTAAAAGCATGTATCTGACATTCAAGATCAATGTTTTGCGCAGTTATCGGCGCTAACCATTGAATACGGTTAGCAATATGAACCAAACCAAGTAGGGGCACTGCCGATTGTTGCTGTGTCAAACAATGCATTTGCAGATCGAGAGACAATACTTGCGCGATACATGGATGCCAGTGTGAATGTTGCCATTGATGAAACGCGTGATACTCAGCAACCCAAGAGCTGATATCTGCAAGTGCAACATGTCGTCTTAGCACGGGGTTATCGTTTGCTATATGTCCATTCGCTAGATCTGCCAAACGGGTGGTGTTCGCTTTTTTGAACAAACCTTTTGCGATGACGCCAAGTTCCATGAGACTCCTATTTTTGGCTATGAAGACTGCGCAGAATTCTATAGTTAAGACTGCGCGCAGACTGTTCATCGAATTTCCAAGTGCACAACATCAAGGACGTTTGTTTACACGTGTGATCTTCGATCACTAACCAAACCCACCAAGGACTCACTCGAGAGGTAGAATGAATGGCACCGTAACTAGTGCCATTGATACTGCATTGGTCGCAGTCATCAAAGACAAATTGGAGCAACTCGTGATGGGAAAACACAGTGTGAACACGGCTGGTAATGACGCCTAGGACCAAAAGCCCAACTGTGAATGCGAATGGATTGGTTTTTTCTATTGCTAACATCAACATCAATATCACAACAAAAAAACCAGCGCTGAGCATAGCTGCACGGCAAGCATTAAAACCGGTTTGGTAATTAAATCTAGACTTTAACACGCGATAAAATATGTTGAACCATGCTATTTAAGCTAGCGTCATCACAACTTTGGTGACCCATAAACCAAGCGAACAAGTCGGGGTCGTCACAGGTTAACAACCGTTCAAACTCCTCTTGCTGTTCCGTATTTAAATCATGAAATCCGGTTTCAACAAAAGGCATCAGCAATACATCTAGTTCCAACATACCTCGACGGCATGCCCATTTCAGTCTTGCATAGCGTTTTTCAGAAAACATAGTAGTACTCATTCTTACGTTATCCTCACAATATATCATGCGCAATCGCGATTGTTTACTGTACTCAAGCACTTATGGATGACTAACAAGTCGCATTCCTTCGAATAAAAAAACTGATTGGCTTGCTATCCATCGATTCGGCCACATAATACAAATCTACTAACAGTTTAAACGGCGATATACATGCACCTTCAACTACCGGATAATTTTTTTGTAGCGTTAACTCATCTTGGTGTTATTGCGCTCACTGGTGAACAAAAAGAAGAGTACTTGCAAGGCCAAATCACAACTAATGTGATGCTGTTGAATGCGAAAAAGGGAATGCTGGCCTGTCATTGTGATTTTAAAGGTAAGATGTGGAACAACGGTTGGCTGGTCCAACACAACGACAGCCTCTATTTTACTGCACAAAAAAGTGCACTGGCAGCGAGTCTAGCAGAGCTAAACAAATATGGCGTATTCTCAAAAGTAGATATTGTCGACGCATCTGAAGACCTTAAGTTATGGGGGTTTTATGGTGACCGAGCCAAGTCTCACCTGGAAACGGTGTTTGGTGAGTTAGACACCGAACACATGGGTGTCACAACCAGTGATGAACGCTGGGCAATTACACTTCACACCCCAACGAGTAATCGTTATATCGTAGCGACACCAACGGCGAAGCCTCTGCCTGAATCGTGCTTTGGCGAGCTTAACGCACAATCTGAAAGGACGTGGAATTGTCTCGATGTAGTAAGTGGTATTGCCCCAATCCACGGTCAAACAAGTAATGAATACGTGCCGCAAATGTTAAACATGCAAGCCCTTGGTGCTATAGACTTCAACAAAGGCTGTTACATGGGGCAAGAGGTAGTCGCCAGAACCAAATACTTGGGTAAAAATAAACGCGCAGCATATATACTAAGCGGTACAATTAAAGCCGATAGCCAAGTAGCAGATATTATGCCTGGTGATATTCTCGAAAAAGCCATCAGTGATAACTGGCGTCGCGGCGGCAGCGTTATGCACATAGGTTCATACAATAACCAGTGTTACCTGCTTGCAGTGCTAAGTAATGACAGTAACGTCGGTGAAACTCTGCGTTTAAAAGAAGTACCAGACGTGCTATTCACTATCCGTGAATTACCTTATTCTATTGATTAAGCTAGAGATACAAATGATAAAACAAAATAGTGTCGCTACTATTCACTACTCAGTCAGCACGACTGAAGGCGTTGAAATTGACTCTTCTCGCTCAGGTGAGCCACTCGAATACATTCAAGGTCTAGGCTTTCTAGTTCCGGGTCTTGAGCAAGCACTGAACGGTAAACCAGCGGGTGAGCAATTTAGCGTTACCGTGGAAGCTACCGAGGCCTACGGGGCGCGCAATGACAATTTAATCCAAGCAGTACCCAAAGAGATGTTTGCGGGTATGGAATTAGCGGTTGGCATGTCTTTTCGCGCAACCACAGATGAAGGTGAACAATCTGTCATAGTTATTGATGTCAGTGATGATGAAGTGATTGTCGATGGCAACCACCCGCTAGCTGGCGTAGATCTCGTATTTGTCGTCGAAGTACTTGCAGTAAGAGATGCAACAGAACTCGAACTAAGCGATGGCAGAGTGCACAAGCCCGGCTGTTGTGACCGATGTTAAGAGCAATCTAACGACGTTCCATTAGTATTCTCATGGATACCATCATTATTGTCATCAGCACTCATTTTTACCCGGCCTTGTAGACTAATGATGAGTGCCCTTGCATATTCACTATTACTGTCTTGATGACATAACAATATAGTGGCATTAGCATTAGCTGCACCACTGGGCATAAAGGATATTCCACCAGCCGGTCCAGTCATGTCGTTTACGCCATTGATAATACTTGAGGCGACTAATATATCCTCGTTAACCCCTCTAGCGCCATTCGCATCGAGGTCCATAAAAACCATTTTGGCATAATCCCAGTCGTTAGTGCAGGTTGAGAAGTCTTCCGTAGGGCATACGATTGTGTCGGTTTGCTCATCGATCGCAGAGTGACGCGCAAACTGAACAATGCCGCTCAACTCGTTAATTTCACTGATAATGCGGTTTTGGATTAAAATCCCTTGGATACTGGGCGCAACAGAGGTCAACACAATAGCCACAATGGCTGTAGTGATCATCATCTCTAATAAGGTTACACCCTTCTGCTGGCACATTTGAACCTTCTCAAGGCTATTATCGTAGCTTTAACATACCTAATTTTTTTCGCTTTTGGGTATCGAAAATCACTCTTGCTTAGTAGTATGCATACCACAGCAATCAATCGTTTTGAGATTACGGGATAAATCAAACATGGTTAACGCCACTTTAAAGCAGTCAATCATTGATGAAATGAAAGTTCTTCCACAAATAGACGTCACTTATGAAGTGACTCGTCGAGTCAATTTCATAAAGGCTCAGTTGCGTCAATCTGGACTAAACAGTTTAATACTAGGAATTAGTGGTGGTATTGATTCTTGCACGCTTGGCCGGTTGGCACAGTTGGCCGTTAATGAGTTAAACCAAGAACATCAAGAGCAGTACCAGTTTATTGCGGTACGTTTGCCCTATGATACCCAAGCTGATGAAGCCGATGCGCAGGCGTCCATTGATTTTATTCAACCTTCACATGCCGTCACAGTGAATGTTCAACCGGGTGCTGATGCGATCGATAAAGTCACATCTACTGCGTTAAACGATGCCCAATTATTGCCCAGTGATTCTAGCAAACGTGACTTTGTAAAAGGCAATGTAAAGGCGCGAACGCGCATGGTTATCCAATACGAAATTGCCGGCATGGTTGATGGCTTGGTGCTTGGCACTGATCACTCAGCTGAAAATATCACCGGCTTTTACACTAAGTATGGCGACGGCGCATGCGATTTAGCACCGTTATTCGGTTTGAGCAAACGACAAGTTCGACAAGTCGCTAAATACATGGGCGCACCAGACAACATTATCACCAAAGCACCTACCGCTGATTTGGAAACACTTGATCCGCAAAAAGCGGATGAATCAGCACTGGGGCTTTCTTACGACCAGATTGACGATTTTCTTGAGAGCAAAGAAGTTACTGATGCGGTTTCTGAAAAACTGTTGAATGTCTATACTAAGACTCAACACAAACGCGTGCCAATACCTACAATATACGACGGTGAATAAATGAAAAAAGTAGAAGCGATCATTAAACCCTTCAAACTCGATGATGTTCGAGAAGCGCTTTCCGGAATCGGTGTAAGTGGGCTTACAGTGACCGAAGTTAAGGGCTTTGGCCGTCAAAAAGGTCATACAGAGATGTATCGAGGTGCTGAATATCAAGTCGACTTCTTACCTAAAATGAAGCTCGAGATGGTGGTCGCGAATAGCTTAGTTGATCAGGTCGTAGAATCGTTAGTAGCCGCCGCCAAAACGGGAAAAATTGGCGATGGTAAGGTTTTCGTCACCGAAGTCGAGCGCGCCATTAGGATTCGAACTGGCGAAGAAAACGAAGAGGCAATCTAATTCAAAGCGAGAGCAGTAGCGCGATGCTGCCGCTCTCGCTTTAACAGTTCCAGCAGTACTCAGACTGCGCTAAACTGCCGCTGTTGTCTTGATCCCACGCTTTCCGCCCATCGCTGAACACATATAACGCGCCATCTCCAGCCTGCTCAGTGCCACTTACTGGCGTTGCTTTAATGCGATAACTTACGCCATTGGAAGAGACCGTATCAATGGTCAAATCATACCGCTTATTGGGCGCCGGCTCAGAGGCCGGAGAGTGAGTTTGAAAAATCTCAGGCTTGCCCGTATTTCCACCGCCATCAGCAGCGCCTTCGTATGTGAAATTAGAGGCCTTGTGACGTTCCATTGCAGCAGCAAAAGCCATCAAGTCTGCTTGAGCTGTGCTGCGATTACTGCCTTTTAACATGCCTTGATACGACGGATAAGCAATCGCTGTAATGATGCCTACAATTGCGACAACGATCATCAATTCAATCAAAGTGAAACCTTGAGATGGTCGAATCGCCGTAGCTTTATTACTGTCTTTCAATTTCTGTCTCCCAACTACTGCGTTGAACGCGCTCGAATCTACCGTAGATATTCTGCGCTAAACATTCAAAGTCTGAATTACACGCTTTTTCATTACCATTATTGTCAACATTAATAACCGCTGACACACACTCCGTACCTAGGCAAACAACCGGCTGTACTATATCTTCGATCAATATTTTCGTGTCTGGAGCAATCCCGGTTTGCTTCAGCTGGGCGTATCTATCGCCACTATCGAGCTCTCCTGTCTCATTCAAATCGTCGACTGCGTTTGCGTTAAACAAGTTGACTAAATACGCTCTACTGTTGCCTGTGGGAGGCGCACAAGTGCTGTTACTTGAACTCGCCGGAACAT
The DNA here is from genome assembly GCA_964230255.1 of Alteromonas sp. Classification (GTDB taxonomy): domain Bacteria; phylum Pseudomonadota; class Gammaproteobacteria; order Enterobacterales; family Alteromonadaceae; genus Alteromonas_E. The sequence goes on from CAXRGW010000017.1 coordinate 25,541, forward strand.
AGGTTGTGAAGAATATTTTATAGTCCAAAATCAAGGGGGACGACAAAACCTTTTCGCCACCGGTTGTCAATCGCAACATCCAGCCCTGCTTATCTTGCAACTTATCACTGGCTATCCCGCGTGTTGTTTCATCGCTGGATGTTAACAAGTGGTCTGTTGCGTCATATAAATCCCCTTCCATTAAAGGCACGTTAGGCAAGGTGTACAAACCATTTTCATCGAGCTTGAAGACCCCTTCATCCTTAACTGTGTAGAAGCGATCTTCAATTTGTGTATCAAGTGGTCCTGCGCGGAAGCCTGAACCTACCGCAACAGCATAATACAAATCATCACCCAAGCTCACTTCCGACACATCTGGACCATAATAGAATCGACGATTATCCGCTTTGGTATTGCCAGCAAAGTCAGCCATTAAACGACCTTTGACCAAGTCGCTACCCGACTCTCCATTGTAAATGTCGAATCGGAATAATTGCCCCCCCATATCGGCAACATACATATGGTCTGCGTATCCATCATTGTTTCTATCAATAACAGAGATACGAGCCGGCACGCTGTATTGCATAGCTTCGAGATTAAGATCCGCATTGGCATTACTCGCTTTCCACAACAGTTGACCTGTGTCTGCATCAACAATGAATACTGCATTCCCAACAGCATCAGCTGAACGAACCGTTTTAGCGTCTTGGTCTTCATCATAACCTCCACCAAATATCATAACGTTCTTACTCGTACCGCCAAATTTGATTTTGGTTACTGTCGGACGCGACCACGATTGTCCCATTTCCTCAAAGTCTGCACTTCCGCCTTCGATTTTGAACAATAGTCGCGGTGACGTCTTACTGCTTACATCAAACGCATAGTAGTTGCGACCGCCTCGACGCATGCCCACGTATAGATAGGTTTTTTCACCCACAGTACGCAGTACCATGTCGCCGTCTAGACCATACATATGGTTGAACGACGAAGTATCGCGATATATTGGATGTAAGTTAGACAGTAACTCCTCTGGAATAATCGCAAAGTTTTCGAGCCCTGTTTCAGAATCAATCGAATGCAAGAAACCATGATTGGTTGCGACGAAAATAGCACTATCTGTTTGTGAGTAATTGACGATTACTGGCTGGCTATGGATTGGATCCCCCATTTGATATCGCACATCCGTTGTTGAACCATCGCCATCATCATCTCGAACATCGACACCCCTTGCCCACTGTAAAACAGTATCGCGTAACAATTCAGGATTTGGCTCGCCGTCAATCGCTAGCATCTCAGTAGTTATTAACGAATTCGACTCGTTTAAACTATTGCTTGACGTCACAATGGTACCTGGCGAGTTAAACGCATAAATGTTACGTGTCGCTGATACTTGACTTGCAGCCCCACCTTCACGAACATCGTTTCCGTCAGCCAGTGGCGACCAATAAGAGTGACTGTTCTCGGCAAAGAAACCAGTTACGGTGTCAACAGCATCCAAACCATTCTTATCAATGATCTTGTCGCCATCGATTCGATACTTTTTCAAGTTGCCCGGCCAAATCGTGCCCTCAGATGGCTTAAACAAAGCGAAATAGAGTTCATCACGGTGAGTCAAACGGTTTAACTGGTTTACCGCCACACCTGGTGATACGAATGTTGCATTCACATCTTTGACTGAGCGTAAGATGGTTTGAAACGCCTCCACCAAATCGGTACTGTTATCAGCCGTGTAGAAACCACCGCCACTCTGAAGTGCCAATTGGTTTAGGAAGTTGTTGGCAGTTGCGTTGGCAGCAAAACCAATGGTGTGAGTAATAATCCGCGCATCAATTTTTGATTGGTTCGCTCGGCTTAAATTTTTAACCAAATCAATACCGCATTTTTCGCCACCGGAACCAGAGCATGTTGCGCCAAGCAAAGCCTCTATCTCATCGACACTATGATTATTATTGGCTTGTCCATCAGACAACAACACAATGTGATTATTGGTTTGACACTGTAAGTCTGTAATAGGCGACTGATAGACAGCACCGTCAGGAATATACTCACCAATACAGTTAGAGCTGCTTAAATTATCCTCGGTGCAGCCCGATGGTCGAACCGCGGCTTGCCCTACGTATGAAGAACGATGACTCACGCGGGTATTGCTTCTAACCGTGCTACTAACTGAACTGGTACCACGTTCCAAACCGTAATACACATCACGCCCGCCATAGTACTGGGTTGCTTCATAAAGTGTATCGACGATAGGTGTGTACCCGCTTGCACTTAAATCATCGACTTGGCTAACCAAATGCTGACGAACAGTGGCCGTAGTGCCCGGTACGGCATTACCTTGATATTCAATTACTAATACCGCTGAGCCAGAAGGACGGCCGCGATAGGTATAAGCGCCACGCTTATTGCTAAAATTAGAATAAATAAAGGTCATACTGTTATTGGGGACCCAATCACCACGATTGACAATCTGCTGAACTATCGAGGTTACTGAAGGTGATTGATAAACGTTATTTTTGTAAAAAGCGGGAATATTAGACCAATTGACTCCGGCAGTTTTAGGCATATCGCGCAACATGTAACGTCGGTAGTTACTAAAGCTTTCTGAATTAGCAACATTGGCTGCGGATATTGTCATGCTTGCGCCGCTACCCGTATTAGTTTGATAGGCGGTGAACTCCAAGTATGCATTTGTTATTGTTGCGCTCTGTGGAACATTAACATTGTTAAAACGCGTACCAATGTAAGAGTTACTCGAGCTGTGAAATGTTAACTCACTGCCGGTAGACTGATAACCATCACTGCGCTCTTCGGCATTATTACTATTTGAGCTCACTTGATAAGCTAATCGCCCATTTACGCACCCTGTAGCGGTTGAGTCATCGTAACTGATGACTAGTTGTGGCGAACGACCTGATCCCTCTTCGTTCGCATATACTTTTCTGGCACTAGATGAGTCGGTGCTGTTACCTTCTATCAAGATATTTAGACTATTACCGCCGCACCAACCGCTGTGATTAACGACTTCTTGAACTACATCAATTATGCTCGGTGTTACGATAGTATTTCCGCCCAGCGGAAAGTCGTTTTCCAAGTGCCACTCTACCTCCGCCGCGGTAGTAACTCTGTTGCTAATATCGTTAGTATGGTTAGTGAAAGGAGTTGCATTACTGGTGTCTTCGGCACGAATGGTGATTACCGATGCGCTGGTATTAAGTTGTGAGGACGTAAAGCGCAAAAATGCGTTAGTAATGGTGGCCCCTTGAGGAATATTTAAGTCCTGATAACGCAAACCGGTGTAAACTGTCCCGGTTCCTTGGGTAAGAGACAAATGCGCGAAGTTAGTATTTATCGTGCCATTGAGCTCCCATGCATCATCGTCGCCCGCGGCAATTGAAGTAATAATCTCCGGTTGTACGGATTGGTCGATATTGCGAACCGGATACAGCACGGGACCACCGAAATCCGAGAAACGCATCAACCCAGCATTGATGTTTGTTGCTTCACGCAGTGCATCTTTAAGTGCATTTTGCACGCGTAACATACGTGACTCAGAAGTACCGTCCTTGCTCCCCATACTACCGGAGGTATCCATAATAAACATTACGTTAGGGTTGTAGGTTACAGCAGTGTTTCCCGAACCAATATAGATATCCAGATCGTCACCCATTGCGGTAGCGCTGATCATGGCGCTAAGCATCATACTCGTAAAAACGATACGGCTTTTGATTTTAGCTCGCCAATTCATGTGAAATACCTCTAATTATCGCGATGCTGGGGCAAATACTGCCGCGGTCAGACTGTTCGCAACTACATAATTTTTACCACTAACTTGGCCACATCCGCGCACGACGAATACGTGACAGTTAATGTTACTACCGCCAATGACATTACTTGAACCGCGACAAGACTGTTCACGCACAAACGCAGTTCTGGACCAACTACTGATGCTTGGATTGTTGTCGTAGTTACCCGCATTATTGTGATTTTCGCCAACCGTTAAGCCAGCTTGCGTCATTGTTCTGTTTGTCCATGCGGCCAAATCAAAACAGCTCATATCACCCGCTGTCGGATCGTAAACATTGCCCTGACGAGCATCTGATAGTGGATCGCTTAAATTGGGATCGGTCAATAACGCCTCGTCTTCCGATTCGAACACCACTCCAGCAATAGCTGCCTCTGCTGCGTCAAACGCGAGGCTGCTTTGCTCCATTGACGTAGCCATTTTGTTTTGCATTAAACTGCTAGAGACTGAGGCGACACCTAACACCGTAAGTGAAAGTAAGATAAGCAAAGCAAAAACCATAACTAAACCACGTTGCTTCAAAGGCTGATACTCCGGACGAAATTTTTCATATTGCGCAAGGCAATAGTGACTTCAAATTGTTTATAAATACGATCGGATCCAGATGAAATAGGCGCTTCGTTGAGTAGTACAAAACTCGATGACTGTGAAACATTGACTTGACCATCACCTTTAACCAAAACGGCAATCCTAACTGCAACCACCTGACCACTTGCAGCAATGGCATTAGCTAACTGATTAGCTGGAATATACTGGACAGGGCGCGCTGAAGCATCCCCAGCAATTAATGGATTGGCAATCCCATAAAGTACTTGAAAACTTTCCACATCGTCGAGCAATGTAAATGCCGCATGTCCATTATGCCCTATTGCAGGCCGCTGACCGCGCAAATAGCGTCCATCAAACCCTCTACATTTGAGCTGTGAGCCGTCGAGGAAATACTCGTTAACCACATAGAACTCGTCGTTATTGTTGTAGCCGAGTGTGTAGCCGCGACAATCTCTATCTGTTTGTAGGCTAATAACCAATACGTCGCTGTCTCCGGTGTTAGGACCCTCGACTGCGCCTAAATCAGGACGTACGCCGAAATCACCGGGTAAGGGAATTGGATGGTTTTGCACGAATGCCGATTCTTCAACAACATCTACGCTTCGGTCTAAGTTGCCTGAAAGTAAGTCATAACGGCCGGCCATAATCACATCACTGCGCAAACGATTTACGATAAAACGACCACTTTCTTGCGCCGAAGCTATAGCCCGGTTAAGCCTGTCAGTAACAGAGTTAGATACCATAACTTGAATAATCGCACCTGATATCAATAATCCGAGCGCTAAGGTGATCATGATTTCAATGAGTGTAAAGCCCTTGGCCCGTCTAATACTCATAGCGTTACCTCAATAATCACACAATCGTGCTCACCGGAGCGGCCAGCCAAACACTCTGGGTTTAGCGAGCGACTGTTACCCTGCCACTGCTCCACCGGCCAGGCTAAAATGATGCGGTGGCGCGAACCCACGCTACAATCGTCGGTATCAAGAATATTGTTATCAATGCAGGTTAGTTCAAGTTCGATCAAAGGGTTTGTATTTACTGCTGCGCACGACATTTCGTACGCATCAAACGCTGCGAATTCAGCGGCAGTGCAACTGTCAGCCGCACAATTAGGCACATCTGCTGGAATTTCTTGGCAGAAACAGTTGTAAGGTTGCGCACCTGAGCTACAGGACAAATTGCTAAAATTATACAGGTCGGTATTAAAGTAATCGTTGTTAACCACAACGCCATCACCTTGGTCAGAAGAAACCGCACTGGCTCGCAACCGTTCACTCATTTGCTGCGCTACCAACACTGCTTGGGTGCGACTTAATGCGTCTGCGTTTGAAAATGAGCCAATGAATTGGAGGGAAGCCACACCTAACAGGCCAACTGACAATATGAACAAAGTTACCAACACTTCTATCATGCCAACACCGCGCTGGTGTCCTGCTGAGCTTGTAATTATTGCTTTTGTGCTTGGCATGTAACGATTACTCTTCCCGGGAACTATTGAAACCCGCGAGGTGGTGCCAGTTGTGATAAACACCATCGCGTGAGGTTACTTTAGCTCGTTATTGTCAAAGGAAGGTTATAATGGCGCAGCAATAGGTATTAAAAAAGGTTACCTGCACTAAAGTGCGCCGTTAGTGCAGGTGTAGAATTTAACTAACTTGCTTGATCCGCAACTCTTTAGGAACGGCAAACTCAACATTTTCCTCGCGGCCCTGACGCTCAGTAGCGCTAACAGCTCCCCAAGATTTGAGTCGTTCAATGACTGCTTGAACCAATACTTCTGGGGCAGAGGCTCCGGCAGTAACACCAATATGCTGCGCATTCTCAATCCACTGTTTTTGAATACACTCGGCACCGGCAATAAGGTGTGCCTGTGCACCAATTTTTTCTGCTAATTCACGCAAGCGGTTAGAGTTAGAGCTATTTTGTGCACCTACCACTAATACTACATCGCAATCCGCTGACAATTCCCGCACCGCATCTTGACGATTTTGTGTGGCGTAACAAATGTCATCTTTGCGCGGTCCTTCAATATCCGGGAAACGTTCACGTAAGGTGTCAATTACCGCTGCAGTATCATCGACAGATAGTGTGGTTTGGCTGCAGTAATAAAGATTGCTTGGGTCTTTTACATCAAGGGTTGCTACATCCTCACAAGATTCAACTAAGTAGATACCGCCGTCTTCGTTGTGATACTGGCCCATTGTCCCTTCAACTTCAGGATGACCTTGGTGACCAATCAAAATACATTCTGTGCCACGCTTGCTCGCACGCGTTACTTCCATGTGAACTTTAGTAACTAAAGGGCAAGTCGCATCAAACACTTTCAAGCCGCGCTCATCCGCTTGTTTGCGCACTTTTTGCGATACCCCATGGGCACTAAATATCACAATGCTTTCATCAGGTACTTCTGCAATTTCATCTACGAACACCGCGCCGCGCTGTTTTAAACCATCGACAACAAAGCGGTTATGAACAACTTCGTGACGCACGTAAATGGGTGGATTAAATAACTCTAAGGCGCGCTCAACAATGGTGATCGCACGATCAACTCCAGCACAAAATCCACGTGGGTTGGCTAAATGAATTTGCATCTATCGCTTCCTCAATGAACGGTAGGTGAGTTTCTCACCGCCAATATTTCAACGTCAAATATAACAGTTTGCCCAGCAAGTGGATGGTTGAAGTCCACCGTAACTGAGTCGCCCGCTACACTGCGAATAATTCCTGGTAGTTCGCTCCCGTCTGGTTGCGAGAACCCAATGATCATTCCTTCTTGCACACCTTCTTCCAATTCAAAGCGACTGCGCTCAAGGTGATAGATATTGTCTGGATTAGGCATGCCAAATGCATCTTTAGGGGCCAGCGTAAACGACTTTTTATCGCCTTCTTTAAGGCCGAGTAAACAACGTTCAAAATTATCGGTTAAGCTGCCATCACCCATTACCAATTTTGCAGGCTTATTATTAACTCGCGTGCTGTCGGCTGCACTGCCATCTTCTAATTTCAAGTCAAAATGCATTAGCACTTCGCTTGCACCGGTAATTACATCATCGCTCATTTAGATTCTCGGTTTTCTTCGCTTTCTTTGCTAAACAACATATCAATTATCAACAGCCCTGCGCCGATAAATATAGCGCTATCGGCAATATTGAATGCCGGCCAATGCCACTGTTGGTAATAGAAATCTAGAAAATCTATTACGTAACCGTGTACTAAGCGATCATAAACGTTGCCAATTGCTCCGCCTAAAATAAAGCAAAACGCTATGGGCAAGCGCAATTGTTGCTTGGGTGCCTGTTTCAGCCAATAGAGTAATAATGCACTTACCACTACCGCTATAGCAGTGAAGAACCAACGTTGCCAACCACCTGCATCATGTAAGATGCTAAACGCAGCGCCATAATTACGAACATAGGTCATATTAAAGAAGCTCGTAATTTGAATTGACTCATACAGTCGCATCGAATCGACCACAGCGAATTTAGTCCACTGATCGAGTATTAACACTACGACAGAGATCCACAAGAATCGCAAGCCAGTGTTGGCAATTAAATTAGGCATATTGACGCGCCTCTCCCTCGCCTTCAACGTTGGTCACACAACGTCCGCAAAGCTCTGGATGGTCGGGGTTCGAACCAACATCATCTGTGTAATGCCAACAACGCACGCACTTATGTCCTTGGGTCTTTTCTACCAGCACACTCAAACCGGCAACGTCAGTTTCAGTGGCTTGTGCATCCGTACCACCTTGTAACGACACTTCAGAACAAATCAGAACAAAGCGCAACTCCTCACCTAACTGACTAAGTAGCGCCTCAATCTTGTCATCGACAAACAAAGTGACTTTTGCCTCGAGTGAACCACCTAGCACCGATTCCTTACGCGCATTCTCTAAACAGCGATTTACTGCAGTTTTAACCGCCATTACCTGTTGCCAAAAATCGTTGTCCAGTGCCGACGCTGATGGCTTAAGACCTTCATACCAAGTATCGGTAAAGACAAACTCATCGTGCTCACCTGGTAGCGCTTGCCACACTTCTTGAGCAGTAAAGCTCATAATAGGCGCCATCCAACGCACTAGCGCTTCAACGATATGATAAAGGGCTGATTGACATGAACGACGCGCGTGACTGTCTGCTTTGGCCGTATACTGACGATCTTTGATGATATCGAGGTAAAAACTCCCCATTTCAATCGAGCAGAATTGCATCAGCAATTGGGTTACTGCGAGTAAGTCATACTTATCATAGGCAGCTGTGATCTGCTGTTGCACATTAAGTGCTCGCTGAACGGCCCATTGATCAAGTGCAACCATATCTTCTATCGCAACGAGATCAGTTGCTGGGTCAAAGCCATTCAGGTTAGATAGTAGGAAGCGTGAGGTATTGCGGATCCGACGATAGGCATCCGCAGAGCGTTTTAAGATCTCATCAGATACTGCAATTTCACTGCGATAATCCGTAGACGCTACCCAAAGGCGCAAAATATCTGCACCTAATTTGTTGGTCACATCTTGCGGCGCTACAACATTACCTAGCGACTTAGACATTTTCTTGCCTTCGGCGTCAACGGTAAAACCGTGCGTTAATACCTGCTTATATGGCGCATGACCACTCATTGCCACTGACGACATCAATGACGACATGAACCAACCGCGATGTTGGTCTGAGCCTTCGAGGTACAGGTCCGCCGCAGCAGGTAAATCGTCTCGACAGTCGACCACAAAATGATGGGTTACGCCTGAGTCAAACCATACGTCAAGAGTATCAGTAACTTTCTCGTAGTCACCGACGTCTGCGCCGAGCAATTCTTCGTCAGAAAGATCCCACCATGCTTGAATACCGCGTTTCTCAACCGCTTGAGCTACCTTTTCCATAATCTCAACTGAGCCAGGGTGCATTTCTCCCGTCGCTTTGTGGATGAATAAAGGGATCGGCACGCCCCAAGTGCGCTGACGTGATATACACCAGTCGGGACGGCCTTCAACCATTCCTTCGATGCGATCTTCACCCCAACCAGGTATCCACTCAGTTTTATGAATTTCTTCAATTGACTCACTACGCAATGTTTTTTTGTCCATACTGATGAACCACTGCGGCGTTGCGCGGAAAATAATCGGCGTTTTGTGTCGCCAACAGTGTGGGTAGCTATGAGTATACTTAACGTTCAGAATTAAATTGCCGCTTTCAGCCAATGCTTCAATGATATTGTCATTAGCTTTAAACACATGTTGACCGGCAAACATTGGCGTACCTTCTACATAAACACCATTACTGCCTACGGGGTTATACACTTCTAGGTTGTATTGTTTGCCTACATTAAAATCGTCCACACCATGCGCTGGCGCTGTGTGTACACAACCAGTACCCGACTCAGTCGTCACGTGTTCGCCCAAGATTAACGGCACTTCAAGCGCTAACAATGGATGGTTAGCTTTTAACCGCTCTAACTTCGCACCACTGGTGGTTGCTAGAACCTTCACTGATTGCGCGGCATAACGCTCAGCACAGCTAGTCACTAAATCTTCAGCTACTATTAACTTGCGCGCGCCGTGTTCAAGTTGCATTTCTACTAACGAATAGCTCAGCTCTGGATGCAAAGAAATTGCACGGTTAGCAGGAATAGTCCATGGGGTTGTTGTCCAGATAACCACCGCAGCATCAGTGGCTTCAGTTTCGGCAACACCAAATACAGTCGCATATGCTGCAACGTCAACAATCGGGAAGGCTACGTCAATTGCCGGTGACACTTTGTCTTTATATTCAACTTCGGCTTCAGCGAGCGCAGAACCACAATCGGTACACCAATGCACTGGCTTAAAGCCTTTTTGGACGTGTCCATTTGCAACAATCTTGGCCAAAGCACGAATAATATTGGCTTCAGAAGCAAAATCCATTGTCTTGTATGGGTTTTCCCAATCACCTAACACACCTAAACGTACGAAGTCTTTCAATTGACCATCGACTTGACCTTGCGCATAGGCACGACATTTTTCGCGAAACTCTGCCGCTGATACTTTGTGACCAGGCTTACCAACCTTTTTCTCAACCATTAATTCAATAGGTAAGCCGTGACAGTCCCAACCCGGCACGTATGGCGCATCAAAATCGGCCAAGGTCTTAGACTTAACAATGATGTCTTTCAGAATTTTGTTAACGGCGTGGCCTATATGAATATTACCGTTCGCATAAGGAGGACCATCGTGCAAAATAAATGGTTTCTTACCTGCTTTGGCGGCGCGAATTTGCTTATAAAGCTCTTTCTGTTGCCAAGCTTTAAGCATCTGCGGCTCGCGTTGAGCTAAGTTACCGCGCATTGGAAAAGCGGTATCAGGTAAGTTAAGGGTGGCTTTGTAGTCACTCATGCGTTGTTCAATCCAATTTTAAAATGTTTTCGTTGCCAAGCGCTGTTTGGCTAATTCAGCATCGAGCTCGATTTGCTGTTTTAAGCGCTCAAAAGATTCAAATTTTTGTTCATCGCGTATTTTTGCAATAGGCATAACCGCGATACGTTTACCGTACAAGTTACCGTCGAAATTAAATACGTGCACTTCAAGCTGTGAGCGAGTGCCATTAACCGTCGGACGATGGCCAATGTTGGCAACACCGCCATAAATAGTAGTGCCGACCGTGACCTGCACTGCAAATACCCCAGCAATGGGGGCATTCATACGTTTTAGCAATACGTTGGCAGTCGGGAAACCAATTGTACGCCCGCGTTTTTCTCCATGAACCACTTTTCCAGTGATGCAAAACGGCCTGCCTAACATGTTTTCCGCCTGCCTAAAGTCGCCCCTCTCCAAGGCTTCGCGAATAGCCGTAGAGCTAACGCGACAATCAGCCATCCGTAAACTCTGCGTATTAACCACGGAAAAGCCATTCTTGGCGCCAGCGTCAACCAACATAGCAAAATCACCTTGCCGCGCTTTACCGAAGCGAAAATCATCACCGACAACCAAAAACTCAACGCCTAAACGATCGATCAGCAAATCTTGCACAAACGTTTGCGGTGACTGACTAGCAAATTTGGCATTGAATTTGACACAGATAAGTCGGTCGATACCCAAGGCTTCAAGCGCTTCGTATTTGTCGCGTAACGTACTCAAACGCGCAGGCGCTGATTGCGGTAAAAAAACTTCTTCAGGCTGTGGTTCAAAAACCATCACCGAAGCCGGTAATTGGCGCTGTTGCGCTTGGTTCTGTAGCTGAGCTAACACGGCTTGGTGACCAAGGTGAACACCGTCGAACTTGCCGATGGTCAATACACAACCTTGGTGTTTATCGCGCAGATTGTGTAAACCGTGCACCAACTCCACGTTTAACCCTCATTTCAGCCGGCAAATTGCAAAGCTCGCGATTATAAACGACCTTGCGTCGAATACCAATTACTCAACGGCTTAATTTTATCCAGCATTTACGTGCTTTATGTGACGCGGCCGAATACCTAACAACAAAAGTGCAACCACAAATAACACGGCAGCCAGGAATATTTGCGTCAACAACGCGAACACTCGCTCGAGCTCCGCCATTTCCGCCCATTCAAGTTGTGGTAAATACGTGACAAATACCGCCATTCCAAGCGCAGCAAGTACAACACGCAAGACAAAACTCAAAGTAGCTCCGGAAACACGGTACACGCCTTGCTTTGCCAAAGCATAGAAAAGCAACCCGGCATTCATTGTGGCAGACAGAGAGGTGGCAAGCGCTAAACCAATGTACCCAAAAGGTATTGCCAAAATCAGGTTAAAGACCATATTGGCAACCATGCACCAGATACCAAACTTAACCGGTGTTTTGGTATCTTGCCGACTAAAAAAGCCCGGTGCTAAAACCTTGACGAGCATAAAGCTTAGCAAACCTAATGAGTACGCCATTAAACTAAGTGAAGCCTTAAAGGCCGTCTCAGCAGTAAACGCACCGCGTTCAAAAATCACCGTGAGAATTGGCTCGGCTAAGACAAACAAACCTGCCGCAGCCGGAATACCAAGCACACATACCATACGCACCGCCCAGTCCATATTTGCGGCAAAATTGGTGATGTTTTTGGCTACGTGGTCTCGCGACAAGGTTGGCAGTATTACGGTGGCTATGGCGATTCCAAACAATCCTAGCGGGAACTCCAATAAGCGATCAGAATAATACAACCAACTAATCGAGCCCGTGACCAAAAAGCTCGCAATAAAGGTGTCCAAGAGCAAATTAATCTGGCTAACGCTAACACCAAACAAGGCAGGTATCATTAATTTGCGGACCCTAGTAACATTCGGATCTGACCAGCCCCAACGCGGTCTCACAAAGCAACCTGCCCGCCACAAAAAGGGTAGCTGAAATAACAACTGAACGATACCGCCAATAAACACGCCCCACGCTAAAGCAATTGCTGGTTCGTCTAGCTGTGGTGTCATCCAAATCGCGCAACCTATTATCGACAAATTCAACAACACCGGCGTAAATGCCGCCACAGCAAACTTGTTTAATGTATTGAGCACTGCGCCAGCAATACCGACCATGGAAATAAACGCAATATAGGGAAAGGTTATTTTAAGCATCAAAGATGCAAGCTCGAATTTCTCACCCGCAGGCCCATCGTTGAGGTAGTCAATAAACCAGCCTGTGCCAAATAGCGCCGCTATGACCGGCGAACCAATAACGCCAAGGATCGCCAAGATAAACACGATCATTCCCAAGGTTCCAGACACCTTAGCGATAAACTCTAGTTGTAGTTGCTTGCTTTGTTTTTGATGGACTTCAGTCAATACGGGTACAAACGCCTGAGAAAACGCACCCTCGGCAAACAAACGACGCAAAAAATTAGGGATCTTGTTAGCGAAGAAAAATACGTCGGCCGCAGCGTTGTCTCCCATTATGTTGGCAACCACGGCGTCCCTTATCAAGCCAAGCACTCGGGAGATGAATGTCATCGAGCTAACGATCATGCCCGATTTAAGAAGTTTTGCAGACAACCCTAGTTCCTTTGTTAACATTCCGGGAGTATGAGATTCAGTAAAAAGACAGTGCTTTCTGATTGGTAATTCACGCACTGAAAATAACGCCCTTAAGAGTACATCAAAGCGCCCTAAAGTGTCATCTTGTGATGACTGACCAAGTATTTACTCGATTAGCGCGTAAATAGTCAAAAACAGTTGACTTTAGACACTGGACTAGGCACAATCCGCACCCTTATTTTTTACCTGTTTTTTGGGAGTTACACCTTGGCTAACATTAAGTCTGCTAAGAAACGTGCCATCCAGGCCGAAAAGCGTCGTCAGCACAACGCCAGCCGTCGCTCCATGACTCGCACCAGCCTTAAAAAGGTGGTTGCGGCTATTGAAGCTGGCGATAAAGCCACTGCACAAACTGCTTTTGCAGCAGCTCAACCGGTTCTTGACCGTATGGCTGCACGTGGTTTGATCCATAAAAACAAAGCGGCACGCCATAAGAGCCGCCTTGCTGCACAGATCAAAGCATTAGCATAACGGTGGCTATCGTTTCGCAAAAAAGCGCCTTTTGGCGCTTTTTTTGTGCCTGTCATCTACCCAGTGACTACCATCGCCTTCTAAGTCCTTTCACTACGCGCTAAGATACTGCAGATTATTCAACTAAAGGACCCCTCATGAGACGTTTTTGCCGCTTAGCAGCTGTCGCCTTTACTGCTGCCATTCTCACGCTAGGTTGCAGCCAAACTGCCAATAACACTCAGCCGCCATACACTGAGCTATCAGAGTATGCATTAGCGTCTGACTTGGGTTTAGAAATTGTCAAATCTCTAACCGTTGAAGTCGGCCCAAGAATCCCTGGCAGTTGTGGCGATAAACGCGCCGTCGATTGGGCACAAGCGAAATTCGCAGAATTGGGCTTTGACCGCGTCTTTACCCAGCCTGTGCGAGTGCGCAACTGGTCTAGAGGGTTAGCTGATGCCAAGGTAACCGCTCCCTATGAACACGATTTAGTGATCACTGCTCTAGGTGGTTCAATTGCGACACCAGATAAAGGCTTACAAGCCGAGATCATAATGGCTGAGTCGCTAGAACATTTGCAAACAATGTCTGTAGAAGATGTGCAAGGTAAAATAGTCTTCATCAATCACCGCATGACACGTGATAAAGCTGGACGTGGCTACGGCCCGGTAGTAAGTGGCCGCGTGCGCGGTGCTGTTGAAGCCGCGAGGCTGGGTGCCAGTGCGATCCTAATTCGCTCGGTGGGTACTGCAAATTCTCGTTTTGCCCATACCGGCATCATGCGTTATGCCGATGACGTTGAAAAAATTCCAGCGGGTGCATTATCCAATGCTGATGCCGATACAATTGCAGCAATGGTCGACAAAGGAAATACAGTGACACTTGATGTGCACCTTCGCGCTAAAGAGTTGGGCTGGCAAACCTCATACAATGTCATTGGTGAATTTACCGGTACTGAGCGACCTGAAGAAATCGTATTAATTTCTGCTCACCTAGACTCCTGGGATGAAGGCACAGGTGCACTGGACGATGGTGCTGGTGTCGGTATTGTGATGGCGGCAGCTAAGTTGATAAAAGAACAGCTAGGCCAGCCGAAAAGAACTATACGTGTGGTTTTGTATGCTGCTGAAGAAATTGGCTTGGTCGGTGCACACGAATACACGCGCTTAGAAAGAGATAATTTGGGTAATTTGATCGTGGCTGCCGAGAGTGATTTCGGCGCAGGTAAAATCTATCGCCTCGATACTTTATTTTCACCTACAGGCTTTAATCAAGCTGAGTCGCTGTTTGCCGCATTGGCACCTTTAGGTGTCGAACGTGGCAACAATGAGGCCACGGGCGGACCAGATGTTTCAATGTTACCCAAGCACAATGTTCCAGTAGTCAACTTGCGCCAAGACGGTACCTATTATTTTGACTATCACCACACGCCAGATGACACGTTTGATAAAATCAACCCCGCGGATATGCAACAGAATGTTGCGGTTTGGGCAGTATTTACAGCGTTTATGGCTAACTCATCAATCGAAACGCGCAACACTCAATCATAAAACATACGTTCAATGAACTACGCAGCACTTAACTGCGTGGTTCTGGTGTAACTGTCATCGCACCGTCATGATAATTTCACTGAAGTGTCAAGTTACACGTCTAAGGTATACGACCAAGTAAATTACTTTTGCTTGGTTGATCATGCAAACAAACAAAATAACTGCGCGCAGCGTTTTTCTATCCGATATTCATCTGGGCAGCATCGATTGCAAAGCTGAATTTCTCTTATCTTTTCTCAACAACCTCGAGTGCAAAACGCTGTATTTAGTCGGCGATATAGTCGATATGTGGCAAATGAGTAAGCAATTCCGCTGGCCCAAGGCCCACAACGATGTACTACATCGCCTGATTGAAATTAGCCATTCGGATACGCGTGTTGTGTTTCTTCCGGGCAATCACGACGCGCCACTCCAAAAATACTCGGGTATGCACTTTGGTAACATTGCGATTCAGCGTGAAACAATCCACGAAACAGCCACTGGTGCCAAATATCTGGTCTTACACGGTGATCAATTTGATGCCGATGTTACCTTAGGTCGTTTCCACGAATGGATGGGTGACAAAGGCTACGAGTTCCTATTAACGCTGAATCGTTGGTACAACGCTTATATGCAAAAGCGCAATAAGCGCTATTGGTCGCTGGCCAGTTACATTAAACGTCGGATCAAGGGCGCGAACCTCGCTATCGACCGATACCGAAACGCAGCCTGCAAACGCGCAGAGGAACATGGTTTAAACGGGGTTATCTGCGGCCATATTCACTATCCAGAGTCCGTGTCATTGCGCAATATACACTACGTCAACGACGGTGATTGGGTAGATAGTTGCTCAGCACTCATCGAAAACAAAAACGGTGAATTACAATTAATGACAGCATCCATTCTGCAAGCGAAATTGTTCGAACCTACCGACTTAGTAAATTCAATAAGACAGGCAGCTTAGACCAAGGACGACAACCATGTTTAATGTAAATACCGTGCTAGAAGAGCATTATCCTGCGCTAAAGCGTCACCCACTGCTATTTAAGTCTTCGGGGTTTGTGCTTCGACACTTGCTACACGAGCGTGAGTTCGCTGAATTTGAGCGATTGTATCCGCACTTGCACGATATTGACTTTGTCGAGCAAGTACTTGAGTACTTCAGTATTAGCTGTTCCGCACGCGATGTAGAACGTGAGAACATTCCCGCATCAGGCAAGCTGCTAATCATAGCTAACCATCCCATAGGTTCTCTCGATGCGCTTGCCCTTATAAAAGTGGTGAGTAAAGTTCGCAGTGATTTGAAAGTTGTTGCGAACCAAATGCTAATGGCAATCAAACCATTGAATGGCATGTTACTCCCCGTAAATAATATGCAGGGTGGTACGCCTAAACAGCACTTACTGAATATACAACAGCATTTGCAAGACGAAGGTGCAGTATTGATTTTCCCTGCTGGCGAAGTATCGCGATTGCGCCCGCAAGGTGTGCGTGATACCCACTGGCACAGTGGCTTTTTACGCATTGCAAAAGCCGCTCAAGCACCAATACTGCCGGTGTTTATTGACGCTAAAAACTCGCCACTCTTTTATGGTGCATCTATGTTGTACAAGCCTTTGGCAACAGCGCTTTTAGTCAAAGAAATGTTTAAACAGAAGCGCAAACACATCCCCATGCGAATGGGTGAAGTTATCCCTCACTCTAGTTACGCCAATATTCAATTGCCGTTGCCGGATTTAGCTAAAATTTTTAAGACGCATTTGTATAGAGTGGCCGGTGGCAAGCGTTTACCCTTGGCTACTCAACGTCCGATTGCTGCGCCAGAAGATCGCAAAGTACTCAAAAGTGCGATCCACAACCAGTGTGAGCGGCTGGGAGAAACAGCCGATGGCAAACAGATTTTTCTTTATCAACACATGGGAAGTTCTGCGATCATGCGCGAGATTGGGCGCTTGCGGGAACTGGCTTTTCGCGCCGTTGGCGAAGGCTCATTAAAACGTCGAGATATCGATCCATTCGACAGCCATTACTATCATTTGCTGCTCTGGGACGAAAACGATCTAGAAATTGTAGGTGCCTACCGTTTAGGAGACGCGGCGTTATTGAGTCAACCTGAGCATCCAACTGGATTGTATTCAGCAACGCTATTTGATTACGGCAAGGGTTGTAATGAAATGTTTGAACACGGCTTAGAGCTAGGTCGAAGTTTCGTTCAGCCTCGCTACTGGGGTAAGCGCAGCTTAGATTACTTGTGGTTTGGCATTGGTGCATTTCTCGCTCGTTACCCACGCTTTCGCTACATGTTTGGCCCGGTCAGTATCAGCAATGCTTTCCCCGCTGCAGCAGTTCGCCTATTGGTTGATTATTACGCCAATAACTACTCCCAGCTCGTC
The DNA here is from genome assembly GCA_964230255.1 of Alteromonas sp. Classification (GTDB taxonomy): domain Bacteria; phylum Pseudomonadota; class Gammaproteobacteria; order Enterobacterales; family Alteromonadaceae; genus Alteromonas_E. Next base: position 43,253 of record CAXRGW010000017.1, read on the forward strand.
ACAATACCCGAGTTGTCGGTACAGGGTAAGCTGCCCTACCCCGTGGATCCGAGTGAAGATTCAACATTTTCCGGACTCAATAGTAGTGAAGGGTTCAAGCGGTTGAAACATTTGCTCGCCAATATGGGGGTCAATGTACCCACGTTGTTGAAACAGTATTCAGAACTGACTACTGAAAAGGGTGTGTGTTTCTTAGGTTTCAATATAGACCCAGAATTTAACGATTGTATCGACGGATTCGTAGTCTCTGATATGCATATGTTGAAAGATAAGAAATTCAGTCGCTATATTAAACCCCACCTAGACAATTCGTTAGCCAGTTAACTGGCTAACGTTGATGGCTTTATCGTCCTAACCAGTCAGATAAGATATGTCTGAATATCCCGGTTAATTGCGCTAGGTCTTCCAGCGCAATAGATTCATTAGCTTGATGGATGGTTTGATTAGACACCCCCACTTCAATCACCTGGGTTTGCTCAGAGGCGAAAAATCGCCCATCTGAGGTACCGCCCGCGGTACTCAACACAGGAAAACGCCCAAGCTGCTTAAAGATTGCAGCCTCAGCTAGGTTGATAAGACACCCTTGGTCATCTGTTGGACTTGATAAATAAGCTTCGCAAGGGCGCTCCCAGAGGATTTCTAGATCTGCGCCAACAGCCGTTATCTGGTCAATCAGCAATCGCTTTAATGACATTTCATTGAAATCGCTAGCGTAGCGTACGTTGAATGCTACCGACGCTCGGCCAGGCACCAAGTTATCAATGTGTGCCCCACTGTCAATCTGAGTCACTTGTAGCGTTGTACCAGGAAAGTCGGTGGAGCCTTGTTCAAATTCAATATCCGCAAGTGCAGTAGCCACTTTTGCGGCAATTAGCGCGGCATTAACGGTTTGCTTTGGATAGGCGACATGGCCTTGTCGACCACAAATGTTTACTCTGCCAGACAGTGAACCTCTTCTGCCCACTTTGATACAATCGCCAGCTGCAGATGCAGCTGTCGGCTCGGCAATTAGCACATTACTCAATTCAACACCTTGTTTACGCAAATAGTGTTGAATGGCCAAACTACCATCTTCAGCTTCGCCTTCCTCATCACTGGTTATTAACCACCAAAAAGTGAGATCTGTTGCGAGGGTTTGCCAATCAAAGCCTTCGCAAGCTGCAAGCATTGCTGCCAATCCAGTCTTCATATCTGCTGCACCACGCCCGTACAATCGCCCCGCCTTAACAACAGGTTCAAAAGGCTTTGAGTGCCACCTGCTTAGGTCACCCGCAGGGACAACGTCTGTATGACCATTGAATGCTACGTGACGCGGACCTGAACCGATGCGTGCTAGAAGATTGCTCACCCCATTGACTTGTAAGCGAGTACAAGTAAAACCAAGTAACTCAAGGCGCTCGCATAGAAAGTCTTGGCAACCTGCATCATTTGGGGTAACTGAAGGTTTAGCAATTAGCGCTTCGGCAATCGCTAATGCGCCGGTATGATAGTGCAAGTGTGGCTGAGAAACTGACATAAACGACTATTCCTGTCGATGCATGATTGGCAAGCTTGCCTATTCTCAATGACATTTTCATTACTGCAAAACGACAGTATTGTGACAAATAGTTTGTGGTGCCTTGATTCGACATGCCACAAAAAATTACTGAAACCTAGTGGCCTTTTTGACTGTGTATTCGTATTAAAGCAGACTAGTGGAAACTTAACACGGGAGCTTTGCATTGATTCGCTTTTTGGCTTTGATTCCGATCACATTGTGTATTGTTTGGATTTTTTATCTAAAATCCAGAGGGTATACCCTTGGTCAAGGTAAGCAGGGTTTTACTTATATTTTATTGTTCTCAGTAGTGATTGCTTTAGCTTACACACTATTGCTATTTATAACTCAGGATCAATAAAAAAGCCCCGCGATAATGGCGGGGCTTTCTAAGAAACTTGTTCAGATTAGCGGGCAAACACTAGTACATCAGCTTCTGCACGCAATGCATCGACAAACGCCGCATAGTTAGTCTGACTATAAGTCGAGGTCAATCTTTGCTTCAGTGCATCAAGTTGAGCTTGGTCTGCATCAGCAGGTGACTCAACACCAATAAGTTTGATAAGCGCTACGTCACCATTGTTTTTAGCTACTGTTGTGACATTCTTATCTTGCTCAAGGCCCAACGTAAACGCCTGTTCAACAACCTGTAGTCCAGGTGTAGACATCATTCTTGTTAGGTCAGAAAAAGATTCCCACTGCAGCGAATTTTCTGCTAATTCTGTATCAATTGATTCGTCAGCAAGAAGCTTAGTCAGTAGGCCATCAGCAAACGCCAACGCTTCTTGTTGAGCGCGTTCAGCGCGCAAAGCAGTTTCTATTTCTTCGCGAACTTCATCAAGTGATTTTGTGCGTTGCGGCTCGTATTGCTCAGCACGCACTACCATTACATGATCATCATCGATTTGGATAACGTCAGAATTTACGCCGTCATCGATAATTTCTGAAGAAAACGCAACAGCCATAACTTGCGGGAAGTTTACTTCCGCTGGTGCGGCGCCGTTGGCAAACAATTCAGTAGTTTTAACTTCAACACCGGTCGCGCCAGCAACGTCGACTAGGCTATCAGGCATTTCGAATGCCAATTGCGCCATGTCTTGTTGGCGAGCATAAAATATACCTGTTGCTTTATCAGTCTCAAGTAACAAACGGATGTCATCTTGAACTTCAGCTAATGGCGAAACGTCTTCTGGTCTGACGTCAGTTAGTTTGATTATGTGAAAGCCGAAATCAGTTTTGATGACTTCAGTAACATCACCGATGTTCGCTAACGCAAATGCCGCTTCTTCGAAAGCGGGCTCCATAATGTCACGACCGAAAAAGTCTAAGTCACCACCTAACTCAGCACTGGCAATATCATCTGATTCAGCTTCTGCTAGCGCAGCGAAATCTTCACCTTCTTGAACGCGCACTAACAAGGCGGCAGCTTCAGCTTCAGCAGCCGCTTCATCATCACCTAATTCGACCATTATGTGTGAAACTCGACGTTCTTCTTCAGTCATATAACTGTCTTCATTCTGAGTGTAATACTCGAGAATCTCGTCTTCAGTGACATCAACGTCACTGAGCAAGTCAGCTACGCGAAGCTCTACATAGGCTAAGCCTACTTTTTTCTCGGTATCGTATGAATCAAGGTTTGCTTGATAAAACCCGTTGATATCGTCTTCTGACAGCTCGATTGCCTCAGCAAAAGGTTGTGCAGCGACAGTTAGTACTTCGATATTACGCGTTTGAACTTGGAGTAAATTCGCTTGTTGAATTTCGCTAGGCAACGTAAATTCACTACCTGCTAAAGCGCGGGTCAGTTGATCGCGTGTCATTTCTGCACGTAAATAGTCGCGGAAACTATTCGGTTGGAAACCGGCTTGCTGAATAATAGCCTGATAACGCTCGTTGTTAAATTGACCACCGACTTGGAATTCGGGCATATTGCGAATGGTAGCGCGAATTTGGTCATCGCTAACACGCAGCCCTAACGCTTGCGCTTTTTGCTCAACCAGCTCTTCGCCGATCAATCGATCCAAAACGCCTTGGCGGAAGTCTTGCAAATACTCAGGGTTAGCAAAAAGTGCCGCGATGCCCTCACCAAACTGAGACTCTAGGCGATTGCGTTCGGCTTGATACGCGCGCTCTAACGTATTCTGTTGGATTTCAACACCATTAACTGAAGCGACTGCGGTTTCGGTCGAGCCAGTTAAATAACTACCCACTCCCGCAAACACAAAGCTCAAGACTATCAAGGCAATAATTACCATTGCCCAAGGCCCTTGAGCACCTTCTCTAATTCTTTCTAACATGGCCTAGAAACTCTCCATAACACCATTAACTGCGTCTATCTATGAACAACGCGTGGATTTATATTTTTCGGGCGCGAATTATACCGCAATTAGAAAATATCTCGACAGCTTATTTCAATAAGCGGCAACGAAAATGCGCCGATTGGCGAGTGACTGCTGAATATTTATTTGCAGATAAAAAAAGCCCCTGACTTTGTCAGGGGCTTTCGTACGCAATACTTAATACGGTGTATTAGTTACATGCATCTTTAAGAGCTTTACCAGCTTTAAAAGATGGAACTTTCGCAGCTGCGATTTGAATTGTTTGGCCAGTTTGTGGGTTACGACCACTACGAGCTGCACGCTCGCGTACTGAGAAAGTACCAAAACCAACAAGTGCTACTTGATCACCATCTTTCAATGCTGCAGTCACAGCGTCTGTGAAAGCGTCTAGAGCACGTCCTGCCGCTGCTTTTGAAATATCTGCACTAGCAGCAATGGTGTCAATGAGTTGAGACTTGTTCACAATAAGATCCCCTTCGGTTGTTATTTTTGTGAGGCAAAACCGTTTTTGCCAAGTTGTTATAGCAAGCCTGATGAATAACATCAAGCATCTGTTTACAATTTATTAACTTGTTTCGAGTAAGCTGCCACCCCTTTGGTGGCAAAGGCTAGAAGCGAATACCCATTAAAGGTATCACAACTATTTGCAGTGTGAAGCTATATTCGTTAAAAAAGTGCAAAAAAATAGCCATCGCCGGTTACTTTTTAACCACCCCATACCCAAGCGCCCAATTTACGGGCACTTTGAACATGTTTGGCGGTCTTAAACTACTATCATTCGGCCGCTACAGAAAACGACTCTACAGGTTCTTGCAAAGCAATATCGAGTACTTCGTCAATCCAGCGTACAGGGTGAATTGACAAATCTTTCTTCACATTCTCGGGGATTTCTTCCAAGTCACGCTCATTCTCGTGCGGAATAACCACCGTTTTAATCCCACCGCGATGAGCTGCTAATAACTTTTCTTTCAAGCCGCCAATTGCCAATACTTCGCCGCGCAAAGTAATCTCGCCGGTCATTGCTACGTCGCACTTCACTGGGTTACCGGTTAAACAAGAAACCAATGCTGTACACATACCTATACCAGCACTCGGTCCATCTTTCGGTGTTGCACCTTCAGGTACGTGCACATGGATATCGCGTTTCTCATGAAAATCATTATTGATCCGCAACTTCTCCGCTCGACTGCGTACCACGGTCATGGCAGTCTTGATCGACTCTTGCATAACGTCGCCTAGCGAGCCGGTAAAGGTCATTTTGCCTTTACCAATCACTGAAGTTGTTTCAATGGTAAGTAAATCACCACCGACTTGCGTCCAAGCTAATCCGGTAACTTGACCAATTTGGTTTTGCTTATCAGCCTTACCATAGTCAAAGCGCTGTACCCCAAGATATTCTTTTAAGTTATCTTGGGTTACAACGACCTTACCGGCGTTTTCATTAAGCAGGATATGTTTAACAGCCTTACGACAAACCTTGGAAACTTCTCTTTCTAAGCTACGCACACCTGCTTCTCTCGTGTAATAACGAATCATACCGAGAATCGCCGAATCCATGATTTCCAATTCGTCGTTTTTGAGACCATTGCGTTCAATCTGTTTGGACACTAAGTGGCGCTGTGCGATGTTCAACTTTTCGTCTTCGGTATAACCGGATAGACGAATCACTTCCATACGGTCCAACAATGGACCCGGAATGTTCATACTGTTCGATGTTGCAACAAACATTACGTCGGATAAGTCGTAGTCGACTTCCAAGTAATGATCACTGAAACTGCTGTTTTGCTCAGGATCAAGCACCTCTAGCAATGCAGAACTAGGATCACCGCGCATATCAGAAGACATTTTGTCGATTTCATCCAATAAAAACAGGGGGTTCTTAACGCCGACTTTTGACATCTTTTGAATCAACTTACCCGGCATAGAGCCAATGTAAGTCCGACGGTGCCCACGAATTTCAGCTTCATCACGAACGCCCCCCAATGCCATGCGGACGTATTTGCGACCAGTCGCTTTTGCGATCGATTGACCCAGGGACGTTTTACCGACACCAGGAGGGCCCACCAAACAGAGAATAGGACCTTTGAGTTTCTTTACACGCTGCTGCACGGCGAGGTATTCGATGATGCGTTCTTTAACCTTCTCCAAACCGTAGTGATCCGAATCCAGAATTTTCTCAGCTTTACCCAAATCCTTTTTAACTGCAGAACGCTTATGCCATGGAACACCAGTTAACCAATCAATATAACTGCGCACAACTGTTGCCTCAGCCGACATAGGCGACATCATCTTGAGTTTCTTGAGCTCCGCAACGGCTTTATCTTTGGCCTCTTCAGGCATTTTTGCTTCGTCGATTTTTTTATTCAGCGCTTCAAATTCGTCTGGCGCCTCGTCTAGCTCGCCAAGTTCTTTCTGTATGGCTTTCATCTGCTCATTCAGATAGTACTCACGCTGACTTTTCTCCATCTGCTTTTTCACGCGCGTGCGAATTTTCTTTTCCACTTGTAGCACGTCAATTTCGCCTTCCATAAGCGCCATCAAATATTCAATACGCTCATTGACACCAGCCATTTCTAATACTTTTTGTTTCTCCGCTAACTTCAGCGGCATGTGCGCAGCCATGGTATCAGCCAAACGCGCCGCGTCTTCGATACCGTTTAACGAAGTAAGTACTTCCGGTGGGATTTTTTTGTTGAGTTTTACGTAGCCTTCGAATTGGTTTACCGCTGAGCGAATTAAAACGTCTTGCTCTCCTTCTGGGATAGCTTCACCAACAACCTGCTCTACGTCTGCAGCGAAATAAGGCTCAGTCCTACTTAGACCATCAACCTGACCGCGGACATTCCCCTCAACCAAAACTTTGACGGTACCATCGGGTAATTTTAATAGTTGCAATATGGTGGCCACAGTACCAACATTGTAGATATCGTCCTGAGCGGGCTCATCTACGCCAGCATCTTTTTGTGCCACAAGGAAGATTTGTTTGTCATTGGCCATTGCTGTATCAAGACAACGAATCGATTTTTCTCGCCCTACAAACAGCGGTATAACCATATGCGGATAAACCACGACATCGCGCAACGCCAACACTGGCATTTCAATACGCTGTGATTGCTCTTTTGACATGCTTTTTCTCGTAAACTACTTATCGGGTTTATATGGGGCTTGGGATGTAAAGTTCAATCACCCCACAGTGATTTGTTCTTTATACATCAAAAAAGGCCCGTTGCTGGGCCTTTTTTAAACGAGTGTTACTCTGATGCTGCTTTCTTGTCTTGAGAATCGTAAATCAAGATAGGCTTGGATTCACCTTTAATGACCGATTCATCGATAACAACTTTGCTGACATCATTCATTGAAGGTAAGTCATACATGGTATCGAGCAAGACAGCTTCAACGATTGAGCGCAAACCACGGGCGCCGGTCTTGCGTTGCATCGCCTTGCTGGCAATTGCGTGTAAGGCATCATCGCGAAACTCTAATTCAGTGTCCTCAATGGCAAACAATGCCGCATATTGTTTAGTAATGGCATTTTTGGGTTCGCGAAGGATTTGGATCAGTGCTTCTTCATTCAGCTCTTCTAAACTAGTCACTACAGGTAGGCGCCCAATAAACTCTGGAATCAAACCGTACTTCACTAGGTCCTCTGGCTCTACCTTACGGAATAGCTCAGTGAGCTTCTTCTTATCGCCTGCATCCTTAACCTTGGCACCAAAACCTATGCCGGTTCCAGTATGTGCGCGTTGCTCAATAACTTTATCTAAGCCCGCAAATGCACCACCACAGATGAATAGAATCTTTGACGTGTCTACCTGCAAAAATTCTTGCTGAGGATGCTTTCGACCACCTTGCGGGGGAACTGATGCGATCGTACCTTCAATCAATTTGAGTAGCGCTTGCTGAACGCCTTCACCCGACACATCTCGCGTGATTGATGGATTATCTGACTTGCGCGAGATCTTATCGATTTCATCAATATACACGATACCGCGCTGCGCTTTTTCAACGTCATAGTCGCATTTTTGCAGCAGCTTCTGAATGATGTTCTCGACGTCTTCGCCCACATAACCCGCTTCGGTTAATGTCGTAGCATCGGCCATAGTAAACGGTACATCGAGTAAACGCGCTAACGTTTCTGCCAGCAGGGTTTTACCACTGCCGGTTGGACCGATTAGCAGGATGTTACTCTTACCTAATTCTACGCCCTCGTGGACATCACCATTGCGCAAACGCTTATAGTGATTGTAAACCGCAACCGACAATACTTTTTTAGCATGCTCTTGACCAATAACGTAGTCATCGAGATGAGCGTGAATTTCGTGTGGCTTAGGCAGCGAGTCTTGTTGCTGCTTTGGTGCAATTTCCTTGATTTCTTCGCGAATAATGTCGTTGCATAATTCAACACACTCATCGCAAATAAATACTGAGGGCCCAGCAATCAGTTTGCGAACTTCATGTTGGCTCTTCCCACAAAATGAACAGTACAGTAATTTATTATCACTATCACCGTTTTGCTTGTCTGTCATTTATAGATTGCCTCTGTGCTTCTACGAGTAAAATATATTACTCAATAATCAGTCTAGTGGATTAACCGTTTAACGCGTCATCTCGGCTAGATAATACTTTGTCAATTAAACCATATTCCATGGCTTCCGTCGCACTTAAAAAATTATCGCGATCGGTATCTTGAGCAACTTTCTCATAAGGTTGCCCCGTGTGGTCTGCCATCAAGTGATTCATTTTCTCTTTAATAGACAGGATTTCTTTGGCATGAATTTCAAAATCAGACGCTTGCCCTTGGAAGCCACCTAATGGTTGATGAATCATTACGCGTGAGTTGCGCAAACAATAACGCTTACCTTTGGCACCACCAGATAACAAGAATGCCCCCATACTAGCGGCTTGTCCAACACATACAGTGCTCACGTCAGGCTTGATAAAATTCATCGTATCGTAAATCGCCATGCCCGCAGTCACTGAACCACCCGGAGAATTAATATATAAGTAAATATCTTTCTCTGGGTTTTCCGCTTCTAAAAACAGCATTTGCGCAACAATTAAATTAGCCATGTGGTCTTCAACCTGACCTACAAGGAAAATTACATTCTCCTTTAATAAGCGCGAGTAAATATCATATGAGCGCTCACCTTTGGACGTTTGCTCAACGACCATTGGAACTAAAGCGTTGGTCGGATCAAAAGTGTTATTCATGCCGAAGAGACCTTATTATTTATATTGAAGAAAAAAAAAATGCTCGGAAAGTTCCGAGCATTTAATCAGTAGCTGACTATAAAAGTCAATCAAAGACGACGCGATTAAGCTTGTTTGTTCATGATCTCGTCAAATGCCTTTTTAACCTCTTTGGTTTTAGCATTTGCAGCAATCCATTCAATCGCTTGCTCTTCTAGTGCAACGTTGTTCATTTGTTGCATTAGTTCTTCGTTCGCCTTGTAGTACTCAACAACTTCCGTTGGATCTTCATACGCAGAAGCCATTGATTCGATCAACGCTTCGACGCGCTCAGATTCCACTTGAAGCTCTTGTTGCTTAATGACTTCGCCTAACAACAGGCCCACAGAAACACGACGTTTAGCGTTATCCATGAACAAATCTGCCGGTAGTTCTGGAAGGTTTTGGCCTTGACCTTGCTGCTCAAAACGTTGCTTCGCTTGTTCGCGCAATGCGTCAACTTCTTGATCAACCAACGCTTGTGGCAAATCGATTTCGTTCTTCTCAAGTAGCGCTGCAATAACGTTTTCTTTCAATTGCGCTTTCAATGTTTGGTCTAGCTCGCGCTGCATGTTCTTGCGAACTTCATCGCGCAATGCGTCAACACCGCCCTCTTCTACACCGAACAACTTAGCAAAGTCATCGTTGACTTTTGGTAACGCTTGGCCTTCAACTTTCTTAACGCTTATCGCGAAGCTAGCAGCCTTACCTTTAAGCGCTTCAGCGTGGTAATCTTCAGGGAAAGTAACTTCAGTAACAACCTCTTCACCTTTCTTCGCGCCAACCAAGCCTTTCTCGAAGCCAGGGATCATGCGGTCTTTACCAAGCTCTAAGGTAAAGTCTTCAGCTTTACCACCTTCGAATTCCTCGCCGTCAATAGTACCAACGAAGTCGATCACTACGCGGTCATCTTTCTTCGCTTTACGCTTAACCTCTTTCCATTCAGCATGTTGCTTTTGAAGAGTTACCATCATGTTATCGAGATCTTTGTCTTCGATCTCAACCACAGGCTTTTCAACCTTCATCTTATCAACGTCTTTAACTTCAATTTCTGGGTAAACTTCAAAAGATGCCACGAAAGAGAAATCTTCGCCGTCTTTATCGTTTTTCAACTCAAACGCTGGATAACCGGCAGGGGTAATTTTTTCCTGCATAATCGCTTCGTAGAAATTGCGTTGCATTACATCTGATGCGACTTCTTGGCGCACTGCAGTTCCATAGCGTTTTTTGATTACAGATACCGGTACTTTTCCAGGACGGAAACCATTAATACGTTGTGTTTTCGCCAATTGCTGTAGGCGAGATTTAACTGCACTGTCGATTGCATCAGCAGGAACAGTGATAGTAAGACGGCGTTGTAAACCTTCAGTCGTCTCAACAGAAACTTGCATTATATTACCTCAACTTTGCGCCGGATGACGCGCTCTCTAATCAGATATTTAGTGTGAGCCAATTAAGCCCCACCTGCTTTTATTATGTGGCGCTGTGTTTGGCGTCGGTTAAAAAAAGACGCGGTAGTATACAGGCTGAAAATTTCAGAGTCGAGTAAAAAACTCAGGTGCGTAGATATTGTTACAGGGCAAGATCATTTTAAATTGAACTAAACGAGCATTCTTTGATCATATCGGGAAATAAAATAATGATTTCTCGGCATGAACAACAACTTTATCACTCACTTTTCAGTTATCGAAGACCCACGGATAGACCGCTGTAAGAAGCATCAGCTTATTGATATTCTATTTCTGTCAGTATGTGCAGTGATGTCAGGGGCCGAGGGATGGGAAGATATTGAAGACTTTGGGCTCGCCAAGTTAGATTGGTTACAGAAGTATCTGCCGTTTAGCAACGGCATTCCAAAACACGACACTATTGCCAGAGTACTAAGTCGATTAAATCCAACAACGATTCAGCGTTGTTTCATTGATTGGGTGAAGGACATTGCGCAACAAACAGAAGGCGATGTGATAGCCATTGACGGTAAATCCGCTCGTAGAAGTTTTACCACCAAGGATAGAGATAACCCTTTACACATGGTCAGTGCGTGGAGTTGTGCCAATGGCATTGTGCTTGGTCAGCAAAAAGTCGATGACAAGAGTAATGAAATTACCGCCATCCCTAAACTGCTTGATTTGTTGGATGTGAAAGGCTGTACCGTCACGCTTGATGCAATGGGCACACAACATCAGATAGCCAAGCAGATTGTCGATAAAGGGGCTGACTATGTTATGGCGCTAAAAGGCAATCAGGGGCAACTCAATGATGATGTACAAGCCTGGTTTCACAAAGCATGGCGAGAGAAATATCAAGACATACCTCATTCAGTGTATGAGCATACGGATGCAGGCCATGGTCGTGTTGAAGTCAGAACGTGTACTCAGTTAGCGATGAAACAAAGTTGGTTAACCGATGCTGACAGATGGTCGCATATTAAAACGGTGGTGTGCGTTGAAGCCGAGCGCCATGTTGATGAGAAGGTCACCACTGAGTCACGGTACTATATCAGTTCATTGAGTCTTAATGCTGAGCGTCTCAACAGTATCATCCGCAACCATTGGGGCGTGGAGAATAGCTTGCATTGGACATTAGACATGACGTTTAACGAAGATGATTCTC
>CAXRGW010000018.1:0-4042 GCA_964230255.1 Alteromonas sp.
GTCACCGATGTGTGCATAACGGCGATGCGAGCCACCTAGAACCTTAATACACTGAACCCTGCGAGCGCCGCTGTTGTCGGCAACATCCAGGTTAGTTTGCATTTGGATCATGTTAGTGCTCCGCTGTTAAATTACGACTCATGTGAGCCTCTAAAGCCGCTAAAAACGGACCTTTCAGGCCAATTTTTAACCTTACCCCGATAAAAAGGGCGCGAAATGATAACAGAAAAGAATGGCTAGAGATAGCTTAATTTTGAATTATTTTTCAACAAGTGGGGATATCTGACTTGCTCGGAGTAGCTTAACACACAAGGCCTTGATGTGTCAGACACGGGTTTGTCAAAGTGGCGGAGTTTTGATGCAAAAACCACATTCGTTGCGTTTGCTTCGCATGTTACTCAAAACACACAGCTATGAGCGCCGATTCAATATAACAAAACATAAATTTTTGTGATTATTCTGCGCCGCTTATATCGACTACAGTGATGTCACAATAACCAAAAACTGACTAATCGCATGACCGGCACTTCTATTCTATTCGAACCCATCACAGTCCGTAACACCACGTTTAGCAATCGAATCGCCATGGCGCCTATGACGCGAGGCTTTAGCCCAAAAGGCGTTCCTGGTGACAACGTGCGTGACTACTATGCGCGTCGCGCAGCGGCTGATGTAGGCTTGATAATCTCGGAGGGTACCTTAGTGCCGCGCAAAGGCGCCGCAGACAGTCCTAACTATCCGCACTTTTGGGGCGAAGAAGCACTCAATGGTTGGCAAAACGTAATTGATGCCGTGCATGAAAACGGTGGCAAGATGGCGCCGCAGCTTTGGCATTTAGGTGTGATGCGTCGTCCCGGCACGGGTAACTTCCCAGACGCGCCGACTGATAGTCCTTCTGGTATCACGCTTAAAGGCAAACAAGTTTTTGAGGAGCCAAGCACTCAAGATGTTGAAGCCATGGCACAAGCCTATGTAGACGCTGCCGCTGATGCTGCACGGATGGGTTTTGACGCGATTGAGTTTCACGGTGCGCATGGTTATTTAATTCATAACTTCTTTTCGGAGGTGTCTAACAAACGCACCGACCGCTTCGGCGGCAATTTAACTGACCGCGCAGCTTTCGCGATTGACGTTATCAAGGAAACTCGCAAAGTAGTTGGCGAAACACCGATTATTTTACGTTGGTCGCAATGGCATCAAGTAGACTACACATCGCGACTTACAACATCATTAGACGAGTTAACCCCATTCTTAGAAGCTATCGCTGATTCAGGTGTAGATATACTGCACGCTTCGCAACGTCGTTATTGGGAAGCAGAATTTCCTGAAATCGACGGAAAAGACGGCCTCAACCTCGCTGGATGGTGTAAAAAGATCACTGGTCTTCCTTCCATGTCGGTAGGCTCCGTTGGATTAGGTGGTGATTTCTTTGGTGCCTTTGCGGGTGAAGGTGCGAAAACACGTCCGATCAATGACCTTATTGAGCGAATGGAGCGCGGTGAGTTCGATATGATTGCCGTTGGCCGAGCATTACTACAAGACCCACAATGGGTGTCAAAAGTGAAAAATGGTCAGCTAGATGATTTAGCACCTTACGATGCAGAAGCAATAAAAACGCTGTTTTAGTACAGTTTTAACAGTTTTGTTTATGTGCTGGGTTTGAGGATTCACGGAAGCCCAGCAATCTTCAAATAATGCTCGGATATTGTGGTATGTTGTGGCGAAAGGCATATGAGTCAGCCACGTACATGAATAAAATCTGAAAGTGATTTTAATCGAGTATTGTACCACTATTTATACAGCACAATTTGTGGTTACTTCAATCGATATTACTTGCTCGAGCACTAGGGCGTGTTGTTCCATCCCCGAAATAATAAGAATTAATGCGTATTGTTCTAGTTTTGTTATTATCGAATTTTTAGCAGTTTTGGATGAAATTTTGGTCGTAAATTTCCAAGGGTTCAGCCTAGATATATCCAACCGCCAGTTGAAAATTAATAGCACACTGGTCGATATTGACGACAGAGCGTTTGTGGTTTTTGAGCTGTTGATTAAGGCATATCCAAATACATGCTCTAAGCAACAGTTACTGGACGCCGCTTGGCCTGATACCGTGGTTAGCGAGTGGTCGTTGCCGAAGTTGATTTCCGATACTCGCAAAATATTCATTAAAGCAGGGTATGATGGCCCAATAATGCAAACAATACACGGAAAAGGGTATCGACTCCCCGTTGAATTGGCAAAACAGTTGGAAAGGCCTGAAGCTGAATTACCCGAAGCATCAACTTCGTTAACGCAACAAGTAAATTGGAAGCCGAGCATCTCGTTATTGGTTATTAGCATGCTAATGCTAGTAGCAATGGTTGTCGCCGTTATACAAGTTAATACAAAGCCCCTAATTACGCAGGAGCCTGCAGGGGCATTAGGTAGAATACTGTGGGTTGATGATAACCCAACGAATAATGTGCGTGAGCGAGCTTATTTTGAAGACAACAAAGTGGCTGTTTATGCGGTTGAATCATCTGAAGAGGCTTTGCGTCTGTTGTCCCTTTATCAGTATCAGGTCATCATTTCAGATATGGGACGACATGGCGATAAATTAGCAGGGCTTCATTTGCTAGAGGAAATTCGCGCAATGAATATTCAAACGCCTTTTGTTCTCTACACTTGGCATTCGACGCCTGAGCTCATAAACGAGATAGGTAGATTAGGCGGTCAAGGTGTCGCTATTGATTCTGCATCTTTATACGGCTACGTAAGACGCTATATTGCTGTTAGCGCTGATCCGCAGTAGTCCAGCCTTTATCAAGTGATTTCAAAACTTTTCAAAACCTTTCAAGTCAACTCACGCTATTTATTAGTATAGTTTCGCGAAGTGTTAATTGTCTGTTCCCCGGGCAATAGGGATCGCATTGTTTCACTCTGAGCTATAGGGAATTAAGGAAAGTTTTACGTTTAAAACTCAATTAAGGATAGCCGCTGCTTTATTGTGCCTATAACAAGTATGTAATGCCGCATTTATCGGGGCGCAAAGTAATTTTGAAGACAACGGTCTCACTGTGCGCGAGCATCGACGCGATGGTTCAAACTCACAATATCGTTATCGTGTTTTTGATGGAGGAACGAGCAATGGGGTCGTTCAAACTGATTCGGTTGGGTTTGGAGGGACATTGCGATTTGGAGGCAGTCTACGTGATGTGTAAAGGACATGGTTAGTACAAGAATCTGCTCGAGTCTCCAAACCCTCCTATGAATAGTGGTTTTTAGCGCAATTTTTATGCTTGTTGTTAGCGGGTTAAATAGGAGTAGAAGAGAGCGGTCACACACAAATCATTGTTGATTTTTTGTGCTTATTGTTCACTACAGCACAGTAATGCAATTCCCAATGAGGAAACACAATGCAAAGTCGCGAGTTACTCAGAACTGGTCAAATATTTTTGTTATTGCTGCTTTTTACGCCGGTGGTTTTTTCCGTTTATTTACTCCATGACAGAGTGACAATAATGACTCAGTGGCAACCCATTGACGCTACCATCGACTCCTGTATAAGGCATTCAGAGTCTTCACGTAGAGCAGCGAGTGGTGGATGGATACCCCAAGCTCAATTAAGCGATGGCAGGCTAATTAATGGCGAATTCTCTGTCAAATTTGAAGGGCTTTGTCGTATGCAATTAACTGACCGTGGAACAGTATTTAGGCACGCTGACAAGTATCAGTTGCATACGGCATTGGAGTTTTACTTTTTGCCCCTTCTAATGCTAATCATTGCAGCGATAATCGTTTATGGAATATTAAATAAATACGTCAAGCACACAGACTCCGTTAACGAAGCCCGCGTCGCTCCATTTCATAGCGACTCGACGTAGGAATACACCGATACAACCGTCGCGGCGCGCTTAAGGTGCTCAATATCTGCCTCACTCCATTTAACTTGGCGAGCAACGCTTTCACAACAAATGATCCCGTATTGCACGAACTCGCGAGAGAAGATGTAATCCAGTAACGAATGAATATCATTCGGTTCAAAGTATCCTTGATTAAA
>CAXRGW010000019.1:0-11757 GCA_964230255.1 Alteromonas sp.
AACTCCCACAAACTAACCCGATCAGCATTGGGTATTAAAGTTGCTATCGCTGTACAAGTCAGACGTAACTTATCAATGCCTTTGACCCCAGGTTTAGACAGCGACATACTTAATTGAGTGAGTGAATCTATTTCCATATGCGTATCCATTTACGTATAACTTTACAAATGTAGTTAAGGTTTGTGAATTAGCCAAAATCTTCTGAACTGATATAAGCAATTACTATGGCTTTTGATACCCAAGCAATAAACAAACAGCGTCAAGACCTATCGCAACTAGACGATATTTGGCTGTTTGGTTATGGCTCGTTAATATACAAAGTCGACTTTTCTTACATAGAAAGCCAATTTGGATTCATTCATGGCTATGCACGACGTTTTTGGCAAGGTAGCCATGATCACCGCGGTACTCCCGAGGCTCCTGGGCGAGTCTTAACCCTTAACCAACAAAGCAACGAAAAATGTTTTGGCCGAGTATTTAAGGTTTCTCAAGACGTGTTTGACCACCTCGACTATCGCGAGAAAAATGGCTACCTGCGCGATTTGATTGATGTAGAGATGATCAGCGGTGAGCACATTCAAGCCTTGGTTTACATTGCTGCGCCTGACAATGCCGCCTATTTGGGTGTAGCTGAAGAGCACGCCATAGCTGAACATATCTTCAATGCTGAAGGCCCGAGCGGTCGAAATCGCGATTATGTCTATGAGTTGGCCAACGCCTTGCGCCTGCATCACCAAGTCGACCCACACGTGTTTGCTATCGAAGCCATTCTTCTCAAATTAGAACTGTCCCGCCAAATCCAATAAAGCGAACACGAAACAGCCTTTTAATCGATTTTTATGATTACGTGAATCGATTGTATTAATTATCAATCCATCCAGCGCCAGCTTATTATAAACCCATTGAGTTAACCCGCAGACGCGGACAATTTACATCAACCCCTAAGGAGCAACGCATGGCTTTAATTAACACTGAAATCAAACCTTTTACTGCACAAGCCTTTCGCAACGGCGAATTTATCGAAGTAAGCAGTGATGACGTGAAAGGTAAGTGGGCAGTATTTTTCTTCTACCCTGCAGATTTCACTTTTGTATGTCCAACAGAGCTTGGCGACGTTGCTGACAAATACGAAGAACTACAATCACGTGGTGTAGAAGTTTACTCGGTATCAACTGATACGCATTTCACCCACAAGGCTTGGCACGATGCGTCAGACACTATCGCGAAAATCAACTACACCATGATCGGCGACCCTACGGGTGAAATTACTCGTAACTTCGACGTTATGCGCGAAAACATGGGGCTAGCTGACCGCGGTACGTTCATTGTTGACCCAGACGGCATCATCCAAGCGATGGAGATCACTGCTGAAGGTATCGGCCGTGACGCAGACGACCTAGTGCGCAAAATCAAAGCGGCTCAGTACGTTCGCAACAATCCAGGTGAAGTTTGCCCAGCAAAATGGAAAGAAGGTGAAGAAACGCTTGCGCCTTCACTAGACCTAGTTGGAAAAATCTAAGCAGATTTGAGCTAAGAAAAGTCATTGTGCGGCAAATTGCCGCACTCTTTTTAACCCCTTTTAGATAGGACGTAGCACAATGTTGTCAAAAGAAATATTGCAAGCCTTAAAAGGCTACGCCGAAAAAATGCAAAATTCTGTAGCTTTTGTTTTGCAGACAGGCGATCACGCAAAACGTGATGAGCTAAAACAGTTCCTGTCTGATATAGCAAGTGTCAGCGATAAAATCGCATTTGAAGAACGCAGCGACACCGGCTTAAGAAGTCCAATCAGTTTTTTAATCGAAGCTGACGGTATAGACACAGGTATCCGTTTTTCAGGGATCCCAAGTGGTCACGAATTTAACTCGCTAGTGCTTGCTATGTTGCACGGTGCTGGCATTGATTTAAAGCTGGATTCAGCGATTCAGCAATTGGTAGCCAAAGTAGACCAACCCCTACACTTTGAAGTGTTTGTTAGCCTGAGCTGCCACAACTGCCCTGACGTGGTTCAGGCGCTTAACCAGTTTGCACTGCTAAACGACAATATCAGCAGCGAAATGATAGACGGTGGTTTATATCAAGACGTCGTAGAAGCACGTGATATCCAAGGTGTACCAAGCGTATACCTAAATGGCGAACTGTTTGCAAACGGCAAAGTCGACGGCGCAGCGCTGGTTAATAAATTGATTGAGCAGTTTCCACAACTAACGGAAACGCCGGTTGAATCAGACTTGCCATTGCAAGACGTCACTATCGTTGGTGGCGGTCCAGCAGGGGTTAGCGCAGCAATTTACAGCGCACGGAAAGGCTTAAAAGTTACCATGATCGCCGAAACGTTCGGTGGACAAGTGAAAGACACCATGGGGATTGAAAACCTAATCTCAGTGTCTAAAACCACTGGCCCAGAGTTGGTTGGCAACATGATGGCACATTTGAATGACTACGAACTGACGCTGCGCGAGCATGTGCGTGTTGATGAAATCGAAAAAGGTCAGATCAAAACCATCACTTTATCGTCTGGTGAACAGATTCAGACGAAAACAGTCATCATTGCGACTGGTGCGCGCTGGCGTGAGCTTGGCGTTCCTGGTGAGCGTGAAAACATCGGTAATGGCGTAGCCTATTGCCCACACTGCGATGGCCCATTCTTTAAAGGCAAAGACGTTGCGGTTATTGGTGGCGGAAACTCAGGTATTGAAGCGGCACTGGATTTAGCCGGTATCGTTAAGTCTGTGACTGTATTTGAATTCTTACCAGAGCTCAAAGCTGACCAAGTGTTGGTAAACCAAGCGGAAAAACGCGACAACATCACGATTTTGCGCAACGTAGCGACTAAAGAAATTGTTGCTACCGACGGTAAAGTTAGCGCAATTGACTATGAAGATCGCGCTACAGGTGAATTACACAAACAAGATTTACACGGCGTATTCGTGCAAATCGGTTTAGTGCCAAACAGCCAGTTCGCTAGAGCCTTGGTAGAAACAACACCATATGGCGAAATCGTTATCGATGAAAAGTGCCATACGTCTGAAGCAGGTATATATGCCGCTGGCGACGTAACCACTGTGCCTTACAAGCAAATTGTTGTGAGTATGGGCGAAGGCTCTAAAGCAGCACTTGCCGCGTTTGAATACTTGCTGACTTTTCAGGATAACAGCAACGATGCAAAAACGGATGCAACAGCACAAGCTGCGTAGCTAATTTCACAACACTTCTCCCTATGTGACTAAGCCCTCTGCTCCGAACGATGCAAAGGGCTTTTTCAAACTCTGACGATTCATCGTCATCTTCACTGTCACAACTCAACGATTTCAATAACGACTCCAAGGTTGAATCAGAATCGTTGTTGCATTTGGGCCGGGCCGAATGCCGGCGAAGGCCGGGATCTCCAACTACAACAGTGGTTGTTGCTAACATCATACCTAATCTAAGGAGGTTCCCGCCTTCGCGGGAATGACAGAGCGTGAGCGTGGGAATGACGGAGTGTGAGAGCGGGAATGACGTGGAGGCCTCGATCTCAGCCAACCAAGAACCGTCCTAAAACTGGCCTTCACTATTTTTTACTTCATGCTTCCATATGGATTCGAACAAACGGAATTGAGCATGAAACAGCCTTGTGTATACATCATTACCAATCGGCACGACACCACACTTTACATTGGTGTTACTAGCAATTTAGTACATCGTATTTACCAGCATAGAAACAAACTGATCTCGGGGTTTAGCCAACAATACAATCTAACGAAGCTCGTGTATTTCGAACTACATCAAACTCTAGAAAGTGCAATAACAAGAGAAAAGCGACTGAAGAAATGGCAGCGGAAATGGAAGGAGCGATTGATTAACGAACTGAATCCTTGGTGGTGTGATTTGTATGAACAGATTTTGTAAGTGCTTCGTTGTTGGAGGTTCCCGCCTGCGCGGGAATGACGAAGTGTGAGCGCGGGAATGACGAAGTGTGAGCGTGGGAATGACGGAGGGAGAGATAAATCGTAATCCCGATGTTTTATAAGCGTGACCCCGGAATTTCAATCACGTCATCCCGTCGAAGGCCGGGATCTCCAACTACAAATAGCGAAACCTTATTCCGGCAATAAATCCAAATGGTCGTTAATATGCATTAACTGGGC
Organism: Alteromonas sp.; assembly: GCA_964230255.1. Lineage (GTDB taxonomy): Bacteria > Pseudomonadota > Gammaproteobacteria > Enterobacterales > Alteromonadaceae > Alteromonas_E. Next base: position 4,131 of record CAXRGW010000019.1, read on the forward strand.
GAGCATGTAGTCTTCGTGGGATAACTCACCATAGGCGAAGTGTGGTTTAGTTTCGGTCACGCCATCGAATTCACGCAGAGCGACAATTAAACGATCGATGGATTGGTTAACTGCCACCGGATCGGTGTTTTCAATATCTAATTCTGGTGCGCCGGGAATGGCTTCGGCGGTATCATGTCTCATACTGCCGGCTTGTTTAAACACCCAAAAGGCCGGGCCGCCAAGCCAAGTTTTGAAACTATCAGACTTGTGTTCAGGAAAACCAACCATGGCGTATTCAATGCTCTGTGCAAGGTGAGTAAAGGTCGCGAAGGCAGGCCAAGGCCCTTCGAATTCTAACGAAGGAAGGGCTTTTAGTGATTCCAAGTGGGTGATCATCGTATCCACATTTAAGCGCTCAGATTTAACCGTTGGTGTACACCCGGCCAAAGGCAGAGAGGCTGCTACAGTAATGGCTGCTGATGTCTTAAGGAAATTACGTCGATTCATACGTCGCTCCGCTGGCGTACGATTTCGAACAAACACACGCCTGTTGCCACAGATACATTAAGGCTACTTACACTACCAGCCATGGGTAATTTAACCAAACTGTCGCAGTGTTCACGGGTTAAGCGCCGCATGCCTTTGCCTTCCGCGCCCATTACTAAAGCCATTGGCCCTTTCATATCTTGCGCATAAATAGTTTGTTCAGCTTCGCCTGCGGTGCCCACTACCCATATGCCTGCTTGCTGTAAGTGTTTTAACGTCCGTGACAAATTAGTGACTTGGATAAACGGCATGGATTCAGCCGCTCCTACGGCAACTTTGCGGGCAATCGGGGTTAAACCACCCGACTTGTCCTTGGGTACAATCAGTGCAGTGGCACCAGCCGCATCAGCGGTGCGCAAACAAGCGCCGATATTATGCGGGTCGGTCACTCCATCTAGGACTAAGAACAATGGCATATCGGTAGATTCTACTAACCGGTCTAGATCCGACTCATCCAACACACGTGCGGGCTTGGCTTTGGCAACTATCCCTTGGTGCTGCTCGCCCTTGGTAAAGTCATCGAGGGTTTTACGCGCACAAAACTGTACCGAAATACGTTGTTTACGCGCGATATTAATCAGCGAATGTAGCCGCTCATCATCACGGCCTTTAAGGACGAATAGCTCAAGTACTCGTTCTGGCTCGCTACTTAACACGCTGGTTAATGTGTGAATACCGTAAATCCAATCAACTTTTGCCATTATCCTTGTCGCCTCTTCGCATTGGATTTTTTCTTCTTACTGCCACCGCGGCGCGAAGCTGGTTTACCTTGCTCGTTAGTTGCTTTAGGTGACTTATTGCTGTTTTTGTTGGTCGAGCGCGATTTGCCTTGCGCCTTACCGGTTTTCTTACCACCCGCAGGTTTACCCTTATTAGCAACAGCTTTTGGTGCTGCAGTCGCTTTGGTTACACTGCGTTTGCCTGAGCGACGTTTGCGCTCGCGATGGGGTAAGTCAAGGATCAAGTCAATCTTACGGTCATCAAGGTTAACCGCTGCAACTTTCACTAATACAGCATCGCCCAACCGGTACATACGACCAAACTGCTCACCGATTAAACACTGTTTAACTTCATCGTAGTGATAGTAATCGTTGTCTAGTGAGGTAATATGAACCAGACCATCAATATGATACTCGGTTATGCGAATAAACAAACCAAAGTTAGTGACCGAGGCCACAACACCTTCAAAGGTATCGCCAACATGGTCGAGCATAAATTCACATTTTAACCAATCAGCCACATCGCGAGTTGCGTCATCGGCTCTGCGCTCGGTCATTGAGCACTGTTCGCCCAGTTGCTCCACTTCTTCAACGGTGTAGGATTTGCCACCGGAGTATGAACGCTTGCCCGCTTGCTTAGCCACCACTGACTTGATCGCACGGTGTACAACTAAATCCGGATAGCGACGGATTGGTGACGTAAAGTGCGCGTAAGCATCCAGCGCCAAACCAAAGTGTCCACCATTATCGCAGTCGTAAACCGCCTGCTTCATTGAGCGCAGTAGCATGGTTTGGATAAGTTCTCTGTCCGGTCGATTTTGGATCTTGGTGACAATATCGGTGAAATCGGCAGGCTCAGCGTCATCAGTGATACGGTGACTAATACCGACTTCCGCTAGATAAGAGGTGAACGTAGTTAGACGGTCGGGATCAGGTGCATCGTGCACCCGAAAAAGCGCCGGTGCTTTATGTTCTTCAAGGATCTGTGCCGCACAAACGTTGGCAGCAATCATGCACTCTTCGATCAGTTTGTGCGCATCATTGCGCTCCAGCGGCACAATGTTTTCGATCTTACGCTGGGCATTAAATACAAATTTGCTTTCGTTAGTCTCAAATTCAATCGCACCACGATGGTTGCGACTTTTTTTCAGCGCTTTAAACAACCGATACAACTCTTGCAGATTACCGACGTGATCGTCATAGCGCTGAGTCACTTTCGGATCACCCTGTAAAATGCTCCATACCTTGTTGTAGGTTAAACGCGCCTTCGAGTTCATCACCGCTTCATAGAACTGATAGTCGTTGATTTTTCCCTGTGGTGAGATTGTCATTTCACAGACCATACACAAGCGATCAACCGCTGGATTCAACGAACACAAACCATTCGATAATACTTCCGGTAGCATCGGCACAACTTGCTCAGGGAAATATACCGAATTTCCGCGCTTTTGTGCTTCAGCATCTAAGGCCGTGCCATTGCGCACGTAGTAGCTGACATCAGCTATTGCTACCCACAGCTGCCAACCACCATCATCGAGTGGCTCACAGTACACTGCATCATCAAAATCACGGGCATCTTCGCCGTCGATGGTAACCAAACCCAGGGTGCGCAAATCAACGCGATTCTTCTTCGGCTTTTCATCGACTTCTGGCTTGAGCTTTTCAACTTGTTTGGTTACCGCTGCTGGCCACTCATGGGGAATATCGAAGCTGCGCAGCGCCATTTCAATTTCCATTCCCGGCGCCATATGTTCACCGAGTATTTCTTTGACCTTGCCAATAGGGTTAATACTGCGGCGTGGACGCTGGGTGATTTCAATCACCACCACATGACCTTGGCGCGCACCTTCACTATTCTCAGGCGGAATTAAAATCTCAAACGGGACCCGACTGTCATCGGGGATCACCAAACCTACGCCGTGCTCGAGGAAAAAGCGCCCAACAATGGGTTCGCTGCGAGGCTCTACAACACGCGCAATACGCGCTTCGCTGCGGCCTTTACGGTCGGTGCCGCCGACATGTGCTTCAACAATATCGTCGTGCAGCAAAACCTGCATCTGACCAGCACTGATAAATAAATCTTTCTCACCCGATTCAGGACGCAAAAATCCAAATCCATCGCGATGGCCAATCACGCGGCCACGCACCAGTTCTTCAACTTCAGCGGCTACGTACTTTTTCTGACGGGTAAACTGCACCTGCCCTTCACGCTCCATAGCGCGCAGGCGGCGTTGTACCCCAATTCGTTCTGGCTCAGACTTAGCGTTGACTAGTTGGCAAATTTCCAAAAAAGACAACGGGTTGTCATGCGTTTTGAGGATTTCAGTGAGATATTCGCGGCTAGCCACTGGATTTTCATATTGGGCTTTTTCGCGTTGATAATGCGGATCGTCGCTCATGCATTACTTCAATTACAAATAAGATTGCGCAATTATAACCTATTGCGCCCCTCAAGGGAGTGAAATGTTAGTGACTTAACTGTCGAGTGGTTCGCGGGCTGCCTTAACTGCTTTGGGATGCATTAGCTTCTCTAGCGCAGCTAGCTGACTGGCAATGCGCGCATGGACCTCTTTGTCGTCAGTAATAGTGTTGTACAACCAATGATAGGTATCTTGGTAATCGTAGGGGCTGCCGTGGCCAGCAATAAACAAATCCGCTAACTGCATTTGTGCTTTCATGTTACCCAACGCTGATGCTTCACGTAAAAGCACGACTGCACGTGACTTGTCTTCTTGTACTAATGTGCCTGTGGCGTAATAGCGCCCTAGTTGCTCAAGCGCAGCAGGTAAACCTTGAGCTGCGGCTGCTCGCATAAAGCCAATACCTCTGGCCGGTTCAGCTTCAACACACACGCCCCACGCTAACATATCACCCCACAAAAACTGATAGGCTGGCACATTGAGTACTTCAGCACGGGCCTCGATATCTTGGACTAGCTGACAGCGATCTAAAACAACTCGATCAAGATGCTCATTTTTGTTGATCATCATGGTCAACTCGTCTTGACTATATAGCTGAACCGCTCGCACTTCTTGCGCTTGGGCGTTGAGTGAGAGGCACGCGACTAGTGCCGCAGACATGGCGACTACTGTGCGTTTTAACGTTGTAAATTGGCGAAACGGTTGCATTAATCTAGTGTCACACTATGGTGCTTTATTATTTTCAATACTCTTATTATCGGCGTTTGGCACAAAGACTTAAACGCCAGGTTTGATTAGTTCAAGCGCAAACTCAGCGCCATGCGCAGCCGTTGGGCATGCTCAATTAAATCATGCCCTAAATCTGTCAGATAACCGCCATCAACTTGGGTGATTATGCCCTTTGCATACAAGCGTTCAGCAGCGTCTATCATCGACTGGTTAGCGTCGTGATGGATTTTTAAGCCTTGCATTAGGCTGTCGGTTGGAAATTTTAACAACAGATTCAACTCGTCAATCATGTCGGGTGAAAATGACATGCGTTACTCCTCAGCTACGATGATTGTTTAGTGTAGATCCCTTTAAATAAGGTAGACCACTGCTCACTCTAATCAAGTTTGTATTGCCAATGCTGCACCACGGTCCCGTCTACTTGTGGCTCCCAACTAATTTGATGGGTTGCAGGTTTACCTGAAACATCCATCACTATACCTGATAACACCATAATTCCATTTTGAATGCCACCGGATAATTTCAAAACTGCACCATTGCAGTCTATCCAAGTTTGGTGCCATTGCTTAGTTGCTTTGTGAAAGGCATTTATGCTCATACCGTAGGGTTGCCCGCCTACCTCTTAATGCTCGGTTACCACACGACCTAAATACTCACTTTTTTTTAAAAGGAGCTGAGCATTTGAGTAAATCGCTTACTCAACACGCCCAAGTATGATCAGAAACGCGCAATAGCTGGTATAATTCCTACATCAAAGAGTAGCCATAGAACCCTTGCCCTTCAATATGAAATACAAAGACTTACGCGATTTCATCGCGCAACTCGAACAACGCGGTGAACTCAAGCGCGTTACCATGCCTATAGACACTGACCTAGAGATGACTGAAATTGCTGACCGCACCTTGCGTGCTGGCGGTCCAGCCATCTTATTTGAAAACCCTAAAGACAGTGACATACCGGTACTGGCCAACTTATTTGGCACGCCAGAGCGCGTGGCATTGGGTATGGGACAAACCTCAGTCGAAGCGTTGCGAGAAGTGGGTAAACTGCTTGCCTATTTAAAAGAGCCTGAGCCCCCCAAGGGCATTAAAGACCTATGGGAAAAGCTACCGGTGTTTAAACAAGTGCTGAACATGCCAGCCAAAGTATTAAAAAAAGCGCCTTGCCAACAACACGTAATTAGCGGTGATGATGTTGATTTGAGTAAGCTCCCCATTCAGCGCTGCTGGCCAGGTGATGCTGCTCCATTGATTACTTGGGGCTTAACCGTCACGCGCGGACCACATAAAAAACGTCAGAACTTGGGGATCTATCGTCAGCAAGTGATCGCGAAAAACAAAGTAATTATGCGCTGGTTATCGCACCGCGGTGGCGCATTGGATTATCGCGAATGGTGCGAGCAAAACCCAGATAAACCCTATCCTGTATCGGTTGCATTGGGTGCAGATCCAGCAACCATATTAGGGGCAGTTACACCGGTGCCTGATACTCTGTCTGAATACGCTTTTGCCGGTTTATTGCGCGGCGACAAAACCGAAGTGGTCAAGTCGGTGAGCAATGATTTACAAGTACCTGCATCAGCGGAAATCGTCTTGGAAGGCTATTTGCAACCCGGCGAAACTGCGCCGGAAGGTCCCTATGGGGATCACACGGGCTACTACAACGAGGTCGATGAATTTCCAGTGTTTACGGTGACGCATATTACTCACCGTGATAATCCAATTTACCACTCAACCTATACAGGACGTCCACCAGATGAACCGGCAATTTTGGGTGTTGCATTAAACGAAGTGTTTGTACCGATCTTACAAAAGCAATTCCCAGAGATTGTTGATTTTTACTTGCCGCCTGAGGGTTGTTCCTACCGCATGGCAGTGGTGACTATGAAGAAACAATACCCGGGGCACGCCAAGCGTGTGATGATGGGAGTATGGTCTTTCTTGCGACAGTTTATGTACACCAAGTTTGTGATTGTGTGCGATGACGACGTTAACGCGCGAAATTGGGAAGACGTTATCTGGGCAATTACTACGCGTATGGATCCGATGCGCGATACCACTATGATTGAAAACACCCCGATTGATTATCTCGACTTTGCCTCTCCAGTGTCGGGTTTAGGCTCCAAAATGGGCTTAGACGCCACTAATAAAATGCCGGGCGAGACCGACCGTGAATGGGGAACGCCTATTGTAATGGACGAAGATGTTAAATCCCGTGTCGATGCAATTTGGGATGAGCTCGATTTATTGTCATAATAACAACAGTTTAAAAAGAGAAATTTAATTTAATGACGCACACCACTTGTTCAGTGACCAAGATCTCGTCGCTCACGCCAGCGATTTACGAAGTGATCCTTACACCACCGGCTGCGGTAGATTTTAAGCCGGGCCAATACCTAAAGGTGGTTATGTCTGACGAAGACGCGCGACCGTTTTCAATTGCCAATGCCCCGCACCAAACTCCAGAGTTGGTTTTACATATTGGCGCGACTCCAGAAAACCCATACGCGTGGGAAGTCATGGAAAAACTGCGCAACCAAGACTCAATCGTAGTTGATATCCCCGATGGCTCGGCGTTTTACCAAGCGAGCAACAGACCTGTGATATTGCTTGCCGGCGGTACTGGATTTTCCTACGTACATTCAATTTTACAGTCCGCGTTACATCAAAGTCCCGACAAAGCGATCGACTTATACTGGGGCGTACGTAGTCAGGCGGACTTGTATTGTGTTGAACAGCTCAACGCTTTAAGCGAGCAACACGCTAATTTTAACTTCAAACCAGTGGTGCAATTTCCAGACGATAGTTGGCAAGGTTTGAGCGGTTGGGTACACAAAGCGGTTATCGACAATACCAGTAACCTTGCCGATTATGATGTATACGTAGCTGGCCGGTTTGAAATGGCAAAAGTCGTGCGCGATGATTTTACCGCATTGGGATTCCACAGCGAGCAATTATTCGGAGACGCTTTTAGCTACCTATAAATTCGAATAACAACAGGACCCCTTATGTCTGCAATTTTTTCTTTTCGTGCGATCGCCACTACTGTATTGCTCACCAGCGCAGCGGCCCACGCAGAACCCACCGTCGAATATCACAATCACGACGTATTGCACACCATAGGGGCTGCTCCATCTGCAGCAAACATCGAGCGCGATATTCAAACCCTTGTAGACTTCGGCACCCGACATACGTTAAGTGAAACCGAATCAGATACTCGCGGCATTGGCGC
>CAXRGW010000020.1:0-5996 GCA_964230255.1 Alteromonas sp.
CATCAGGTTTAACCTTAAAAAATCGTATTGTTAAAGCTGCAATGGAGGAGAACCTTGCCAATGCAGACCAACAACCCGATGAGGCTTTGTTCAACTTATATTCGCAGTGGGCGTTAGGCGGTGTTGGACTCATTATCACCGGTAATGTGATGATCGATCATTTAGCCATGACCGGGCCTGGCGGCGTTGCACTAGAAGAGGGGGCTGATTTAGCACCGTTTAAAGCGCTGGCGCAAAAAGCACAGCAAAATGACTGTAAGATTGTGATGCAAATTAATCACCCAGGACGACAAGTCTTTAAAAAGATGGGCGGTAAGATTCTGTCTCCATCTGACGTTGCGTTAAATATGGGCAAGCATTCCAATTTGTTTGCGCCACCAACACCAATGACTGAACAGGATATTCAAGAGGTTAAACAGCGCTTTGTCACTACAGCGACTCTTGCGCAGCAAGCAGGTTACGATGGTGTACAGATCCACGCTGCCCATGGCTATTTATTGGCACAGTTTCTCTCGCCTTTGACCAACAAACGCGACGACCAATGGGGCGGGGTATTAGAAAATCGCGCGCGATTATTACTCGATGTAGTGCGTGATGTTAAGGGGCATTGTGGCGAGCAATTTTCCGTTTCCGTTAAACTCAATAGTGCTGACTTTCAGCGTGGTGGTTTTGATGTGGACGATGCCAAGGAGGTAGTGGTAATGCTGGCTGAGATCGGTGTTGATTTTGTTGAGCTATCTGGCGGCAGTTATGAAGCGCCAGCAATGCAAGGACGCACAGCAGATGATAGGACGCTGGCCCGTGAAGCCTATTTCTTAGAGTTCGCCGAGCAAATTTTACCGGATACTGATGTGCCATTAATGACCACCGGTGGCATTAGCCGCTTAGCAACTGCTGATGCGGTATTAGATAGTGGGATAGGTTTGGTTGGTATTGCTAGCGCATTGGCGATGAGTCCTGATTTAGTCAAACAATGGCAAGCTAATCCGGAAACTCAAGGTTACATTCCCAAAGTGAACTGGAAAGATAAAACCCTGGCAGGTTTAGCAACCATGGGGATCATAAAGAGACAATTGCTGCGCATGAGTGAAGGCAAAACGCCGAAACACAACGACTCTGCATTTTGGAGTTTAATTTTGTCGCAAATGAAAATGGCGAAACTTACTAAAAGGTATCGCAGTCGCTATGCTGATGAAGTCAGTGATGTTTGACCGCTAAGGTGTGTGAAGCACAGCATCTAAGCGCTGTGCTTCATCATCCGTTCTTTCTGACGCGCCCAATCGCGATCTTTCACAGTGTCGCGTTTGTCGTGAGATTGCTTACCTTTACCAAGGTAGATTTCCACTTTTACCCAGCACGCTTTCCAGTACATTGCGGTGGCTATAATTGAGTAACCTTGACGGTCTCGTGCACCCATCAGTTTGTCCAGCTCACGTCGGTTGAGCAGCAATTTGCGGTCGCGCGTTGGATCGCACACCACATGACTAGACGCTTGGTTAAGCGGTTGGATCGTGCAGCCCAATAAATACGCTTCACCTTTATCAATATTTACGTAGGTATCAGTGATACTGACTTTACCTTCGCGAATACTCTTTACCTCCCAGCCTTGAAGCTCAAGACCAGCTTCAAATTTATCTTCTAGGTGGTATTCGTGGCGCGCTTTTTTATTTTTGGCAATAGTGCCAGTGGTTGGTTTATTCTTTTTCATCTGCGCTATTATAACGCAGTGTTTGTGCTTGTCTGCGAAAATTTCGTTTATTTGTACGCTGCTCATTTTTGTCTTTCGTGATAAACTCAAGCCAGTTTAGAAGTTGTTTCAAGAGGTTACATGCCCATTATCCAGCGCAGTGCACTGATCGCATTTAGTGCCGAGTCAATGTTTAAGTTAGTCAATGATGTTGAGTCGTATCCGGATTTCTTACCCGGTTGTGCGCAAAGCCGCATCGATGAACAAACCGATAGTTCGATGCGGGCGTCGTTGTTGATCGCGAAAGCGGGTGTAAGGCAGTGGTTTACCACGAGTAATCACTTAACCACTAATCAGCGTATTGATATGAAGTTAGTTGATGGCCCGTTTAATCATTTGAGCGGCGGCTGGGTGTTTACCGCGTTGGCTGAAGACGCTTGTAAAATAGAGCTCAACCTAACCTTTGAATTTAGTAGCCGCCTTGCCCAAGCAGCGTTTGGCAAGGTATTCAATGCGATTGCATCGAGTATGGTTGATGCGTTTACGCGTCGTGCAAAACAGATATATGCCTCATGAGCGAAACTATCACTATCGAAGTGGCCTATGCCTTGCCCGATAAACAAACTTTGTTGAGTTTTGATGTTGCAACAGGTACCACAGTCGAGCAGGCAATTCAGCTAAGTGGCATTTTATCTACTTACAGTGATATTGATTTAGCGACCAACAAGGTTGGGATTTGGAACCGCGCCGCTAAATTGCGCGAGGTACTTAAAGACAATGACCGTGTTGAAATTTACCGCCCGCTGATCGCAGATCCGAAAGAAGTTAGAAAACGTCGTGCTGAAAAAGCGAAAGAAGAGGGCCGTGCCGATAAAGTTACCGGCGGTCGTCCCAATGCATTGAAAAAAGCAAAAACGGAAGCTGACAAAGCGGACTATTAATACTTACGCCGCTGCAGGCCTGTAGTGGCCAATATCTTCGCTGAAATTTCTTCAATTGAATATTTCGTACTGTTTAAGAACGGGATCTTCTCTTTTCGGTAAAGGTTCTCTACCTCACGTAATTCCATTCGACACTGTTGGATAGAGGCATAGCGACTATTGGCGCGCCGCTCTGAGCGAATTTGGTGCAATCTGTCAGCCGCAATAGTCAATCCAAATAGTTTATTTTTAAAGCGTCTAAGTGCTGGCGGTAACTTTAAAATGTCACCCATATCTTCTTCAGTGAAAGGGTAATTAGCCGCTTTAATGCCGTATTGAAGTGCCAGATACAAACTTGTCGGTGTTTTACCCGAGCGAGATACACCGGTAAGGATGATATCAGCCTCATGGTAGTCTTTCAGGTTCGACCCATCATCATTGGCTAGCGCATAGTTCACCGCTTCGATACGAATATCGTAAGTCGTTTCGTGAATACTGTGAGTGCGATGCTTCTCTGGTTTAGACGGAACGCCCAACACTTTTTCTAACGGCGCGACGAATTGGTCGAGAAAATTGTAATTGATGCCCACAGAGGTACTAATTATTTTGCGTACGTCAGTATTTACGATGGTGTAAAAAACTAATGGGCGCTCACCACTTTCTTGAAAACTTTCAGAAATTTTTGTTAACACTTCGTGGGCTTGTTCTTCAGTTTCAACAAATGGGATGGTCGTATGCGTGAGCTTTAATGGGAACAAAGACAGCAAAGCATGGCCGAAAACCTCGGAAGTAATGGCTGTGCCATCAGAAATATAAAAAGCTGTGCGCACAACATCTCCTTAACATTGTTGTAAATTAATTACAGAAAAAAATTAAATTTTACTTTGATATCAACGCCATTCTAAAATCGCACCGATAAAAACGCTGGTACACGTTTTTTTTAACAAAATGTACGGCAGCATTACTAAAAACACAAACCCTAAGATTTAGCAAAAAACAGCCGGAGGCTAATCGAGTGCAAGAATACGTACTTTGGTATCAGCAGTTAGGTATGCATGATGTTGGTAGAGTTGGCGGAAAAAACGCCTCTTTAGGTGAAATGATTTCAAACCTGGCAAATGCTGGTGTGCAAGTTCCTGGAGGTTTTGCAACAACTGCGTCAGCTTTTAATGAGTTTCTTGACCAGAGCGGTCTCGAAAAGCGCATCCACGATCTACTTGACACCCTTGACGTAGATGACGTAAACGCGCTTGCGGAAGCGGGTAAAACCATTCGTGATTGGATAATCGAAACGCCTTTCCAACCTGCATTAGAAGACGCGATTAAAACTGCGTTTGAAGAATTGCAAGGCGACGCTGGTGATGAAGCCTCATTTGCGGTGCGTTCATCCGCAACCGCTGAAGATATGCCTGATGCATCCTTTGCGGGACAGCAAGAAACTTTCCTTAACGTTAAGGGCTACGACGCAGTAATGGTTGCTATCAAGCACGTATTCGCGTCGCTGTTTAACGACCGTGCGATTTCGTATCGGGTGCACCAAGGATACGATCACAAAGGTGTAGCATTGTCTGCTGGTATTCAGCGCATGGTACGCAGTGATATCGCGTCTTCAGGCGTAATGTTCACCATCGATACTGAAAGTGGTTTTGAAGATGTTGTGTTCATTACCAGCTCTTATGGCTTGGGTGAAATGGTTGTTCAAGGCGCCGTAAACCCAGACGAATTCTATGTACACAAGCCAACGTTAAACGCTGGTAATCCTGCAATTGTGCGCCGTAACCTGGGCAGCAAGCTCACGCAGATGATTTACTCAACAGATCTTGCTCATGGCAAGCAAGTTGAGATTGTCGATATCGAAAAAGCCAAATCTATGCAGTTCTCATTAACCGATGACGAAGTGATGGAGTTGGCTAAACAAGCGCAAATTATTGAAAAGCATTACAAGCGTCCAATGGATATCGAATGGGCTAAAGATGGTGTTGATGGCAAGTTGTATATCGTCCAAGCGCGTCCAGAAACTGTGCGCAGTCGTGAAGATATGCAAGTGATTGAGCGATTCCAGCTAAAAGGTAAGGCTGGCGTTGTGTGTACCGGTCGTGCGATTGGTCACAAAATCGGTGCTGGTAAAGCGAAAGTGTTGGCGTCAATTGACGAAATGGACAAGATCCAGCCTGGTGACGTGCTTGTTACCGACATGACTGACCCAGATTGGGAGCCAATCATGAAAAAGGCCGCCGCCATTGTAACTAACCGCGGTGGCCGTACGTGTCACGCGGCGATTATTGCACGTGAATTGGGTATTCCGGCGGTAGTAGGCTGTGCAGACGCTACGCACTCAATTGAAAACGATGACATGGTTACTGTGTCTTGTGCGGAAGGTGATACTGGTTACATCTACAACCAAGCGCTAGATTTTGACGTGGTAACCTCACGTATTGACTCAATGCCTGATTTACCGCTAAAAATAATGATGAACGTTGGTAACCCAGACCGCGCCTTTGACTTCGCCCGCTTGCCAAGTGCTGGTGTTGGTTTAGCGCGTTTAGAATTTATTATTAACCGCATGATTGGTGTGCACCCGAAAGCACTGCTTAACTTCGATGAGCAACCAGATGAGCTTAAAGAAGAGATCACAGACATGATCGCGGGTTATGCATCTCCGGTTGAGTTCTATATCGAGAAATTAGTTGAAGGTATTTCTACTATCGGATCTGCGTTCTCACCGAACAAAGTGATAGTGCGTATGTCTGACTTTAAGTCAAACGAGTACTTTAACTTAGTTGGTGGTTACCAATACGAACCGGATGAAGAGAATCCAATGCTTGGTTTCCGCGGAGCTAGCCGTTACATCTCTGAAGACTTCCGCGATTGTTTCGCGCTTGAGTGTGAAGCAATTAAGCGCGTGCGCAACAAAATGGGTTTGACCAACGTTGAAATCATGATCCCATTTGTACGCACAGTTGAAGAAGGCCGCCAGGTAATTGAACTGCTTGCCGAGCAAGGCTTGAAACAAGGCGAGAACGGGTTGCGCGTCATCATGATGTGTGAATTACCATCAAATGCCTTACTTGCAGACCAGTTCTTAGACATCTTTGATGGCTTCTCAATTGGCTCGAATGACCTAACTCAGCTTACCCTAGGTCTAGACCGCGATTCAGGCCTGATAGCACACTTGTTTGACGAACGTAACGATGCAGTTAAGGCGTTACTGGCTATGGCAATAAAAGCAGCTAAAGCGCGGGGTAAATACGTGGGTATTTGTGGCCAAGGACCATCTGACCACGAAGACTTTGCGGCTTGGTTAGTCGAGCAGGGTATCGACAGCGTATCGCTGAATCCTGATACCGTGGTTGAAACCTGGTTATATCTAGGTGAAAAACACGCCTAAA
>CAXRGW010000021.1:0-15499 GCA_964230255.1 Alteromonas sp.
GCAGCCAACTGTCGATGGGTTGCTATCGGCGTTGACTGATAATTTGGGTGTTACCTCTGATCAGGCAAAAGGCGGTTTAGCCTCGTTACTCAATTATGCGCAGAACAATGTAACCTCAGACTCATTTGCACAGTTGAAGCAACAAATTCCTGGTGTAGATTCGTTAATGGGCAGCCTGCCGGATATCAGCAATATGCAGCAAGATGGATTGGGCGGCTTGCTCGATAGAGCGGCCGAATACAGTGAATCGTTCAAAGCGATAAATGACTTGAAAAAGCAATTTGAAGCTATTGGTTTAGAGCCGCAAATGATTATGAGTTATATCGAGCAAGCTCAAGCCTATCTGGATACTGAAGAAGGTCAGAAAGCCAAACAAATGCTAATGGATGCCTTTGGGTCGATACAAATCTAAACCATCAAGGGCTCGCTTCGGCGAGTTCGTCTCTGTATTAGCGGTATGTTTTTATGAGCTTGGGTCAATTATCGAGCGATGTTGTTCCAGCATTATCAGATACATAGCCTTCATCCTTTAGCCAAATGTGGGCTTCGTCTAACTCTGTGAAAAAGCGTCGTTCGAACGTGAGGAAGGCGTCTTTATCAAGAGCGAAAGGTTGCAGCTTAACGCTGTTTGTCTGGCTGACAATGGCCTCTTTGCGCATACCTGATTGGATAGCGTGGAGAACAAGTTTAGAGATGATGGGAAAGCACTCCGGCGTATAAAGCTCCCAGTCATTTAAGTTTGAAATGATTGCCCACGGTTGAATATTGAAGTATTCAATACATTGCTTGATTTTCTTGGAGTAAGCAAGCGCTGCTTCTTCGTTCCAACCTCCGCGCAAATTTACATACAGCACATTGCCAGAGCACTTAATATCGTATTCGCCATGGCCTGCAAACGGAGATGATTTGTTAGAAAAATTAGACATTAAACTGCTGCTCCTCACTTATCAATATATATACAAATTTTTATGTTAGAGATCCAGTGATCCTGCAGCAGAAATTTTATTCAGCTTGCGTTCACCCTTTTTGCTCTAGTGTTTCGTTAGTGCAATAACGAAACCTAAAAAAAGGCCATGACATGAGTTTTCCCGTGCATATTAAACCCGCAGTTCAATGGGCGCTGATTGGTACAGCTATAGTTACCATCAGTGCCTGTCAACCTTATGCCGCAAGTGACGCTGAACTAGCGTCAGAGCGCAATCGAATAGCCGCCGAACAGGCAAAAGCGCAGCGCGTCTCGACATTGCGGTATGCTCAGGCTCAGCAACTCGCTGAAATGAGTATGCAAAGAGAGCAGCAGCTCCTTATGGCTCGCCCTGCGTCACCACCTGAGCACAGCCTTGATGTTTTCAACGAGTATATTGCTAACCCGGTACAACTAACTACTGAGCATCCAGTTTCAACTTTTTCTTCAGACGTAGATACGGCGTCGTATAGCTATGTTCGCTCAGTACTCAATCAAGGCTACTTGCCACAAAAGCATGCGGTCCGGTTAGAGGAAATGGTTAATTATTTTGACTATGACTATCCGATTTCCAATGATCCTAATCAGCCTTTTACCGTTGCCAGTGCTATCCATCCTGCACCTTGGGCGGAGGACCGACATTTAATCCACATCGGTGTACAAGGATATTTGGATCAACAAGCCGAACAGCCCGACAGTAACCTAGTTTTCTTATTGGACGTATCTGGTTCAATGTCGGCAGAAAAAAAATTGCCACTGGTGAAGAAGTCAATTCGACTGTTATTGGATAATCTAAAACCCACAGATTCAGTCGCTATAGTGGTATATGCCAGTGCGTCCGGTGTCGTGTTACCACCGACTCAAGTCGCTGATGAAACAGCTATTCTGGCGGCGATTAATAAATTGCAAGCGGGTGGTTCAACTGCGGGTGGCGAGGGTATCCAATTAGCCTACAAACTAGCTGAGCAAAACTTCAAAGCTGATGCCGTCAATCGCATTATTTTAGCTACTGACGGCGATTTCAATGTCGGTGTGACTGATCCAGAACAGCTTGAAACCTTGATCGTGAATCAGCGTAAGAAGGGGATTTACTTATCCGTGCTAGGGTTTGGTAGCGGTAATTATCAGGAGCATCTAATGCAGCGAATCGCTCAAAAGGGCAATGGCATCGCTGCCTACATCGACTCATTGGCAGAAGCACAGAAAGTGCTGGTAGATGAAGCAAGTGCAAATCTGTACCCAATTGCCAAAGATTTAAAAATTCAAGTTGAGTTTAATTCTGCTGTCGTTCAGGAATACCGTTTACTCGGTTACGAAACGCGAGCACTAGCGAGAGAAGATTTTAATAATGACAATGTGGATGCAGGTGATATCGGCACAGGGCACTCGGTAACTGCAATTTATGAAGTCACGCTTGTAGGCTCCGCAAATCCATATGTTGATGCGTTGCGCTATCAGGCAACGACTAACGCACAGACATCAGATGTTGCCAGCGAACTGGCTTATATAAAGATGCGCTATAAATTGCCGGGCGAAACCGAATCTCAACTCATTAGTCAGGCGATTACTCCAGCAGATACGTTAGAAAAATTGTCTGAGACCTTAGCTGACGATATTCGCTTCGCAACTGCGGTGGCCGGATTTGCCCAATTGCTCACAGAGGCTAAACATACCGGTCAATGGCATCTACGAGACGCACAGGTATTAGCATCCAACGCACGTGGTCATGACCCCTATGGTTATCGCAGTGAGTTCGTGCAACTCATTCGCAAGGCGGAGCTAGCGCAAACCCACGAGTTCTAATTTGAAAGAGGTTTATACAAAGCAAGTAATTCGCTCACCGCAGTTCGGTTCTTGCCGTTTTGGCTGATTGAGCGTTTTACTTTGAGTGCAGATACCTCTGCGTGTTGATAAAGGTCGCGGGTGAAGGGTACGTCATGATTACTAATTAGTACTGGGATCCCGCGTTTCAACGCAGCATGGCGAGCCTGGCGGGCGAGCTCTACTTGCTGATCTAAACTAAACCCTTTGCTCGAATAGTCGGTAAACATTGCTGTTGTATTGATCGGCACATAAGGTGGATCACAGTAGATTACAGTATCCTGCCGCGCTCGACGGAACACCTGATTGAATGGCAGGCAAGTAAATGTCGCAAGCTTGGCCTTTTCCGCAAAGGCTTCCAGTTCCGCTTCCGGAAAATACGGCTTAACGTAGCGACCAAACGGGACATTAAAACTACCACTGCGATTATAGCGACACAAGCCGTTATAACCATGCCGATTGAGATATAAAAACAATAGATTGCGTTGATACGTATCGGTCGTGCTATTAAATTTTTCACGAAGGGTATAGTAGGCCGACTCAGTGTTATTTTCAGCTACAAAAAAGCGTTTAGCGTCGCGAATATACTGTTGCGGGTGTCGCTTAAGGGTTTTGTATAAATCGATAAGATCAGGGTTAATATCGTTGAGAAGATAAGACTCAAAGTTACTATTGAGGAATACTGAGCCTGCACCGACAAAAGGCTCAATTAATTTACTTGCTGGCGGCATTGTTTCGACGATACGCTCCGCAAGGCTATATTTTCCGCCAGCCCATTTTAAAAACGCGCGGATTTTCTTATTTTTCATTATTCGCGCAACTACAGGCGGCTTAAGTTGTTAAATTGTAACGACCAAGTGGTTTGCAAACAAGCTAAAACCCACGTCAATTTAGCGTTGTAGTTCGCGTGCTATTTGATTGGTGCTTTTTACAAATGGCGGCGATAGCTGATTGTAATTGGGCAGTAGCGTTATCGCATCCCGTGCAGTATCTAGCGTGGTGTAATAATTTTCATAAACGATCACAAACCAAGGCTGCTCACCCAAACGGGTTTCATAGATCCATACGCTATCGACAAGGTTGTTTTCACGGGCAAAGCTCAGAGCAAGGTTATAGCTACTAACCCCCACAAGCTGAATTACAAAGGCGTTGCTCTCTGGTACTCGGAAAGTTCGCAGTTGTTGATCTTCAGCGGTTTCTGCTGTCGAGGTAGTAGCAATAGGCGTTGTAACTTCTATATTGTTGTCTTCTACTAACACCGGTGTTGCAGCAATTTCGGGCTCATCTACTGTGGATGGCGTAGGAATTTCTTCAACAGCTTCTGCTCCAATAACCACTTGGGTCGATTCAGACGATTGAGCAAGAGCATCTGCTTGTTTGTCTGACCAGGCTCGAACTAACAATTCCTCAGTTACCGATTTTTCGGTTGCAACCGGCTCAATAGTACTTTCTGGTACTACTTCATTTCGCACTATTTCCACCGGAACGTCTGGTTCAGCGGGAGCCTCATTTATACCGAGTAAAGCTGCCATTTGCTGTGGGTATTGCCAGGCGAGCAGCGCGCTAAAACAAATGAAGAAACAGGCAATTAAGCAGAGCATAAACCAAGGTTTGCGCAGCAGCGGCACGCTTGTATGAGCATCTTGTGCTGCTGCAGAGCGGGCTGCTAATCGCTGGTGAAATGCACTGCGTTTTTGCGCAATTAATGCGTCGAGTTCACTGCGCGGCGATAGCAAAGTTTCAGAGCTTAATAATAAAGGCGTGGCGGTATTTTTTGCTGGTAACCATTTCTGCGCCTGTTCTGCCCACTGAGTTTCGCCGAATAATACGATGTTTAGATGTTGCTTGTTAGCAGCAAAACGCGACTGCAACACCAGTTGCCATAACTCCTGTAAAAAGGCATTTGGCAGTAATTGTGCTTGAGTTATACCAATCAGCACTGGACCATCGTGATGATTCAATGACTGGAGTAATTCATTTAATGGGCGAACAAAACTACCGGCGACTTGACCAATCAACTGTTGGCAGATTTGGCGCCGGTATTGGGTGATAGGGAGATCGTGGCGGGTGGCAATGAATGCAACTTCAGTTGATTCATCTTGATCGGCAAGAAAGCTTTCGAGCGTTCGCTGCTGTTGGCCGATACTATCGCTACTGACAAAAATCAGCTGCGATGAGTAATTGACCATCTGGTTTAAGCGATGATGAAGTTCAGATTGCACGGCGTTCACGACATTTCCTCAATAGGTTAAGTGTAGTGAACAACCGCGTTAAGAGTCGAGTTTTAGTCCAGTATTGCAGTCAGAGTTTCTTCTTTGACATCGTCAGTTACAATCGCATGGCCAATTTTGGTTGGCAAAACGAAGCGTATTTTACTGTCTAATACTTTTTTATCATGCCGCATGTGCTTGACATAATCGGCGCAATTCATAGAATCCGGACCGTCAATCGGTAGATTAAAGTCTTGCATTAATGCTTCGACTCGACAGATTTCTGACGCCGGAAACGCTAGTTCACTATGTGCAGTTTTACACGCAAGAATGATACCAGCCGCAACTGCTTCACCGTGTAGCCAATTGCCATAGCCCTGCTCAGCTTCGATCGCATGGCCAAAGGTATGGCCTAAATTGAGCAACGCCCGAATACCGCCTTCGCGCTCGTCTTGGGCTACTATTTCGGCCTTAATTTCGCAACACCGATAAATAGCTTTGGCTAATGCACTAGGGTCACGAGCAAGCAGATAATCTTGGTGTTCAGCTAACCAATCAAAAAATTCAGCATCGTAAATCACACCATATTTTATTACTTCAGCCATTCCTGCGGAGAATTCTCGCTCAGGTAAGGTTTTCAGTGTGTCTGTATCGATAAATACAGCTTGAGGCTGATAAAAGGCACCAATCATGTTTTTGCCGAGCGGATGGTTTACTGCTGTTTTACCACCTACTGATGAATCAACTTGCGCTAGCAATGTAGTTGGTACTTGAATGAAGGGGATGCCACGCTGGTAGGTTGCTGCAACGAAACCAGTCAAGTCACCGATAACACCACCACCTAAGGCGACTAGTGTCGTATCGCGAGCGGCATGCATCGCCAGCAATTCAGTCATTACATTGCCATAGTGTTCGAGCGTTTTGTTTTGTTCACCATCAGGAATAATAATGGATGAAATACGTCGGTCGCCGAGTTGTTGTTCCAAAGCTTTTAAATACAAAGGAGCAATTACATCATTGGTCACAATAACAACTTTGTTAGTGCAGAACTCGATTAGTAGCGAATCGCTTTGACTAAGTTGACCCGCGTTGATATTGATTGGATAAGAACGCTCACCCAAGTTTACGTTTAACGATTCCATGGGCGAGCTCCTTGGTAGGCTTTATAAGCCGATTTTATTGATGATTTGATTAGCTACTGCGCGTGCGCTTTGGTCGTCGGTGTCAACTACATAGTCGGCGACTTCTTCATACATTGGATTGCGTTCGGACGCTAAGTCGCGCAACACTTGTTCTGGATCGTCATTCTGTAGCAATGGACGACGCTTATCGCGTTGCGTTCGAGCGACTTGCTTGTCGATCGTGGTTTGTAAGTAAACCACAATGCCGCGCGCAGATAGACGATTACGTACAGTTTTACTTACCACTGAGCCGCCACCAGTTGCCAATACGATACCTTGCATATCAGTCAGGTCGTTAATGACGTTCTCTTCGCGCTTGCGAAACCCTTCTTCGCCTTCTAAGTCAAAAATCCAGGCGATATCAGCACCTGTACGGCGCTCAATTTCTTGGTCAGAGTCAAAAAATTCTAGGTGGAGTTCGTCGGCTAGGTGTCTACCAATGGTGCTCTTACCTGCGCCCATTGGGCCAACTAAAAAGATATTACGTTTTTCAGCCATAGTTTGCTTTATTCACAACTAATTAATGATACTAGGGCAGCAATATGTTGCTCTATGGGCTACCCGTTTTTGCGTGCTATTGGGAAATCGCCCCATTCGCACGACTCCTCAGACCTCGGTAAAAATTTCGAGGGCGCGATTATCTCAGTTAAATTGGTCAAGATGCAAGCGTCGAAGACAAATCAACAAAAAAGCCACTTAAAAATGTGGCTTTTTTGTCCGACTAGGGGATGTTAGAGGTTTTCATTCATAATTTTTGGCGTTACGAATATCAATAGCTCACGTTTTTGATAAATAGTGGACGTATTTCTAAACAGCGCACCGATCACTGGTAAGTCACCCACTAACGGCACTTTGGTCACATCATCAGTATTCGTTTGTTGGAAAATACCCCCCAACACAACTGTCTCACCGTTCTCTACTAATACTTGGGTCGAAATTTCTTGGGTATCAATGGCAACTGCAGGCCCCGTTGAGGTAGAAACTGTTTCACCGCGCGTATCTTGTGTAACAACTAAGTCTAAAATAATGCGATTATCAGGTGTTATATGTGGTGTAACCTTCAAGCTCAATACGGCTTTTTTGAATTCTACTGACGTTGCACCACTTGATGTTGCCTGAACATAGGGGATTTCAGTACCTTGCTCGATATAAGCTTCCTGCTGGTTGGCAACCGTAATACGAGGACTTGCAATGACTTCACCTTTGTTCTCAGATTCTAACGCCGAAAGTTCAAGGTCAAGGATGGTCCCGTCGACCAGACTCGCTACTTGGAAACCGATTCGGCCTGAAGGGTTAGCTACTGGCAGGTTTACGTTTAGGCGGTCAGTGATTTCAGGAATGATGCCACCCGCAATTGAGTCTGCACCTTCAAGGGAACCAGAAACTCCATCATCACCTTGACGGTCAGAAAAACCCCAGCGCACACCTAACTGCTCATCAACATTGTCACGCACCGTGACCATACGGCTTTCGATTAGAACTTGCTTAACCGGAATATCGAGTTTAGCGATCACGCGGTGCGCTTCATCGATGGACTCTTGAGTATCGCGGATCAACAAAGTGTTGGTGCGCTCATCAACACTCACTGCACCGCGGGTGCTCAAGATTCCGCCATCTTGGTTTTTTAGGATTATTGCCAATGCATCGGCTTTGGCGTAATTTACGGTGACACTTGCTGATTTTAGTGGTGCCAGATTTTGTACTTGCTGCTGGCTCTGCAATTGTTGAGTTTCACGTGCGGTTAATTCTTCTGACGGTGCAATAAGCAATATATTGCCTTCAAGACGCTTATCTAATCCCCTGATCTTAAGAATCATATCCAGCGCTTGGTCCCATGGAACAGCACTTAAGCTAATGGTCACGTTGCCCGTAACGGTATCGGTAGTAACCAAATTGAAACCGTTAACTTGAGCGATAATTTGCAATACTTGGCGTACTGGCACATCTTGAAAGTCAAGAGAAATAGGTTCGCCGGTATACGCACTGGTCTGCTCTAATTCTTCCGCTTGCTCAACGGTAAGTGGGGCAACTTCGATGGCAAAAATATCACCCGAATCGTTAAGACGAGCCGTTACTTGCCCTGTGTAATCAATAACTACGCGCGCTTGTAGTTCGTCTTGGAAAGTCTCGATTTGCGTAATCGGTGTTCCGAATTCGTTCACTGCGATTTGGACAAATTGATCATCAGCGAGTTGGGTAGCGGGTAAAGTGACCGTCACTTGACCTTGTGACTCTATCAATTGTGCATTGTTTGGCATGTTGTCAAAGCTAATAGTTGCAATGCCTTGACCGGCATTACCACGAGTAAAATCAATACCAGTAAGAGTCGCACTGAATACGCTTTGTAATTCTGCATTTGGGTCAATTAATTCAATGTCTTGAGCCTTAGCTTTACCCCAAACGCTACTGACAATCGCAAGGACTAGAATCGAGCACACCACTAATGCAGTTTTGCGATTGCGTTTGCGGTTAAGTTTTTTATTAAAAATAAAACGCTCAGACATTATCGTTTTCTCCTACCAATGACGCCATTGTCAGTTCAGTTTCTTTTTGCTGCCAACAGCCAGCGCCATCTGGAAATAATTCCGTTATTTTTACAGTTTGATTCGTGATAGCGGTTATCTTGCCATGGAATAGTCCAAGATAGTTACCATATGTTGCTTTGTGTAACCTGCCATCATTAGTTTTAAACAAGACATAATTGCCACGGTTCGCTTTAATTAGGCCCGACATGGCGATGGCGTCAATACCATAGCTTTCTAGTGGTTCTTTTCTGCGATTGAAATCGGGTTGCAAGCAATTGGCTTGAACATTTTCAACTATCGCTTGTTCAACAACTCGTGGACGAACAAAAGGACTGCGCAGCTCACTGGCGGTGTATTCGAACGTTGGTTGTGTTTCAAACTCCGGATAAGGTTCGATGTTTACTTGAGTATTAGCGCGTACCTGTTGAGTGTAGGCCGTTAGGTCGCCAATTTCCGCACTACAACCGCTGAGTGCAAGTAAGGTTGTAACAGTGAGGGCCGGATATAGTTTTCGCAACATTATTCCCCCTCCTGTGTATCTTGGTCAGCTGAGGCTGCAACTACGGTTCTGTATGTTTTGGCCTGCATTTGCAGTTTCAAACCGTCGGCTTCGCTATGAATTTCAAAGTCATGCAAGGTTACAATGCGCGGCAAACCTGCAATCGATGAGACAAAATTACCGAATTCATGGTAATTGCCTTTAACTTCAAGCTCGATAGGGAGTTCAGTATAAAATTCTTTTGGGATCTCGTTTTGCCAATTAAGCACACGAAACGTTAATCCAGCAGTAGTACCTACATAAGTGATGTCATCAAGCAGGCCCGGGGTTTCATTGCTAGTAGGCAAAGATTTTAACATTGAGCTAAAATCTTCTTCGATGCGGGCAAGCTGATCTTCGTATGCCTGTATATTCACGGCAATACGATACTTAGCTTCAAATTGTTGTTTCAATTCAATTTCACGAAGTTCAGCTTGATCGAGAATGGGTAGCTTGGCGCTAATGATCAGGTGATAGCTTAAAATACCAACGATGATTGCTAATACGATTGCTACAACAGTTTTGATTTCAAAAGGCCAAAGCGCGACGTTCTCAAAATCGAGCTCGTTCATTTCCTTTAATTTAGCGACATCAAACTTCATTGGTTATCCTCCGCTTCATTAATCACAATTTCAGGTGCAACTTCGCGACTAATCGTAAAGGTCAGACGGAAATCACTCACTGCATTGGTCGATGAAGTGTCAGCAACAATTGACGATAACTCGCCGTTAGTGAAAACCCGAGAGGTCTCTAAGCGGCGCATGAAATCAGATAAGCGGTTGTTAGAGTCACTAATTCCTTCAATATCAATGCGATTTCCATTGCGACTCATAGTTCGGAAAGAAACACCCGGCGGCACTATACGGGCCAATTCATCAAATACATGTGCTGCGATATTGCGGCTTGTTTGTAATTGTTCGATCAACGCCATGCGTTGCTCGATTGCCATTTTGGTATCTTTTATGGTTTTGATTTTCTGGATCTGAGTATCTAAGGTTGCAATCTCTTGTTGCAGAAAATCATTCCGGGCATTTTGATTACTGATTTGTTGGTCAATAAAAGCACCTACAAACCAAAAGATAAGTCCGACGAATACGGCGGTCACAAATAGTATGCCAAAATACTGCTGCTTTTGAGCTTGGCGCTGGCTCTCGCGCCAGGGTAGTAGGTTTATATGTGCCATGGATCAAAGCTCCTACTGGCAAGCCCTGCTGCGATGGTTAATTGCGGACCTATTTTGTGCGCAGCTTCGGCGCTGACGTTTTTACCAAATTGCATAGTCGCCAACGGGTTAAACAATTCGATTGTTACACCTAAATCTTGCTCGAGCATAGGCGCCATCTCATTGATAACTGCGCCGCCTCCGCAAAGCAAAATCTTGTCTGGACGCGTTGCATGAGTTGAACTGATGTACATTTGCAACGCGCGGTTAATTTGTTGGTGTAAATTAGAAACAAAAATAGGCAGGATTTCCTGTTTCCAAGTTTCAGGTAGTTCGCCCTCGATCAGCTGACGTTGAGCATCATCGCGCTCGAGCATCATTGAAGCGCAAATGTCGTGGACCATGACGTCCATACCAAAAGTGTGTTCTTTACTATAGATGACATTGCCATCTTGTATGACGGACACTTGCAGCAATGCGGCGCCCACGTTTAAACATACAATTGACTCATCAGAATGCGGATAAAAGGTTGAAACTGCGTTTGCCACAGCATAGCCTTCTATATCGACTACTTTAGGTTCAAATGGTACTTCACGAATAAGCGTAACCCTTTTATCTACAGTGTCTCTGTGCGCGGCACTGAGCAGCACGTTGACTTTACCTTCATGAGTTTCACTTGGACCAAGCTCTTCAAAATCTAAATAAACTTCTTCGAGTGGATAGGGGATTAGACTGTCAGCTTCAATTTCAATCTGACCTTCTAATTCATAATCAGTTTGGTCAGGCTCCATTTGTACTATCTTGGTGAGCACGGAACCGCCTGCAACCGCTATGGCTACATCTTTAAGCTTCTTTTGTTTTAACGCCAGTTTAACCTTTTTTAACGTATTACTGATTGCGTCAAAGTCTTCGATTTCACGTTCTCTGAAAGCATTGCCGTTGATTGGCTCGCACGCCATGGCAACGACGGTGTAGTTTTCACCGGAACGCTCTAGCATGACAGCTTTAATAAAACGCGTACCGATATCTAAACCAAGGATTGGTTGCGCGCTTTTACTCAGCATTGATTTCATCAAGTCGTTTATCCGCGTCATGGGCGATATTCATAGCTATTAATCTCACGCCATCATAATACGCCGAAACTTTAAACCTTATGGTCCTAGTATCGACACTTACGTATAATCCTAGACAAGTAAATGTAAAATTTACCTGTTAGTCTCATGTTTTGGCGTACAGCAGAAAACACGGTTGATTGCGCACATTCAACCGCTTTTTTCTTGTAGTGTTTGTTATAATATAAATCATTTCCTTGATTTTGCCTCGGAACCTGAATTTTTGTGAAGTATATCAAGCCGTTATTAATAACTCTTGTCATCGGTGCTGTCCTGGGTTTAGGCGCACTGACAGGTATATATTTTTATATCAAACCAGATTTGCCAAGTGTAGATGTACTGAAGGAGGTAAAGCTGCAAACGCCGATGCGGATTTATACGCATGACGGCAAGCTAATCTCCCAATACGGGGTAAAACGACGAATCCCATTGCGCTTAGATGAAGTCCCTGTGACTTTGCAAGAAGCGCTGTTAGCCACTGAAGATAGTCGCTTCTATGATCATATTGGCATCGACCCAATCGGTGTCATGCGCGCTGCCGTTAACCTTGTAGTGACTGGCGAAAGGAGCCAAGGCGCTAGCACCCTAACGATGCAGCTCGCGCGTGGTTTTTTCTTGAACAGAGACAAAACCTTTATTCGCAAAATCAAAGAGGCGTTTATCGCCTTGCACATGGAGCAAGTGCTAACCAAAGAAGAAATCCTTGAGCTTTATCTCAACAAAGTTGAACTAGGGCATCGCTCGTTCGGGGTAGGGGCAGCTGCACAAGTTTACTATGGCAAAAGTGTCGAACAGCTTACCTTAGCCGAAATGGCGACTATCGCGGGCTTACCGCAAGCGCCCTCTGTACTGAACCCTATCAGTCGACCGGACCGCTCGGTAGAGCGCCGTCGCATTGTGTTACTGCGGATGTTGGATGAAGGGTTTATTACGCGTGAAGAGTTTGATGAGGCTAATAATGCCCCTGTAACTGCGCGTAAGCATGGTGCCGAAATTGAACTGGATGCACCATATCTGGCTGATGTCATTTACAATGAGATGATTGAAATCTACGGCAAAGAAGAAGCTGAGACCGGTGGCTACCAAGTCTACGCTACTGCGCCTTACGCTACTCAGTTGGCAGCTCAGCAAGCCGTAGTTCGCAACATTCACGATTATGATGAACGTCATGGCTATCGAGGACCAGAGGGGTATTTGTGGGAGTCACCTGATGAAGCTGAGGTCGAAAATCCAGCCAATGAAGATTTATTTGCGCTTGATGAGATCGTAGGTGTTCCTGAGCCGATAGATGTTGACGCATTACCATTATCTGTAGATGCAATTATTGAAGCGTTACTGGCAATCGATCCGATCGATCCATTATTGCCTGCGGTAGTTCTCGATGTTGCGGGCAACAGTCTAACCGTAATGACCTCCCTAGATCGGCAAACTACAGAAACTTTTGTATTGGACTGGGACAATATTTCATGGGCGCGTCCTTACATCAGTGATAGTCAGCAAGGGCCTGATCCGGAAAGTGCCACAGATATTGTCGCATCTGGTGCAGTTGTGTGGATTCGCCAGCAAGATCAAGCGTGGCGCTTGTCGCAAGTGCCTGATGTTAGTAGCGCTTTTGTTGCTATCGACCCATTTGACGGTGCGGTACAAGCTGTAGTTGGTGGTTATAATTTTTACCAGAGCCAGTTTAATCGAGCGACTCAAGCCAAACGTCAAGTGGGTTCAAACATTAAACCCTTTGTATATAGTGCGGCCTTAGACAGCGGTTACACAGTTGCCAGTATTATAAACGACGCCCCCATAAACCATTGGGATGCCAGCACTGGAGTTGCGTGGCGACCACAGAATTCACCCGCTGAATACGATGGCCCAGTGCGTATGCGCTATGCGCTTGGACGTTCGAAAAACGTTGTTTCTGTGCGACTGTTGCGGGGGGTCGGCCTTGATGAAACAGTTGAATATTTAACCCGCTTCGGGTTTGAACGTGAGGAAATCCCACGCGATGAAACGGTATCATTGGGCTCAGGTTCGCACACTCCACTAGAGGTTGTGCGTGGTTTTGCCAGTTTCGCCAATGGCGGCTTTTTAGTTCAGCCGTACTTTATATCGCACATTACCAATGATGCGGGTGAACTTTTGTGGCGGGCCAATCCGGTTGTTGCCTGTGACCCGTGTGAGCCAGAAGCTAATCAGCCAGAGGCTACTGATGTTGATGGCCAGCTGGATCTAGAGACTTTATTAGCACAACAGTTTGAACAAATGAGTCAAACTGAAACCGAAGAAGAACCGTTACCGTTAGTATCCGCAGAGCGGGTCATTTCCGAGCACACAGCGTTTTTAACCAAGGAGATGTTGCGCACTGCGGTAAGAACTAATGGAAGTTGGACCTACAATACTTATTGGCAGGGTACCGGCTGGCGCGCTCGAAATATTTTGCAGCGCACTGATATTGGTGGCAAAACGGGCACTACCAATGATTCTCGTGACACTTGGTTTAGTGGTTACGCACCCGGAATAGTCGCTACATCGTGGGTTGGTTTTGATGACATGAGCCGCCAACTAGGGCGAGCATCCCGCAATCAAAACCTAATCAATCTCAATCCACAACGTTTTAATTGGATTGGGAATGCGTTAATCGGAGCTGAAGATGGCGCTAAGGCATCTCAACCCGCTTGGATTCGTTTTATGCAACAGGTACTTAAGGGAACTGAAGAACAACCGCCAGTAACACCTGAAGGTTTATTGCGTGTGCGCATTGATCGGTCCAGTGGTTTGTTGACACAGCGCACCGATCACACGACCATGTTCGAGTTTTTTATACCTGGCACTGAACCGGTTCAATATGTACAAGAAGATGAAATAATCGATCCGGCGGACGAGCAAGACACGCCCACCGAGCCAGACGAAATATTTTAGCGAATGGAAATACCGCTATATACAATTGAGATTGCCAATGGCCAATAATAATTACCTATACATTCCCCATGCAGGGCCTGCACTGCTGGAAACTCCACTGTTGAATAAAGGCAGTGCGTTTAGCTCTGATGAGCGCGTTATGTTTAACTTGAACGGTTTGTTACCACCTCGCTATGAAAGCATTCAAGAGCAAGTCGATCGCGCTTACATGCAGTACAAGAGCTTTGCCAATCCATTAAATAAGCACATCTATTTGCGTGCAATTCAAGATAACAACGAAACCTTGTTCTATCGTTTAATTCAGTCTCACATCGATGAAATGATGCCAATCATTTATACCCCTACAGTAGGTGATGCCTGTGAGCAGTTCTCGGATATTTATCGTTCTTCGCGCGGATTGTTTATTGCATACAGTGAGCGTCATCAAATTGATGATATTCTTCGCAACGCTACCAAGCGCAAAGTGAAAGTCGTAGTAGTTACTGATGGTGAGCGAATCTTAGGGCTCGGCGACCAGGGTATCGGTGGCATGGGTATCCCAATCGGGAAGCTCTCCCTGTACACCGCGTGCGGTGGTATAAGCCCCGCCTATACGTTGCCAGTTATGCTAGACGTAGGGACTAATAATCAGAAACTGCTTGATGACCCAATGTATATGGGGTCGCGCCATCCGCGTATCTCACAAGAAGAATATGACGAGTTCGTCGATCTGTTTATTCAAGCGGTTAAACGTCGCTGGCCAGAGGCAATGCTGCAGTTTGAGGATTTCGCTCAACCGAATGCAATGCCGTTGCTAAGTCGCTATCGCGAAGAAATTTGCTGCTTTAATGATGACATTCAAGGTACGGCAGCGGTTACATTAGGAACCATATTGGCGGCATGTCGAGTGAAGCAATCTAAATTGTCGAAAATGAAAGTTGTATTTGTCGGTTCGGGCTCAGCCGGCTGTGGGATTGCCGAGATGCTGATCCAGCAAATGGTCAGCGAAGGTCTTGAAGATAGTGCAGCGAGAAAGCAGATCTTTATGGTCGATCGGTTTGGTCTCTTAACCGAAGGCATGGAAGGATTGCGCG
>CAXRGW010000022.1:0-25946 GCA_964230255.1 Alteromonas sp.
GTGATTCTCCCTATCAAACTAACAAATGGGTGACGCAAAATAAGTGTAGAATAGCTAAACGGTTTTTGCGCGTTTTGGATGAGTGTGAATTTTTGCTGGCAGCATTCTACACGGCTAATTGTTAGGTTATCCTGTCATTGAGTTTTTTAATACATCAGACTCTTAGATTAAAAAACAACAATTGGAACTTCCATGAAAAAACTACTAATACCCACACTAGCCGTGCTGTTTATGACCGGCTGTATTTCTTCGAAATCATACGTTGATCCCAGCTTCGGCAAAGCAACCTACGACGATATTCAGAAAGTTGAAACCCAACATGCCATGTTGGTTGATATCGAATTTCAACGCAATGGCGAGGCATTCCCTGATGCCAACGCCGAAGTTAGGTCGCACGTAGAACGCACTTTGCGCGCCAGTGGCGTCATTACTCCGGCTCTCGACGGCACACCAAAGCGCATTAAAGTTACCGTTAACAATGTGGCCGATTTAGGTGAGGCGGCCGCCAAAGGTTTTGGTACAGGGCTAACGTTCGGCGCGGTTGGCACACTGGTAACCGACTATTATGAAGTGTCAATTACCTACACAGATGAAGATGGCGAACTCACAACGAAAGAGTACAAGCATGCACTACACACCACTA
The DNA here is from genome assembly GCA_964230255.1 of Alteromonas sp. Classification (GTDB taxonomy): domain Bacteria; phylum Pseudomonadota; class Gammaproteobacteria; order Enterobacterales; family Alteromonadaceae; genus Alteromonas_E. Next base: position 644 of record CAXRGW010000022.1, read on the forward strand.
TTGGCAACAAAGGTGCGCCGTTTGAAAACGCTGAGCCAATGTCGCCAGCATCAGCATTTGGCGTGATTGTAGAGCAAGTACTGTTGAACTTTATTCAAGAGATGCAACAAGAAGGAAAACTGGTCCGCGTTTCGGTTTCCCCATCAATCGCTGCTTAACACATTTACTTATTGCCGGGTGCAATGCACTCGGCACTATCGTCTTTTCGAGCATATTTTCTTAAAGCTAAAAAGATTCCAAATGCCGAGTATCACTCAAATGGGTAGAATGAATAAAATCGGAGCCAAGAATACCAATTCGGAAATTACACTAAGCGTAAACCTTATAGGCTCTTCGGCATAAGTAATACGTCCAGCATCTGTGTAGAAGGGTTGCTGAAAAAAATCGCGGCAAAAAGATGGTACGCCCACGACAAAATTAAACCAAAAACCGGAGCGAATACCGCAACAAACCTCAATGGCGGGTCACTGGATCCAGTTCAGGCTTGATTCGATTCCGTAGTTGCCAGTTTGTTTTGCTCGCTTTAAACCAAAAGAACGCCAACACACACATGGTCACCTTTAATATCAATGAGGCCCAAAGACCGTATTTAAAAGCACTATGAATAATGGGTTGTTGTGAGAATAGAAAACTGACTTCATCTTGCAATGATGCAAGCGTTAAAAACACAAAAGCGAGTACAAAAAAATAGAACCACACAAACGCGGCTTTGTGCTTTAGCTGACGCGGATAATGTGATTTTAGGAAACCGAAGATCATCTTTAATCGAGTAGTTTTTTCTGCCTGAGCAATTGCGGCATAGGACTAATGCACCCAGCCTTCATAGCAATTAGTTGGCATTCCAAGCTCGTCTATCTCGGCAAAAATATCACCGACTAAAACAGGATCTTTGCCGCGAGCCCTATTCAGCCAATTTTTTGCTCGTTCAAACTGTTCATTACAAGCGTGATAGGTGCCCAACCAAATTTCTGCCGGCCCATGCCCCAGTTCAGCAGCTTTTGTATAAGTCGCTAATGCTTCATCTCTGTTGGTCCGCTGTTCGATCACCGCCTTCCTAAACAGGTGAGCAGGATCTTGGGTTATATCAAACAAATAGTCGCGCAAATCCTTAGCACGTTGTGGCTGTGGAGCCACCTTGACGTTATAGAATAAACTGTAACGGTAACCGCCCCACTCTAGCGCAGAAGCAAGCGCTTCAATTTCCGCAGCCGGCAATTCAGTGTAGTTTTCCAATTTCTGGTGGAATAACCCAACAATTTCGCTGTCTTGCCGCGATGGAATGGGCAAACCAAACAACTCTGATAAATCACGCAGCGCGGCTATGTGTTGTTCGTATTGCGGCAAGGCAACCATAGCCCTCCATGCAGTTAAATCAGCTGCAGAGCAGTCCTTGAAAAGGGCCAGTAATTGTTCATTGGCCTCTTCAACAAGTGCTGACGTGTCCTCACTAGAATCCATCAGCTCAATGTATTCGAGGTAACTAACATTGGTTTTTTTGCGCAATAAATAGTCGACCTCATTGAGCTCTTTCGCTGACAAGGTCGGCGCTTCTCCGCAATGCTCACTCAATTTTTGGGTTACTCGATCAAGAAAATTAATTGAGCCTACAGCCACGGCATACTGCGAGGCTAAATCAATCATCGGTTGTTGATTGGCATTCGTTTGCGAACTCGATACAACCAGAAAAGCTATAAAAAACCGGGCTATCCAGCGCAGTTTCATGAACTTTCCTTACTACTCAACAAACAACACACCTACATCTACTTGCACTACTTTTACCTCAGCGCCGGCGTTAAGTGGCTGGGCTGATTTAACCTTCCAAGTAATGCCTGAATACTTGGCTTCACCATCATTGCCCGGCGCTACATCGGACTCTAGATTGAAAGTCATTCCAACTAAATCGGAGGTTACTGGCGTGGCATCAACGGTTTTCTGCAATTTGCGCATTGGCCCCCACAGCACAGCGGTAAAAATAGTGTCGAGAATTGCTATGGCAATAAAAGCATCGAGCATTTGCTCATCAATAATATCGAAATACATTAAGCCGGAGGTCAGCATAAAGGATATGCCGAGGGTAAAGAGTAATATCGTGGTAAAGCCCAGTAAGATTTCGATAATTAGTAATGCAATGCCAATCCCCAACAAGAAGTGCGGCATGTTGTTTAACATAGTATCCATGGCGTTATCCTGCTTTGTTGGAGAACTTATCCATTATGCTCATTGCTTGCGCAACGACAGAACCAATTTCGGTGTTCCCGTCTGGCAGTAGTACCACTGAAGACTCTTTAGCAATTTGTTCTTTGGCGGTAATAGCCCCTTTGGCCAGCTCAAGCTGAACCGCTTTTTGACCTTCATTAGTCGCTGCAGCCTCACCGACTTTGCGGATCGCTTCTGCTTGCGCTTCAGCGACTTGAATAAGAGCGCGAGCCTCACCTTCAGCTTTCAGAATTTGCTCTTCTTTTTCTGCTTCTGCGGCAAGAACGACGGCAGCTTTTTCACCCTCAGCGCGATTGATAGCGGCTTGTCGATCACCTTCTGACTCCAAAATTTGCGCTCGTTTAACCCGTTCAGCCTTCATTTGTTGTTCCATTGCATCTAAAACACTGGAAGGCGGCTTAATGTCTTTTAATTCATAACGCAGAACCTGCACACCCCAAGGAGCGGCGGCTTCATTTAAAGATGAAACAATGTTCACATTGAGTTGGTCACGTTCTTCAAAGGTCTTATCCAGCTCCATTTTACCAAGCTCAGAACGCATAGTAGTTTGAGCCAACTGCGTAACTGCAAAAACATACTCTTCAACGCCATAGGTCGCTTTGTATGGGTCAACAACCCGGAAGTACAAAACACCATCTACACTCAAAGTAATATTGTCACGTGTAATGGCCGCTTGCTCTGGCACATCTCCAGCCTGTTCCTTTAATGAGCGGTCAGCAGCAACGCTATCGATAAAGGGAATGATAAAGTTCAAACCTGCTTCCAATGTGCGGGTGTATTTACCAAATCGTTCAATAATAAAGGCTCGGTTTTGAGGTACAAACTTCACCGATTGCTTGATAAGAACCAACACAAAAATCAACAAAAACGTTTGTGCAGTAAATATATAATCGAGTAACACTTCCATCTTATGACTCCCTAATGTTATTGCTCTGCCGCGTTCTCTGCATTTTCGATCCGGTCATTGGTGCCCGGGTGCGTCTCAAACCACGATAACACTTCAGGGCTTGGAGGAACAAATTCAGCGAACGCCTTCATTGCATCAGCAAAATCCTGAGGGCTACGCCCCATTTCTCGTAATTGTTCAATTGCGTAATTATCGGCTTCCCATTCATGAGTCTGTGAGAATCTGTTTTGCATTACACTGGTGCCAACCCCCATAAATGCCTCTACAGCACCGCTTACATCGCCTACAAAGTAACTGATGGCGATTGTTGCAACTATTGATTCTGCAACCATCTGCATAGAATGATTCTCCTCTACATGAGCAATTTCATGTAGGAAGATTGCATCTAATAATCGTTGCTCTTGCTCTAACAATTCGACTAAATCATCAGTGAAAACAATGGTGCCGTCGGGCAATGCGAAAGCATTTGGCCCAAAGGCTTCTGATTGTCGAAACTTCACATCATAAGTCTCAAGCTCGCTGTCTATAGACCGCATAATCTCGCGGAAACCCTGCCTAATCGACTGCTGGGTTTCTTCTGGTAAGGCAGATGGATCTAATACCGTGTAATCGAGAGCGCTCAGCGTTCGCTCTGAACTTATCACCTTAACCGATTGCGGAACATAGTCAGCAAGGTGCACCGCAAACCACGGAATACCAAACCCGAAGACCAAGTAAACCAGAATAGGAACACCCAAGACACTGCCGAGGAACCAGCGGCGGTTAGTTTCCAACTTGTTCAAGCGGCCGCCCAAATCACCGTCGAGCCAGTTATCGAACTGAGCATCACTTTCAACAATTATTAAATCATTGGTGGGCAGGATTATTTCACGCGGTAAACCGCCCAATTTCGACTTTGCGTTTACTGCTTCCTTGTCAAAAAAACGCGGTTCGAATTCGTCGCTTGGACTGGTGATAACAAGCTCGTCGCCTTCAATAGTGATTTGTACGGCAGAGGCTTTAGCGCCTCCCTTGTAGTAGATTTGCGCTAACCACACAGCGTTAACCTACAGCTAAATCAACGTCAAACAGTGTCGCAGCTTCTTCTGCGGTTGCGCCGACTGTGCCACTGTCACCACCGATGACTTCGTTGACACCCGATAAAATCGTGACTTGAGTGGCATCAGCGAAAAATTGGGCGGCGCGAATTTTCGCCCAAGGGATGGCCAAGCCGAGGGTGAATACGATAGCTAATGTGTTAACAACGCGCAGCTTTACTAATCCTAATGTTTCTGCATCAGATTTAAATCTAGCAACATTTTCAATCTTCGTGTTGCCAAACATATGATTACGGATTCGCGCTTGGTAGAAGCTCGAAGATACCGCGAAACCCAACAAGTAAGCAGCAAAAACACCTAATACAGATACGTCGAAACCTTCCATACCGCTAAACGGCGCAAGTAAAAAGGCAGCCAAAAACGAACCAATAATGAAGACCAGAATAAAAAGCAGGCTCGCAACAATTGAGGCGGCATAATATTCACCGGCTTTTATGTCCGTATCAAAACTTTTGTCACCAAAGCTAGTATTGTCAACGATGTATTGATCAATTTTTTTTAGCACCCAAGGCATCAGCAAATAAAGCGTGAAAATGCTTATAAACGGCCATACAACAAAAGCCGAGAATGCTTGGCCGTATCTTCCATGAAATTGGAATCGAACATTGCGATAAGCAGTCATACGCATTTTAAAACGCAGCCCCAATACAACTATTAAAGGTGTAAAGGCCGCAAAGACAAAGGCAAGCGCTAATGCAACTTCCGGATTGATCATTTGCAGGACAGCAAAAACAGCAAACACAACGGCCGCAATTATCCGTCCTTTGAGTATCTGTATTGGCTCTGCTAGGTACGCAAAACGGTGACCATCAATTTCTGTGTTACCGCAGAAGTAACGATTAGTGCGGACTTTCGCCCATGCAGAATAAATACCAAACGTTACCAATGTAAGGAATAAATTCACGATCCAAATCGAAAAATATTCTTTACCATTGCCGTGAAAATTAACGCCAACTTGTCGCAGCTCAATGGCCTCGTCATTTACCGTAAATTCGGCTGCTTTTGCTTGTGTTTCTGAAATTAGACGATCTAACTCAGCGGCTCGAGCAGGATACGTTTCTGCATCAATAGACTGACGTGCTTGTATTAGTTCATCTAAGGAGTAATTTGAATAATCGATTGTAGATTCCATAAGCCCTCGTAATACTACTCATTCCTTTCCATGCGAAGTTACCCCGTCAAGATACGGAAAAATCGACAGTTGAGCAATATCTAATGACGAATAACCGTTATTACAATCTAAGGAGAGAGTGCGCTAAGGTGTTATGAAATATTCAATTGACGGTTGAGTTTACCCATAGCGATTGCGTTGCCGAAAAGCACAAGAATTACGCCAACGGCAGCTGCAATAGTCCATTGATAACCTTCGAATAGTGTTGATAAACCCAAGGCAACAATAGGGTAAACAAGCACCACATATGTCGATTTGTCTGAACCAATTCGCTGCAGTAACTTCATATAGGCTCCGAACGCAAACACCGAACCGAACAACGCCAAATACAACAATGCCAGAGTAAATTCAGTGCTCTCAGGGTAAGTAAAAGAGGCTCTGGTGAATGCACCATAACCATACATAAAGAACAAACCATAACCCATTGAATAAAAGTTCATTTGCATAACGGGAACGCCTTCATCCAACATGTTCTCAGACAAAATATTGCCAATTGCAGCGCAAACAAAACTTGCTAAGGCAAACAATAAGCCGAGCATTAATCCTTGTTGCGCCGTCATCTGCGCGAATTCAGGTGAGAAAATTAACACTATGCCGACTAGGCCAAAGGTTGCACCGATGATGACTTCAGTGCGCAGTGGTTTGTTGAGAAAAACGCGACGAAAAAGCACAGTGAAGTAAATAACACTAGAGCTAAACACTGCTAATAGTGCGCTAACGATATGCTGCTGTGCTGCATATAGAAACGAATAGTCCAAGGTGTACAAAATCAGTCCTACACATAGTGCTTTTAGGTGCATCTGCGTTGGCATGCGAAAAGAGCGACGGGTGATCAGCATCCATAGCCCAATACACACTACAGCAATACTAAAACGCCAAGCAACGGCCACAACCGGCTCAACATGACCGACTTGGAAAGTAATCCCAATCCACGTGGAACCCCAAATAAGCACACAAACGACGAAAAGTAATGCGTTCATGTGGTTTCTAGCCGGTCTAAAAACTGCAAAAGATGCGACGCTGCAATATGGAGCAAACGCTGTCTCGCTTCAACCGCCGCCCATGCAACGTGTGGGGTTATCAATAAGTTCGGTAATTTCGCATTTACGATAGCAGTAGATTGTGAAGGAGGCTCACTACTGACAACGTCTAAAGCGGCGCCGGCAATGTACTTTTGCTGTAACGCGGTTAGAAGCGCATCCTCATCGACTAATCCACCGCGAGCGGTATTAATCAAAATCGCGGATGACCGCATTAGCGCCAAGCGCTCAGCATTAATCATATGCGCAGTATCATCAGACAAAGCACAGTGGAGAGAGACAAAGTCGGCGCGCGGTAGCACATCATCTAATGCTGGTCTGCGGCCTTGTGTTTCAGGCCGCTCATCACCCGGGCGCAATGCCACGGTGACGCGCATATCAAAAGCCTCAGCTAATTTTGCCACAGCCCTTCCAAGGGTCCCATAGCCAACAATCACTAGGTGCTTACCGGCTAATTCTATAATCGGGAAATTGAGTAAGCAAAATTGTTCTGACTGCTGCCAAGCACCATGTTTAACGGCTTCATCGTAATGTCTAGCTGAAGTCGCCATCATTAGCATCAACATCAGCGTATGCTGAGCAACAGATGCAGTGCCATATTGCGAGACATTTTTAACCGTGATATTGGCCTGTTCACAGGCGTCCAAATCAATGTTGTTTACGCCTGTGGCAAGCACACCCACATAACGCAATTGCGTAGCGAGGGTAATAACTTCGCGATTTAGCACTGCTTTATTGGTCAACACGATATCTGCTTGGGCAATGCGCTGTGCCGTTTGCTCAACGCTAGTTGCATTGAAAACCTGCCATTCAACATCAGCAATATTCAATAGACAACTAAGGTCGAGCGATGTAGGGCCCATGGAGTCCAGATCGAGAATTACACCCTGCAACTTGCGCATGCGTTCACCATACTGTGGATACTAGACTCTGATGTGGCCAGAACCGGTAACGACGAATTTTTCGGTTGTTAAACTCGCCGCGCCCATCGGACCATAGGCATGCAGTTTGCTCGTTGAGATGCCAATTTCTGCGCCTAACCCCAACTCACCACCATCGGAAAAACGCGATGATGCATTGACCATTACAACCGCCGAATCTACTGCTCTAACAAAAGCTTGTGCGCGTGATAAATGCTCAGTTACGATGACTTCAGTATGACCAGAGCCATAGGCGTATATGTGCTCGATGGCAGCTTGCATATCGTCAACAACACGCACCGCAATTTCCATCGCCAAATACTCCGCATGCCAGTCGTCTTCAGAGGCTAATTCAGCAGCAGAAAGGTATGGCAATGACTGTTCACAGGCGTGCACTCGCACAGCATGTTTAGCAAACACTGATTGGGCTTGCGGCAAAAATTCTGCAGCAATGGCTTTATCTACCAACAAAGTCTCCAGTGCGTTGCATACGCCTACTCGTTGAGTCTTGCCGTTTTCAAGAATACTGAGTGCCTTGGCCAAATCGGCATCGCGATCAACGAACAAATGACAAACACCGTTAAAATGTTGGATTACGGGAATTCGGCTATGCTCCGAGACAAATCGAATCAAACCTTCTCCGCCTCGCGGTATTACCAAGTCAATGGTTTCATTCAAGGTCAGCAGTTCGTTCATAATGGCGCGATCTGGATCCGGAATTACGGTGACCGCACCGCTAGGTAACTCAAAACGCGCAAGCGCCGCGTGAAAACATTCAGCTAATGCTAAATTCGAATGCAGCGCCTCTTTACCACCGCGTAAAATCACGGCATTACCGGCTTTAAAACAAAGTGCCGCGGCGTCAATAGTAACGTTTGGTCGCGACTCATAAATCATCGCAATTACGCCAAGTGGAATACGCATTTTGGCGACTTGAATACCACTCGCCATGGTTTCGCTGGCACTCATGCTACCAACCGGGTCGGACTGATGAGCAATAGTCTCTACTGCTTTAGCTAATGACTCTAAACGCTGCGGATCAAGCAACAAACGATCGCACATAGCTGCGTCTAATTGATTATCTGCAGCGTTTTGCATATCAACGGCATTAGCAGCTAATACTGTTGCTTCTTGAGCTCGCAGTTGTTGAGCAACCGCAAGTAACACTTCACGCTTGGCTTGGTGACCCAGTTGCGCAATTACTGGTGCTGTCGCCTTAGCGCGTTCAGCGGCTTTTGAAATAGAGAAATCGGCAGTAGACATAAGGTCTAATCCTTGTACAAAAAACTTAAGACAGGGTCACTAAGTCATCACGGTGAACCGCAACGTCACCTGAGCTGTAACCCAATAATTGTTCGATTTGCTGGCTTTGCAAGCCCTTAATCTGCGTCAGTTCATGACTGGCATACTGTGCAATACCCTGCGCGATTGGACGTTCTGCGGAACAGATAGTTACTGCATCGCCCGCTTTAAACTGTCCTTCAATTGCAATGATCCCCGTGGGCAATAATGATGCATTGCGTTCAGTAAGCGCGCGCATCGCCCCGTCATCAACAACTATTCGCCCCTTTGCTAATAAGGTGTGCTTCAACCAATGTGCACGAGCCTTCTGCGCGGTAACTAGCGGTCGAAAAATAGTGCCGGGACAATTTCCTGTGGCTAATGCGTCAAATACATCGCCTTTTCGACCATTAACAATCAATGTTTGAATGCCGCTTTGCACACACTTTTCTGCCGCTTGGATTTTGGTTTTCATACCACCAGTGCCCACCGACGTCCCCGCACCACCGGCCAGTTGATGCACGCTAGCATCAATTTTATCTACTACGGGGATAAGTGTTGCGCTTTTGTCTTTGCGCGGATCTGCGGTGTATAAACCATCGATATCAGAACACATGATCAATGTATCCGCTTGTGCCACCAGCGCCGCATACGCACCTAAGTTGTCGTTGTCACCCACTTTTAACTCGGCAGTGGCAACCGTATCGTTTTCATTTACTATCGGTAATGCACCGTGCTTGAGTAACTCGCGTAGAGTATTTTGGATGTTGATAAAGCGCGCGCGGTCGCGTAAATCATCGGCAGTCAACAGAACCTGTGCACAAGGGAAATCAAAAAATCGTGCCCAGTTGGCCATCATCTGTGTTTGTCCAATCGCTGCCATCGCCTGCTTTTCAGCAATACTGGGCGTATGGGTTACCGGCACCGCCTGACGGCCGGCCGCGACGCTGCCCGAAGACACTACAATCACTTCTTTACCTTGCTGGCGACTGGCGCTGATGAAGCGCGCAAGGGGCAATAAAAATTCGGCGCTACAGCGCTCACCATCAGGCGCAACTAATGCACTGCCAACTTTTATTACCGCTCGTTGCCACTCAAAGGCGCTCATGATTTTTGCAATTCCTAAACTAAAAGGTTGAGCATACGAATTATTGGCGAATACACAAGAACTGAATCAACTAAGTTAGCTAGCTCAATTATTAAACAACCGTCAAAGTTGGACTGTTGATTCAGCCCGACCAATTGCTGGTTAGTTGGCAGAAAAACTGTATATAATAGCGCTTCCGCAAAAACGCACCAAAATTCCAAGTTAACTCAAAAAAATGACAGGAATTGAGCAGGTTAATTATGAAAAAGATAATGCGACCCATACTGGCAATAGCCCTTTTAGGCTTAGCAATTCCCCTTCAAGCAGCCATTCAGCAAACAAAAGGCGATTTTGAAGACAAATTCCGGCAATTAGACGAAGTTTTGCCTACCCCAAATGTATATCGCAATGCTGCCGGAGAGCCGGGCCATGAGTATTGGCAGCAGCAAGTTGACTATCAAATTGATGTGCGATTAAACGAAGCACTGCGCCGCCTAGATGCAGAGCAGTCAATGGTCTACACCAATAACTCGCCAGATACACTCAAGTATTTGTGGGTCCAATTGGATCAGAACAAATTTCGTCAAGATTCAATGTCAGCATTAACCACCACATTTGGTGGTATCGGTAATCGCGGGCCAGGCACGCAATCAGCCAGCGACTCAGGTCCAGCTAAAATCAGTATTGCTGCGCTGCGTCGTCAGCAGTTTGTCGATGACAATGAGCTTGGCTACCAAATCAAGGCTGTAGAAGATTCACGTGGCAATGCGCTTGATTACGTAATTGTTGGCACATTGATGCGCGTAGATCTGCCGACGCCGCTTAAGCCAGGCAAGAGCTTTGAATTTGATATCGACTTTGGCTTTAACATTGTTGAAGAGGATGCCGTTTCAGCGCGCGCGGGCTATGAAAACTTTCCAAATGACGCCCGCGAAGGCGGCAACGATATTTTCTTGTTAGCGCAGTGGTTCCCTCGCCTCGCTGCATATACAGACTATGAAGCATGGACAAATAAAGAATTTATTGGTCGCGGTGAGTTTACCCTTGAGTTCGGTAACTATGATGTCAGTATCACAGTGCCTGCAGACCATATTGTTTCTTCAACGGGTGTACTTGATAATCCGCGTGATGTTTTAACGAAGGAACAACGCAATCGCTTAAAAGAAGCCGAAAATGCTGACCGCATTGTCTTTATTGTTACTGAAGAAGAAGCGTTAGAGAACGAGAAAGAAGGCACAGATGAGCTTAAAACTTGGCGTTTTAAAGCGGAAAATGTGCGCGATTTTGCCTGGGCTTCATCACGTAAGTTTATGTGGGACGCGCGCGGTTATCAGCAAGGTGGTGAGGAGCAACCGTTGGTCATGGCTATGTCGTTCTATCCAAAAGAGGGTGGCGATCTATGGAAGAAGTATTCAACTGAATCTGTCATTCATACCATGGAAGTATACTCGCGCTTCTCATTCGATTATCCCTATCCAGTTGCGCAATCGGTCAACGGCCCTGTCGGCGGTATGGAATATCCAATGATCACCTTCAACGGTCCTCGCACTGAATTACGCGATGACGGCAGCCGTACGTATTCTCAAGCCGAAAAACGTTTCCTAATCGGCGTAGTTATTCACGAAATTGGTCACATCTATTTCCCAATGATCGTTAACTCCGATGAGCGCCAATGGACATGGATGGACGAAGGTCTTAACAGCTTCCTAGACGGCGTTGCCGGACGTGAGTGGGATCCAACCATACCATGGGGCGTCGAGCCACGAGACATCGTTGACTATATGAAGTCTGAAACTCAGGTGCCGATCATGACTCAGTCTGATTCAGTACTGCGTCTTGGTCCTAATGCCTATACGAAGCCTGCTGCAGCATTAAACATACTGCGTGAAACTATCCTTGGCCGTGAGCTGTTTGACTTCGCTTTCCGCGAGTATTCACAACGCTGGAAATACAAGCGTCCAACACCTGCAGACTTTTTCCGCACTATGGAGGAAGCCAGTGGTGTAGATCTCGATTGGTTCTGGCGCGGTTGGTTCTATTCGACTGACCACGTCGATATCTCACTAGACCGTGTTTATAAATTGCGTCTCGACACTGAAGATCCTGATATTGATTTTGCGCGTGAGCGCCAAGTTGAAGCTGATAAGCCGGTATCGTTGACAGATGAGCGTAACCGTGCGGAAGGTATGCAATTGTGGGTAGAGCGCTTCCCAGATATCACTGATTACTACGATGACAACGATCGCTTTACCGTTACCAATAAAGAGCGCAACGCTTATCAAGATTATATGGCGAGTTTGAAGCCACATGAACGCGTAGCATTTGAACGTGCTCTTGTAGAAGACAAGAACTACTATGTGCTTGAATTCTCAAACATTGGCGGCTTAGTAATGCCAATCATTTTGGAGCTTACCTATGCTGATGGCAGCACCGATATCATGCGTATTCCTGCAGAAATTTGGCGTCGCACTCCTAAAGCGGTTAGCAAATTGATTATTACTGACAAAGATAAAGAGCTTGCCTCGGTTACCGTTGACCCATTCTGGGAAACAGCTGATACAGATGTGCATAACAATCACTATCCACGTCAGATTATTCCTTCGCGCATAGAGGCGTATAAGTCTAAGCCTCGCAGCGGTAAGGTATATCGCGATATTATGCACGACAGTACCACTGAGCTTAAGACTGACGAAAGCGATGACGGTACTGAGTAATACTATTCATAAAAATAGGCTGGTGCTTCTTGCACTAGCGGGTTTTTTAATCGTATCAATGAGTGTAAGTGCTCACCAACAAAAGGCTGCAATCAGTACCATTTTGTTTAATGAGCGCACGGGCAACATTGAACTTATGCATCGATTTATCTTGCATGATGCTGAGCACGCGGCGAAACGCCTGTTACCCGGCGCCGGTGATATTCACACTGACGTCGACACCCAGCAAGCATTTGTAGATTATGTATTGTCTCGCTTTGCAATCGGCGACCTAGACAAGCAAGCCTTGCCACTGACAACCGTTGGTTTTGAAATTGATGGTAGGCACTTGTGGGTTTATCAAGAAACCCCTATCTCGGGTTCGCTGTCTGGATTGACGCTGATCCATGCCGCGATGCACGAGATTTGGCCCAAACAAACCAACACGGTAAACATTGAAGGTCGCGGCCCATTGCAGACGCTAACGTTCAATGCCGGTGATAGCGCCAAATCGGTGAAATTAGACTAAAGTCGATTGTGCAACACTAGTGGTTATGTTTGACCTTATCTTGCGAAACAGCAATGATATGGCCATATGCAATGGTATAGATAAATCACTATGCGCCAACAACGCAGCAAACAAAAAGCTTTGCAAAAAGCCAAACAAGCAGATGCTGAGTTGGTTAAAGAGAATACCGATATCGCAGTAGCCAACAGTACTGACTCGTTTAAAAACCGCAATAATATATTATGGGTGACCCTCGCGGCTGGTATGGCACTTACCGTAATAGCCTCTCAGTTTATGCCCGGGGTGGTTGATTTGGACAGTATGACGTCTGTGTACAGCGCAATGTCATGGGTCGGTATTTTCGGGGCTGTATTGGCTCGCTATCTGAATAAGAATGGTTGGCTGGGTTTTGCTGCGGGCAGCGCTGTTGGTGTGCTATTAAACATTCTCGCGAGTATTATTTAAATGGATAAAAAACACCGCGCAGTGCCTACCGGGCGTTTAACACGGTTCGGTATGCTTGGCTCGTTGGCGACCCGAGTTGCTGGGAATATGCTAACTAATGGCGCGGGCCAACTGTTAAAAGGTGAAAAGCCAGCGCTTAAGGATCTATTGTTAACTCCCGGTAACGTCGGCCGCATAGCTGACCAACTCGCCAATATGCGTGGCGCCGCAATGAAAGTGGGACAACTTATGTCCATGGACGCGGGTGATATTTTGCCACCGGCATTAGCTGAGATTTTGTCGCGCTTGCGCAGTGATGCTGATCCAATGCCCAAGCAGCAAGTTGATGAAGTGCTATCTCAAGCTTTAGGCGATGAATGGGCCGACCAATTCTTGTACTTCAGTTACGCGCCAATTGCCGCAGCCTCTATAGGACAGGTGCATAAAGTTATCTTGCCAACCGGTGAGATGCTAGCGCTAAAAATTCAGTACCCCGGTGTCAAACAAAGTATTGATAGCGACGTAGATAACGTCGCGACATTACTCTCTATTACCGGCCTACTTCCTAAAGGGGTAGACTTCAAGCCGCTATTAGACGAAGCCAAACGGCAGCTTCATACTGAGGCAGACTATAATACCGAAGCCGACATGCTAGAACGTTATAAGGCATTTGTGGGAGAAGATGAGCGGTTTGCGGTACCCAACGTTTATCGCGAGTTTACGCGCGACAATGTGTTGGCTATGACATTTATGCCGAGCGAACCCATAGAGTCTCAATTAGACGCTGACCAAGGGACACGCGATAACATTGCCTCGGCGCTATTTGAGTTGTTTTTTACCGAGACTTTCGAACATCACCTGATCCAAACCGACCCCAATTTTGCCAATTATCGGTATGACCCAGAGAGTGGCAAAGTTATCCTCCTAGACTTTGGTGCAACTCGTGAGTATCCCAGTGACTTTGTAAACTTGTACCGGGAGTTAATGTCAGGCGTATTCCATTCAGATTCGGAACGAGTGCGTTCCGCGGTGCTTAATATAGGATTAATGAGCGAAAACCTCTCTCCGGATTTACAGGACTTTATTGTGAGCATGTGTTTCGATGCGTGTGAGCCTATCCTCACAGCCGGTAAGTACGATTTTGGCAGTTCAGACCTTGGCAAGCGATTGCAAGAAAGAGGTATGTCACTGAGTGACAATGAAGCCTTTTGGCATGTGCCTCCGGCAAATTCCGTATTCCTACATCGCAAACTCGGTGGCGTTTTCCTACTGGCGAGTAATCTAAAAGCACGCGTCAACGTGAATGCTATTGCGGCTGAACATATAAGCAAAAAGTGCTAGTAAGGTTGTACCATCGAAAATGGCAATGCCATGCGCTCGCTAGCTTTGGGTGGATTACCAATCATTTCGTCATAAGGCGTATCGTGCACCATCACTGCTTGCTCAACGTCAAATTCGGCAAAGAGTTCGCGAATTTGCTGTGAGCTGTGGAAGCGCATAGGTTTATCGCTATTGTCATAAACCATGCCTTGATTATTGCCAATATTAAGCTGAACTAAATACACATTCATCTCAAACGAATGCACTTCGAGTAAATCGATTGGTGTGTCTGTAGAGAGTTTTGAATAGACGAATTTCATAGCGGCCTCAACATTGCTGATGCCAACCATTACGCAATTATACGTCAATCGGATCGCCGCGGCGAATGCCAAGCCATAGGATACTAAGAGCAAAAACACAACCAATTGACCACTGTGCCCAAGCCTCAACTGGCAATAATACGTTCATTGCGAACACCATAAACCACTTGAAAACTTCACCACTAAAAGCCCAACTCTTGTTTTCTAACAAGCTGCCTAAGGTAGTTAGCGTTACGACTAAAACTACACATGCAAAAAGCTGTTCTACAAGACTCATCAATGTGAACTGTGTTAACAAACTCAAGGTTAAACATATCCCAAGCGCTAATTGCAGCGCGGCATAACCCTTGATTGTGAATGATAAAGGCACATCAAACTTGCGAAACGTATCTGGGTTGAAAGACTGTTTTGGTGGCAGTGTCGCCATTACATCATCTGGTCGCCAACCGGTGCGGCCAAACCATACTTTAAACTTATCGCGCCAAAGCGCAGTTGCGCGACTGTCGCTGATCAACTGGCGATACAAATGCCAGTTGCTCCACATCGGATTCCAGCTGCGTAATGGAGTGCGAATGCCATATATCGGCGGCTGCTCATCTAACTCCGGCTGAAAAGTACCGAACATGCGGTCCCAAAGGATGAACACACCGCCATAGTTTTTATCAATATAAATATCATTTTGAGCGTGATGGACACGGTGGTTAGATGGTGTAACGACAATACCGTCGAAAATACCGAGACGACCAACATGCCGTGTGTGTACCCAAAATTGATAAACTAGATTCAGCGCTGCTATCGACAGCATTAACGCTAGCGGGATACCTAAAAATGCTAACGGAATGAAGAACAGCCAATTTAAAATCGAACCGCTGGTCTGGCGTAATGCGGTTGTTAAATTGTATTCCTCACTGCTGTGATGGACTACATGGGCAGCCCACAATACGCTCATCTCATGGCCTAGGCGATGATTCCAATAGTAGAGGAAATCGTACAAAACAAACGCGACCACCCAAAACTGCCAGGTATCAGGCCAATTAAACCGTGCCACATCGTCAACAAAAACGGCGTAAATGCTCAGCGGAATGAGTGTTTTAATCACTTCAAATACGCGACTAAGCATGCCTATGCTCAAGCTAGCAATGGCATCGTTTAAACGGTAATAACCCGTTTGTCGCTTTATATCCATGGCCAATTCAAGCGCCATCAGAATAAAGAAACCCGGTATCGCGTAAAGTATTATCTGCATAATAAACTTTTATAATTCTTTGTAGCCAATCGTAATGCAAGCGCACCAGAAACTCAAAAATTGCCGATATGCCCTTTGTAATAAACTGAACTAATTTGTATCTTCGGACTCTTGATTTTAATAGGCTTGTAACTATGTCGTTATATAAAACGTGTGTTTGGTAATTAGGAACGTATATGAGCAGTGAAGAGGCAACCGCAAAGAACTTGAAACCCCATATCATATTAGCCGCGGTTTTTATCGTCATTATCGCCGCAGTTTTATTGTGGCCATCGAGTGAGCCTGAGCCTACCAAGCCTCAACCGGTTTCTGTGCCCGAGCCAGAACTAGTAGCGCCGGATACAGCAGAGCCTGAAGTAGTGGAACCAGAACCCCAAGCATACACGCCTCCACCAGCTATTCAGGGAGTAGTGATTGATCCTGTTGAGGAGCCCGAACCGCAG
This sequence comes from Alteromonas sp., assembly GCA_964230255.1. GTDB lineage: Bacteria > Pseudomonadota > Gammaproteobacteria > Enterobacterales > Alteromonadaceae > Alteromonas_E. The sequence goes on from CAXRGW010000022.1 coordinate 17,338, forward strand.
GAGCTCAAGGCCGTCGAACCGGAAGTTATTGTCGATACATCAGACGCTGCTATTACCAGTGCCTTAATAGAGATTGCTAAAACACCCGTTGTTGGACGCCTGCTAGTTAATGATAGCTTGCTACAGCGTTTCGTTGTCACCGTATCAAATATAGCGGATGAAGATGTGGCGCCAAGCCATCAATTGCTCAATCCACCAACTCAGAGTTTTAGAGTCTACCGTCAAGCTGATAGAGAATGGATTGATGCTGCCAGTTATAAGCGCTACACACCATACGTGGATGCGCTTGAGACCATGAGTAACGATGATCTTTTAGAGCTGTATCAACTCTATGAAGATAAAATTGATGCGGCATTTGCCGAAATTGCGCTGCCAGGTCAATCATTCGATCGCGCCTTAGTCGATGCCATTGATGTTCTGTTGGACACACCCGAAGTACCGACGCCAGTTGAAGTGTATCGGGATAGTGTTATGTATAAATACCGCGACGAAAGACTCGAAGCGTTAAGCCTGCCGCAAAAACAAATGCTGCGATTAGGGCCCGATAACATGCGCCGTGTTAAAGCTAAATTGCGGGCGCTGCGAGATAGTCTAATTAATGGATTTGAGTAAACTACAAGCGTCGCTGGCCGATTCTTCGGCCACCAAGATCCCGCCGGTAGAAAAGTGGGATCCGGCGTTCTGTGGTGACCTTGATATTCACATCAAGCGCAATGGCGATTGGTTTTATACCGGCTCACCTATTGGGCGTGCCGCTCTGGTTAAACTATTTGCCAGTATTATCAAATTCGAAAACGGAAAATACTATTTGGTAACCCCGGTCGAAAAGGTCGGTATCCAAGTTGATGATGTCCCTTTCGTTATCACGCAGTGGCAGCGCGAATCAGGCTACTTAAATGTAAAGACGCAGACTGATGATTGGCTAACAATAGGCCAAGACCATCTGGTCGAGTTACGCCATGACGTATTAAGTGATTCTCTCGTACCTTATGTAAACGTGCGCCGGAATCTGTGGGGACGAATCCATCAAAACGTTTTCTATCAATGGGCAGAAGAAGCAGAAGTTACCCAACATTACGGTGTAGAGTCGGCCGTTATGCTAAGTGGCGATTATCGGTTTTCTATCGGTGCCGTTTAACGTTTGAGCATATCGCTGACGCTGTTGCCAATACTCGGCGCTTCTACTAAGGTGTTACCACCTTACGAAGTCGGAAGTACCTATGATTAGAACAATAATAATGTTATGCCTGTTTAGTGTGTCCACTGTTCAAGCCAAGACATTGATCCACGCAGGTAATCTCATAAGTGCTGAAGACAGGGATGTAAAAGAACAACAAACAATAGTGATTGATGAAGGTCGTATCGCCGCTATTCAAGCCGGATATCAGCCCGGCGACGCCAACGATACTATTATCGATTTACGTGACTTTACGGTAATGCCAGGCTTTATGGATATGCATGTGCATTTGTCTATGCAGCATGGCGGTCCTGCCACCTATTTGGAGCGTTTTACCTTAAATGAAGCTGACTATGCATTAGCAGCGGCCAAGTATGCTGAGACAACCCTGCTTTCGGGCTTTACCACGGTGCGCAATCTCGGTGACGGCTACAATGAAACTGTTGCGCTTAGAAATGCTATCAACAATGGCCGTTATGCCGGACCACGCATATACACTTCGGCAAAATCGATCGCGACTACGGGCGGTCACGCCGACCCAACCAATGGTTTCAATGCTTCACTGCGTGGCGACCCTGGTCCAAAAGACGGGGTGATTAACGGCCCGGATGAAGCCCGCAAAGCCGTTCGACAACGCTACAAAGACGGAGCAGATGTAATTAAAATCACGGCAACTGGTGGTGTTTTAAGTGTCGCCAAGAGCGGGCAAAATCCACAATTTATGGTCGATGAACTAGAAGCTATTGTCGCGACAGCTAAGGACTATGAAATGAGTGTTGCTGTTCATGCGCATGGCACCGAAGGGATGCAACGTGCTATTCGCGCGGGCGCAGATTCAATCGAGCACGGCACTTACATGACCGATGAGACCATAGCGCTGATGAAGAAGCACGGTACCTACTATGTACCCACTATTTTGGCCGGTAAATTCGTTGCGGAAAAGGCCAAGATCGATGGGTATTTTCCCGCATTAGTGCAGCCCAAAGCCGCGGCAATTGGACCGTTGATTCAGCGCACGTTTGCACGCGCTCATGCCGCCGGTGTAAAAATTGCGTTCGGTACCGACTCTGGCGTGTCAGCCCACGGTGACAACGGCAAAGAGTTCGCTTTAATGGTCGAAGCTGGTATGGAACCCATCGATGCGATTATTAGTGCTACTCGTAATGCCGCGGATTTGCTTAATATAACTGATAAGCTAGGAACGATCACCGTGGGTAAGAAAGCAGATATTGTCGCAGTTCAAGGGGACCCATTAGCAAATATCGAATTACTGCAAGACGTCCAGTTTGTTATGAAGGACGGAACAGTGTTTAAACAGTAATCAAACATCGTTGTGTTTCTCGCTTAACGCCGCGCATCTCGTGCAGCGTTTTATTTTCTCTCGACACCACGAACCTATCGTTATTCTTCCTTACTTGGTCGCAATTACCTGGTAGTTACGGCGTTATTTAGTTGCAATATCGGGCAGTTGAATTTTGATCTCAACGCGTTAATCCTGCGTTAGTTTGACAACGATTGTTTAGCAACAAACTACATCACTGTGTAAATTCAATCCAACGAATAAAAAACCAAAGGAACGACGATGAAGAAACTGTACTCTGCCTTGCTAGCCTCGACGCTAGTCATTGGCCTATCAACAACAGCCGTAATGGCACATGAACACAACGACCATTCTACCGAAGAAAGAATCAAAGCAGCAATGCAAACCGACATTCGTACGGACGCTGAAAAAGAGCGTGACCGCAATCGTAGTCCGGTAGAGACACTAGCGTTCTTTGGTCTCGAGCACGACATGAAAATTGTTGAGTTGTTGCCTGGTGGCGGCTGGTATACCAAATTGTTGGTTCCAACCTTAGCTGAGCACGGTGAATATTACGCGGCAATCGGGACCGGCACGATCAAGCGCACCTTGAGTGAAGAGCCTGGCTTTGAAAGTATGCAAATCATAGGTGAGGACGCTGAGATATGGCGCGAAGAAGATTCACGCTTTTATTCAATGAAACTAGATTCGCTGGGCGTTTCAGATGTAGACATTGTGTTCACCTTCAGAAACTACCACAACTTTGCTGACGACGGCCGTGCGGCGATGAACAAAGCAGCGTTCGATGCGCTTAAATCAGGCGGCATTTATGCCGTGGTTGATCACACAGCACGTCATATGGAGCCCCTAAACGACTCAAACCGCCGTCGCTTTGATCCGGTTAAAGCTATCATGGAAATTCAGGCGGCGGGCTTTGTATTAGTTGACTACTCGCCAATTCACTATCGCGAAGACGACGAACTAGAATATGAAGTTGGTACCAAAAGTGTACGCGGCAACTCTGACCGCTGGACGCTAAAATTTGTTAAGCCATAAGGCTCTCGATAAGCCCTCAAATTAAGTGAGAGCTATTCACGAGATTATTCTAGAAGTTATTCACGAAACTATTCGAGCCCCTTCCGGATGATAAATCGGTAAGGGTTTTTTTGTATGTCGCTAGCCACTAACGTGTGATGCATAAATCGACAGAAACTGGGAATATCTCGCGTTGTAGAATGGTCATCGGCAACCACGCTTAGGGTTTCACCATCCGCCATTTTGCGGATATTCAAACGAACCATCATTACTGGCTCAGGGCAACGTAAACCCACGGCATCTAATGCAACATCAGTTGCTGCGAAATCGTTGTCGAAATCAGATGCCATATTGCTCGCGATACGCGTTGATCTTGGTCACTGAATCATGTTCGCCTTGTTCAACTAAGTACTCAACTACGTCGTTCAAGGTAACAATAGCGACTACGCGAGTATTGAAGTCACGTTCCACTTCTTGAATTGCAGACAATTCTCCCTGACCCCGTTCTTGGCGATCTAGCGCAATCAATACGCCACTTAGCGCTGCATCGTGCGCAGCAATAAGTTGCATCGATTCGCGGATAGCAGTGCCAGCAGTGATAACATCATCCACCAGCATAACCTTGCCTTTGAGCTCGCTACCGACCAAATTTCCACCTTCACCGTGGGTTTTTGCCTCTTTGCGATTGAAGCAATAAGGCACGTCAAGTCGGTGATCATTTGCCAAGGCTACCGCAGTAGTCGTTGCAATAGGGATCCCTTTGTAGGCAGGACCAAACAACAAATCAAAGTTAATGTTTGCCGCAACTAATGCACTCGCGTAAAAACGCCCCAATTGAGCTAAGTCCCCACCGCTATTGAATAACCCTGCATTAAAAAAATACGGACTCACACGCCCCGACTTTAAGGTAAATTTACCGAATTTCAAAACACCGCGCGCAATGGCGAATTGGATAAATTGACGTTGATAATCTTGCATTGTTTTACCTAGCTTAGCGCCAATTTCTGCGCATCAAATAGCTCCATTAAGCCCGCTTTCGCGATACTCATCATCTCATTAAGTTCGTCGAAACTGAATGGTTCACCTTCAGCAGTACCTTGAACTTCAATCAACTGTCCAGTTTCAGTCATAACGACGTTCATGTCAGTTTCTGCCGAAGAGTCTTCTACATACTCTAAGTCAGCAATCGCGGTTCCCTCATAAATACCTACCGATAAAGCTGCAATCATGTGTTTTAGCGGGTTCGCTTTAAGAATGCCTTTGCTACGCATGTGCGTTAGTGCGTCTACTAGCGCCACGCAAGCGCCAGTAATAGACGCTGTGCGGGTACCACCGTCGGCTTGAATTACGTCACAGTCAACAGTGATAGTGTTTTCACCCAAGATACTCAGATCAACAGCGGCACGCAGTGAACGTGCAATTAAGCGCTGGATTTCTAGCGTACGACCACCTTGCTTGCCACGAGCCGCTTCACGTGCAGAACGCGTGTGTGTTGCGCGCGGTAACATGCTGTATTCAGCGGTGATCCAGCCTTTGCCCTGCCCTTTCATAAAGCGCGGAACACCTTCTTCAACAGTGGCATTACAGATAACTTTGGTATTGCCAAACTCAATCAACACTGACCCTTCAGCGTGACACGTGAATTGACGAGTGATAGTTACAGGTCTGATTTGACTGGCGGTTCTTCCGCTAGGGCGCATGCGGCTCTCCTAAACTTACGGTGGCGTAAATGAAAGCGCGCAGTATACATGACTGCGCGCTGTTAAGGGAGAGGTAAGCCAAATCTGAATATGATTCGGCGCCTTTTTATTGGATATTATTGTAAATGTTTGGCTAGGAAAGCGGCGACGGTTTCATAATAGCGTGCGCGATTCTCCTCTTTGTAGAATCCATGCGCTTCGGTCGACTCAACAAACCACTCGTATTCTTTACCGTTTGCTTCCATTGCTGCTCGAAGTGCTTCGGCATGTTCAAAGGGAACACGTCTATCTTCTTCACCATGAGCGATAAGGACTGGAATTTTAAGTTTATCGACATGATTAACCGGTGAAAATGCCCTTAACTGTTCTACATCTGAACCAATTGCATAATCTAAGTAGCTTTTACCGTAAAGTAGTTCAGGAATATCACCTTGGTTATGCATCATTTCTAGATCATATACCCCAACAGTAGCTACTGAACATTTAAACAAATCTGGTTCAATAATCGGCGACATAACTGCAGAGTAACCGCCAAAGCTGCCACCCATAATACACACCTTGTCGGCTGTGATCCCGCCTTGCGAGATTACGTATTTAGTCGCATCAATAATATCATGCTGAATCAAATCACCCCATCGCTTGTAACCAGCCGCCGAGTGTTCTGTACCATACCCGCTAGAGCCTCTGAAATTAACTCGCAAAACGGCATAGCCCTGAGCAGCTAACATCTGTACTTGTGAACTGTAAGTCCAATAGTCGCGACTATGAGGTCCACCGTGCACCAAGGTCACCAAAGGTACATTTTGAGTTTCAGGTACACTGATTGGATACGTGATATAGCCACTCACTTCATAACCATCCCGCGCAGCGAATGTGATTGGAATGGATTCAGACATTGCTTGTCTAGGAATGTGCGTAGAATTACTAAACAACGATTTGAGTTTATTGGACTCTCGGTCATACAGATAAAATGTCCCCATATCGATGTCGTTTATCGCGTAGAGTAACCACAAACGGCCTTTATCTGCTCTAGTCAAAATCTCGAGTGTGTACCCAGAAAATGTGCCTAACAGGGCCTTAAAAATTTGTGCCTCTTCACTATTGGCATCGAAAACAGCGTAAGTAGGGTAACCATCATCAAGGCGCAATGCGTAAGCTGACGAGCGCTCACTGTTTAAAGATACGTCGCTAATATCGACTTTTTCGTCAGTGTAGATTGAACGTCGCTCACCACTCGCAAGATTAAATGCGAACAAACCTTCTTTATCTTGCTGGTAATCATCAATGAAAATTAACTCTGAACCATCATTATTCATAGCAATCGGATAAAACGCCTCACCTAGTTGGCTTGAAATTTCCACCCACTCTTCATCGATATAACGATAAGTTCTTTGTGTACTAGTTTCATCAACACCGGTAGCAAATGTTAACTCACCGTTTCTATCGGAGATGAATGTGCTATATGTTATCGGTGCCTTAGTGATAGGTCGAGACATACGTCCATTATAAATATTCAATTTGTGTACGGTTGAAAGTTTCTCACCGCCATCAGACCATGGCTCGCTCTCGATCAATATATGCTTTTCGTCATCTGGCAATGCACTGATAATACGAGCCCAACCGCGCACATATTCTTTGCGCTTTATCTTTGTGCCAACCTGATCCTCACCCGCACGGTAACCATAAATAAGCTCTTGATTGTCACCGTCAAAATCGACTGCAAATAGTTCACCATAGTATCCAGGTTCCGGCAGCCAAGAGCGACTCTGCAAAATTTGTATTACTATGCGTTCGTCATTGGCCCAGAAAAAGGGACCGACTTCGTTGTTACCACCAAGTCGGGCACCGCCGATTGTTTCAAAGGTATTCACATCAAACACCGCTAGCTGACGTTTACCTTCGGAAATGATACGCACCGCCAACTTTGTGCCATCAGGCGATAGCTCCGCGGAATCATAGGTCATCCCCTTGGCAAAAAGAGACGGTGATATGGTTTCTGCGCTAGTAAAACTGGATACTACTGCCAGCAATAGTGCAATTGATAAGTACTTAAACATCTACTCAATCCGTTTTTTTAATTATTTTATCCACACTATTTGTAACATTTACTTACAAATAAACCTACTGAGTCGAGCATAGATGAAATTGCTGCTCGGGTCGATACGCAAAATAAGGTAAACTCCACGTTAAATATTGCGCAATGCTGGAAAATGGCAGGAGAACATCGATGATTTACAGTATGACAGGCTTCGCACGCCAAGAAGTCAAAGGCGATTGGGGAACTGCTGTATGGGAGATCCGGTCGGTAAATCAGCGCTTCTTAGAAACCTTCTTCCGCTTGCCTGAGCAATTTCGAGGCTTAGAGCCAGTTTTGCGCGAGCGCTTTCGCAAATCACTGCAGCGCGGCAAAGTAGAGTGTAATTTACGTTATACCGCAAACGATGCCGCAGTTGGTACCTTAGCGCTGAATGAAGAGCTTGCTAAACAGTTACTCAATGCCGCGGATTGGGTGCAGTCCCACGGCCAATCTACTGGCGTGAACCCAGTCGATATATTGCGCTGGCCCGGGGTTATTGCTGCTGAAGAAGCCGATATGGATTCAATTCAAGCGGCGTTGCTTGAAGGTTTTGATAAAACCCTTAAAGAGTTTAAAGAGTCTCGCGCAACTGAAGGTAAGAACCTCAAAGCCATGATTGAACAACGATTAGCTGGCATAACCACTGAAGTTGATAAAGTTTCGACCCAAATGCCCAATATCATTGAGTGGCAAAGAGACCGGATCAGAACCCGTTTTGAAGAAGCACAAGTGGAGCTCGATGCGACGCGCGTAGAGCAGGAAATGGTGATGCTAGCCCAACGTATTGATGTTGCCGAAGAGCTTGACCGATTGCATTCACACGTTAGCGAGACCCAAAAAATCCTCAATAAAGGCGGCGCCGTAGGACGACGCTTGGACTTTATGATGCAAGAATTTAATCGAGAATCAAATACCTTGGGCAGCAAGTCGATTAATGCCGAGATCACGCAGTCTGCGGTTGAACTCAAGGTTTTGATCGAGCAAATGCGCGAGCAGATCCAGAAGATTGAGTGAAACTTCATGTTAATTCACCAAACTTATAATGGATTGTTATTTATAGATTTTTTTGAGTGATTGATTTTATACCACTTCATAAACCTTCTTACGCGCTCATTTAGATGGTGACAGATTTGGTGGCAGAAAAGTCTATTTAATATAGACAATAAAAATCTGTCACCACTTTATTTCCGTTATGAACGACGCTCAAATCAAAGCAAAATTAAAAGCGGGCAAGCCAGGAAAGTTCTCTATTGGAGATGGTTTGTATTTTCGAGTTTCCAACGAGGGGACTGGATTCTTTATCAGATCGGAAGAGCACAC
>CAXRGW010000023.1:0-8426 GCA_964230255.1 Alteromonas sp.
ATACTTCAGCAACGACTTCAAGAGGCGTACCTAGAAAATAGTTCTCTTGAGTCCTAAGCCAAGGCTTACAATACTGGCATGTAACCGTAAGTCGATTAGCTTCGGATTGGTTTGCGCCGCCACCATGCCATAATGTTCCAAGATAAAATAACACTGAGCCGGCTTTCATAACTGTTGAGATGGCTTCTTCGGGTTGTGGTTTGCGTTCGTCACCCCATGTATGACTGCATGGCACGATAACCGTAGCACCATTGGTTTCGGTAAAATCATCGATTGCCCAAATCGAGGCTGCGCCAAGTCTGCTTGTGTTACTTCCATCGGGACCTGCTTGGCTTTTTCATTGGTTGTTTGACGGTATTTCCCCGCATTGTCACCTGACATGTATTCGCGGCTAATATTTTTTGTAGATAGTGTAGTCATGCTAAATTATATTGAGGTTAAAATTTGATCAATGCAGGTGATGACGTTAAATATTTAATTTACTGAAAAATATAAATTTAAAATTGTTTCGAAACGTTTTTTCGCGCCGTGTTCAATTGGCCCTATTGAGGGGTACTAAATATTATCAGACATTTTTCAAGTGTCGTTTTAACGATGGGTTTGTGTAAATAGTGGTCCATTCCGGCCGCAATTGCCGCTTCTTCATCTTCTTTGAATACATTGGCGCTTAAACCAATTATCGGTAACGTGAAACCTCGCTTGCGAATGTTTTGCGCCGCTTGCAAACCATCCATGATCGGCATTTGAATATCCATTAGGACGAGGTCAAAATCACGTTCGCTACAAGCGGCGACTGCTTTTTCGCCATCTTCTACCACAACGACCTTATGGCTTAATGATGTCAGCATATCTTGAATAATGAGCGCATTAATTTCATTGTCTTCCGCCACCAATATTTTCATTGTTTTTCCAGAGTCAGGTTCTACTTGAACATCAACGGGTTCTTCTACCAAGGGTATACATGGTTGTGCAGGAATGCTGACTTTAAATTTACTACCCTGTCCTAACGTTGAGGTTACGGCAATCTGGCCATCCATTGATCCAACAATTTTTTGGCAAATTGCCAGGCCTAGACCAGTACCGCCATATTTACGTGAAATACTGCTGTCAGCTTGTTCAAAAGGGTCAAACAGACGCTGAATATCTGGTTTAGAAATCCCGATCCCTGTGTCACTCACGATAAATACGAGTTGCTCATTGTAAAAATCAACCGTAAGAGAAACTTTGCCCTGCTCGGTGAATTTTATCGCGTTATTCAACAGATTTAGCAAGACCTGTTTCAGGCGTTTGGTATCGAGCATGTAACCCCCCTCACATGCCGTGGCTATTTGATACTCTAGGGTTAAACCTTTCGGCTCTGCTACCACATTGGTCAGGTTGTAGACTTCTGCTATGGCGTCGCGCAGTGAAGTGCAGATTGGGGAAAGACTTAACTCGGTATCATTCATCCGTGAGAAGTCGAGGATATCGTTGACCAGAGAAATTAATAAACTGGACGATTTAAGTAATTGGCTCAAGTACTCTTGTCGCTTTTGTTCGTTGGTTTCGTCTTTACAAAGTTGCGCAAGGCCAGTGATGCCATTTAACGGTGTGCGTAATTCATGGCTCATATTGGCCAAAAACTGAGTCTTTTTGGCGGCGAGTTGCTCGGAAGCAATCAGCGCTTGTTGTTGAGCTTCCTGAGTTGCCTGTTCTGCTCTAACAAATCGGTTGAACGCATCAGCAATATCCTGCAATTCATCACCCGAATCAATTACAACTTCACTTAACTGGCTGGTTGCTGTCTGTCGTTGGATAGACTGTTCAAATCTATTTAATGGACGGCGAATTACTTGCCTAACAAGGATATAAAGTAAGACCAATAGCACACTGACAAACAATACAGTAACTAGAGTGAACCGCAGTTGATATGCCTTAAATTGGCGGTCCAGCACGAGCGTATCAAAGTGCATGATTAACATCATTGCGCGTGTATCGATGTTATTTTCCGTTAATACTGTTACAGGATATGCTAGGGCGTATTCGTCGCCTTTAATGTCTGTAAATACCGGGACTAAGCTATCGCGATTGGCGGAGAATACTTCCTGCATAATAGGCGGCAAATCGGCGACAGACTGTTCGGCGTAACGATAAAAGCTCGATGCCATTACTTTATCATTGCTCGGATCAACTACAGCAACCTGCAAGATATGGTCACTCAAAGCAATACCCGTAACTACTGTCTTTAAACTTTCATAGCCCGAGGATAAATCAAATTGCATTGCAGCTTGGCTACCAAGATCAAAAGCGTGCTGTTTAGTGGTTTCCAGCTGTTCCTCTCGATACAAGTTAAGTAGCGCATTAGTGACCAGTAGACTCAGCACGATAAAGACAGAAGCAATGGGTAAAATTAATTTTTGTGCTATCCCAATACGTATCACTCTAACGCCTCAAACATTTCACCAAATTGCTCACAATCCGGATTTTTTGCTATTTGACAGGCGGTAATGATGTCCGAGATCCTACCAGAATACTCATCGATAAAAGCGCGATGCTTGGCTTCATCGAAGAGCTCAATACCTTGCATTGACTCTGACACTGCAGCAGCCGGGACGTCAGCAATCTTTGCGACAAATTGATAATAGCGAATTGGGTCTGCTTGTATTCTATCTATGGTGGCGAACCACATCTGTCTTACACGACTGGCCAAATCATCGCTGACATTGGGTCTGGCCCAAACCAAATCAAATACGCGGCGAGGATGTTCAGCGGTCGTGTATATTTGGTGCAGATTTGTGTTCTCGAGTAAATAGGTCGACATAGGTGGGTAAGTTACACAGGCGTCAATCAAATCGCTGGCAAAAGCATCAGCACATTCATCTTCCGGTATCTTTAGTTGTGCAAAATGATTACTAGGCACCGGGTCATCAAAAACCAATGATAAGATATATTCGGCAATACCTTGCGATGGCACGGCTATGCGAGCTCCGCGAAGATCGGCAAGTGATTGAATTGATTTAGTCGCAATAATCACATCTCCACCATTTGAATAGTCAGTAAAAACCACTGGGCGAAGGTTTATCTGGCTCATGCGATAAGCATTGGTAAACTCAATCATTGAGGTGGCGCCGAGATCAACTTGTTGACGTAAGTACCCTCGTCTGAAATTACCAAGATTACTCGGTTCTACGATTTTTAGTCGAATCCCCTGCTGACGGTCTAGGCCATGCTCTATTGCGTAATAAAAGGGATAAAATCCGTACCAACTGCCGATTACAATAGTAACGGGCTGGACCCGGTCCTGTGGCTGACAACTAAGCAGCAAAGTGGAGAGAAATATCATCCACAAACGCATACAATTAATCCCTTTGCAAAAAAGTCTACTAAGCTTATCACACTAGTATAGCGGCCAATTCAGCTTGTACTGAAAACCGTGAATATTTATTTAATAACTAAACGTTATGGTTAAATTGATATTTATAACTATACGTGCTGTTAATGTAAGTTCATGAACAGTTGCGTTGCAGTATTGCATCGCCGCGATTAGGAGTGTCAATGAAAGCGTCAGATCTATTTGTTAAAGCGTTGGAAGCAGAGGGTGTTGAGTATGTCTTCGGTATCCCAGGTGAGGAGAACTTAGACTTACTCGAGTCATTGCGAAACTCTTCCGTTAAATTAATTCTAACTCGGCACGAGCAAGGCGCAGGCTTTATGGCTGCGACCTATGGCCGCTTGACGGGTAAGGTTGGAGTATGCCTCTCAACGTTGGGGCCAGGCGCAACAAACTTAGTAACGCCAGCGGCATATGCACAACTAGGGGCAATGCCAATATTGATGATCACCGGCCAAAAGCCAATTAAAACTAGCAAGCAAGGGCGGTTTCAAGTCATTGATGCAGTCGATATGATGCGACCTATTACCAAGTATACAACTCAGGTGGTCAGCGGTGATCGCATCCCTTCCGTGGTGCGTGAGGCGTTTCGTTTAGCTCATGAAGAGCGACCAGGAGCGGTGCACATTGAATTGCCTGAGGATATTGCTGCCGAAAGGACTTCAGCACCATTACTTGAACCATCGGTTGCACGCCGCCCTATTGCTGAATATAAAGCGATCAACAAAGCGGTAGAGATGATTGAACAGGCGACCTCGCCAATTTTAGTTATTGGTGCAGGAGCTAACCGTAAACTCACCTCTAAAATGTTGGGGGAGTTTGTTGAGAAAACCGGAATCCCATTCATTACCACGCAGATGGGTAAAGGTGTTATCGACGAAACTAATCCATTGTTTATGGGCAATACTGCATTGTCAGATGGAGATTTTGTGCACCGCGTAATCAGTCGCGCTGACTTAATCATAAATGTGGGGCATGATGTAGTTGAAAAACCACCGTTCTTTATGCACAACGATGGTACTCAGGTGATACATGTAAACTTTGATTCAGCAGCGGTTGACCCGGTGTACTTCCCACAATTGGAAGTGGTTGGTGATATTGCTAATAGTATTTGGCAGATCAAGGAAAATATCAGTCCGCAATCATCTTGGAATCTAGATTTCTATCGCGATGTTCACGATGCCTATGTTGCTCATCGACAAGCCAGTGAACGGGACGAGCGTTTCCCCATATTGCCTGAGCGCTTCGTTAAGATTGTTCGCGAAGCAATGCCTAAAGACGGCATCGTAACCTTAGATAATGGTGTATATAAGATATGGTTTGCGCGTAATTACCCGGCTTACTTCCCGAATACCTTGCTACTCGACAATGCATTAGCAACTATGGGTGCCGGTTTGCCATCGGCCATGGCTGCGAAGATGGTGCATCCAGATAAACCCGTTGTTACGGTTTGTGGTGATGGTGGCTTTATGATGAATAGTCAGGAGCTAGAAACCGCTGTGCGTTTAAACCTGCATATAGTTGTTCTTATTTTGCGTGATGATGCCTACGGCATGATCAAATGGAAGCAAGCGAATATGGAGTTTGAGAACTTTGGTTTGGACTATGGCAATCCAGACTTTGTCAAATATGTAGAGTCTTATGGCGGCAAGGGATGGCGAATTGAGAGCTCGGCTGAATTAGGACAGTTACTGACAAAATGCTTAAACGAACCTGCCGTACATTTAATCGATGTACCGGTTGATTACAGTCTCAATGACCAAACGTTAAACAAGACTATTCGCGAACTAAGTAGCAAACTTTAAGGATCTTTTATGTCATCACTACAACAAGCTTATCCCTATTTTTTGGCGAGCAAAGCGGTTTACGCCAATCAAGACTTAAAGGTTACCAATAAATACACAGGTGAAGTTGCTACCTCGGTTGCAATGGCCGACGCATCAGTTATTGATCAAGCAATTGATGCAGCTGAGAAAAGCCAAGAGGCTATGACCGCAATGCGGCCATACGAGCGCCAGAAAGTGCTCAATCACTGTGTTACGCGCTTTACGGAACGCTTTGAAGAGCTAGCGTATGCCCTGTGTATTGAAGCAGGCAAACCGATCAAAGACGCGCGCGGTGAAGTTACTCGGTTAATCGATACTTTTCGTATTGCTTCGGAAGAATCGGTGCGTATCAATGGTGAGGTCACCAACCTGGAGGTGACCGAGCGAGCTAAGGGCTATACCGGCATGTACAAGCATGTACCGATTGGTCCATGTTCATTTATTTCACCGTTTAATTTCCCTTTGAACTTGGCGGCTCACAAAGTTGCACCAGCAATTGCAGCCGGTTGTACGTTCGTACTAAAACCAGCATCACGTACGCCACTGGGGGCAATTATTATGGGCGAAGTATTGGCCGAAACTGACTTGCCGGAAGGCGCATTTTCGATCTTACCTTGCTCTCGTGACGGCGCAGATCTGTTCACCACAGACGATCGCTTTAAGTTGCTGAGCTTTACTGGTTCGCCTGATGTAGGCTGGGATTTAAAAGCCCGTGCAGGTAAAAAACCAGTGATCTTGGAGCTAGGTGGCAATGCTGCTTGTATTGTCGACGCGGATGCTGATTTAGACGATGCAATCGAACGGATAGTATTCGGTGCCTATTATCAATCGGGGCAGAGTTGTATCAGTGTGCAGCGGATACTCGTTCACGACAGTATTTACGCTGATTTTAAACAACGTTATGTGGATAAAGTTGCCAATTTAGTACACGGCGATCCGCTGGATGAAATCACCTTTATTGGGCCAATGATTGCCGAGTCAGAGGCAAAACGTTTAGAGGACTGGGTGAATGAAGCGGTTGCCAGTGGTGCCAACCTTTTGTGTGGCGGTAAACGCGATGGAGCAATGTTGGAAGCGACTATCCTCGAAAACGCACCGCATGAATCCAAGGTCAACGCAGAAGAAGCCTTCGGCCCGGTATCGATTATCAGCTCTTTTAGCGACTTTGATGCCGCTTTAGCAAGCGTAAATGACAGTCAGTTTGGTTTACAGGCTGGTGTTTTTACGCGTGATATCTATAAAGCGCACAAAGCGTGGGACGTTCTCGATGTTGGTGGTGTAGTGATTGGTGACGTGCCAAGTTGGAGGGTTGATAACATGCCTTATGGTGGAGTGAAGGAGTCAGGTCTAGGACGCGAAGGCATTCGTTATGCCATCGCCGATATGACTGAAATCCGCCTACTAGTTGTCCGCGACCCCAAGGCTTAAAACACAATGGAGCACAGCTTACTTGTTGCAGAGCTCCAAACTCTACTGGTTTATAAGGTCGCTAACACCATTTGACTTAAAACAATATACCGAATGGTTTTAGCGGCGCCAACAATGATTACAAACCACAAAATTGGAATGCGAATTAACCCAGCCACTAGGGTTAATGGATCGCCAATCCCCGGCACCCAGCACAGGGTCAACGACCACAGACCATAACGCTGAAAGCGCAGCTCTGCTTTTGCTAGCGCGTCGTCCGAGGCAGATAACCAGCGCTGTGCGAGCGGTCTACCCGCGTAAAATCCTAGCGCATAATTGGTAAGTGAACCGAGTATATTGCCAATCGAGGCAACTAACACCAAAGTAACAACGGGGTCACCATTGATAATGAGAGCCGTTAAAACAACTTCACTGCTTAACGGCAAAATAGTGGCTGCTAGAAAAGCAGCCAAGCCTAAGCCGAAGATCCCGGCGTGTTCTACATCCAACAACTAAAGTGTTACTGTTTAGGTCGGTGCAATGCGCAGATCTTATTACCAGAAGGATCGCGTAAATAGGCAAGATACAATTTCATAATACCATTATCGCGCATTCCTGGAGGCTCTTCACAGGTTGTACCGCCGTTGGCTAAGCCCGCCTCGTGCCATGCGTCCGCAAGTTCAGGCGTTGCAGCTGCAAAGCCAATAGTACTGCCATTGCCATGACAGGCCGGATTGCCATCAATGGGTTTGCTCAAAGAGAAAATGCCCGTGTCAGTATAATAAAAACAACGGCCCTTCGGGTCGATAACACCCGGCTTATAGCCTAAGGCGCCTAATATGGCATCGTAAAAGCGCTTTGATTCTTCAATATCATTGGCGCCTAACATAATGTGACTAAACATAAAGTGTCCTTGTTCCAAGTAGGTGACTTTCACTGTACCGTTTTGAGCGAGAATGCCCAATCCAATTTAGTGATAAACGGCTATTGGTTTTGCCAATAGCAACTCGTTATTCAATGGCGTATTGTTGCAAAACCTCAAGAGGAACAACACCCAGTGCGGCTTCGTTAACAGCGGCCAAGATAACTTTCGGTGCAACACCCGCTTGTTGAGCCTCTAGCCAGCGCCCGACACATAAACACCAGCGGTCACCAGCTTTTAAACCGGGAAAGTCGTACATTGGATTTGGCGTACTTAAATCATTGCCGTGAATTTGGGAAAAGGTTAAAAACTCATCAGTCATAATGGCACACACACTGTGGTTGCCCACGTCACTGGTCGGCACATAACAAAAGCCTTCGCGTGTATAACCGGTATTGCCACAGCATAACTGCAATGGCTCACCTAGAACATTTCGAGCATTTGGCATGGTAATCTCTTTTGTGGTTTTAACGTATAAACGTGTGAACTAATCACACAGTAGATAAGAACTCTATACGATGTTAGACAAAAGTCAGCTTAGTCCGAAGTTAAATAATAATTCAACACTTGCCCCAGACGAAGTGGCCAAGTTTGATGTTATGGCTAAAGAATGGTGGGATCCCGAAGGAAAATTCAAAACAGCGCTGGCATTTAATCAGGCCCGCTTGAGTTGGATTCTACCTCTGATTACCGGCCATGCTGGACGCGATTTGGATAACCCCGACCTGGCGGAAATTCGCATTCTTGACGTGGGTTCTGGCGGAGGCCTGATTGCCGAAGCATTAGCCGAGTTAGGCGCTAGTGTAACTGGCATTGATGCAAGTGCCGTGAGTGTTGAAGTGGCGCGTCGCCACGCCCATGCCACTGGTGTAATTGTTGATTATCGACACTTATTAAGTGC
>CAXRGW010000024.1:0-2332 GCA_964230255.1 Alteromonas sp.
GTCATCGTCTGTCTCCTTACGATCTATTGGAATGTAAATTACAAATTCAGTATGTCCCGGGTAGCTATCAACATCTATTTTGCCCCCGTGGTGGTTTATTAATGTTTGTGAAATGGATAACCCTAAACCAGAACCATTCTGTTTGCTGGTAACCATGGGATAAAAAAGCGTATCTTTAATTTCAGGCGGAATTCCCGGGCCATTGTCGATAATCTTGATCTTAGCCACTAGCGCATGACGTTTAGTTTGAATTGTCATTTGCCGTTCGATTCGGGTAACAAGTCGAATTTCGGGGTTCGGCGTGTGGCTATCGATAAGCGCTTGCACGCTATTTCTGATAATATTTAGCACTGCCTGTTGAATCATGTCAGGGTCGAGCATTATAGGTGGAATGCTCGGGTCGTAATCACGCACGATGGTGATTGGATTCTCTGAGTCGACTCGCATCAAACTGCGCACTTTCTCAAGTGCCTGATGTACGTTGCCTAACTCAAAACGAGGTAGAGAATTAGGACCGAGCAGCCGGTCAACTAAGTTGCGCAATCTATCTGACTGCTCAATGATCATCTGTGTGAATTCTTTGAGCTCTTCGTTGAGCTCTTTTTCCAGTAACTGCGCAGCGCCGCGAATTCCCCCTAATGGGTTTTTAATTTCATGGGCTAATCCACGGATGAGTTCTCGCGCAGCATAGTGCTGGGCATTCTGTAAGTTCTCTCTGGATATGCGCTTTTGCTGATCAATTTTCTTAACTTCAAACAACAAACGCGGACTATTATCTATCTGTAAATTGGTAACTGTCAGGTCAGCCGATACATACCGGTTGTCTCGAAATGCCAGTTTAATTTCGTTTTCAGTAAAGTCTTCACCTTTTCTAATTGCGGCTTTCAGTCGTGTTGATTCAATAGTACCAGGCAAAAAGAAGTCTTGTAGTGAATGACCAATAAGTTGTTTAAGCCCTGTTTCAAACAGTGCTTCCCCTGCATGGTTGGCATAAACAATCGTCAACTTACTGTCTACCATCACCAAAGCAGTATTTAAACTGTTGATCAGTTGCTGTGTTTCTAACTCGGTAGATTGCATCCGAGCTTATCTCCTCTGCACCATATTTGTGCATTGTAGTGTGCTATACCCATTATGGCGAATGAAGTTTTTTCTAAAAACTTATGCTGAACCGCGTTGGTGCGCCTAAGGTACTTGCGTTGCACGCTATTAGTTATTAATTAACGCCGATGCCTGATGTAGGTAAAGGGTTTGAGTAGGAGACGATGCAAGAGTCTTGCCCTTATTGTTAATTAGTTCAACTTTAAAGGTATGTGCCCCACGATGGATACCATTTAGCTTAAAAACACCGGAGCTATTGCTAGCATATGGGGCATCATCAAAAACCAAGCGGTAGATTGAAGCTTTTGATGCACCAGATTGTGTCGCTTTAATAGTAATTTCCCCTAGATTATTGCGAATAGTGGCTTCGGGTTCTGGGCTTTGAATGGCGACGCGGTAATCGCGCTTAGGCTCAGTGGTCGTTTGCTTTGGTAAAATAGTTGGCTTAGGGGCGGAATCAGCAACATTTTGTGTTTTAACATCAAATGTCATTGGCTCTGCATTGTCAGAAGGCTTGTCGGTAAAAGTTATGGTGCCATCAGCAGCAATGACTTTATAAATTTGGGCTGGCTTTGCTTTAGTTTGCGTATTGGATGCAGTGACAACAAGTGGCGGGGGAGGCGGTGTCTTTGGTGTAACGGTTTGGGCGAATACATAAGTAGAAGCAAGGCCATAGGCAAGCGTAGATAATAAAAGTGAAACTTGTCTTGATGCAGTACGCATAGTCTTTCGCCTTAATGAGCCATAATCATTAATATTAGTGAAACCACAGACATAAAAAAAGCCCGCAAAGCGGGCTTTCGTATGAATCATTATACAGAATGTAAATTACACGCTGTAGTACATGTCAAACTCAACTGGGTGAGTTGTCATGTTAAGTTTCGTTACTTCTTCAGACTTAAGGTCGATGTAAGCATCGATCATGTCGTCAGTCATTACGCCACCTGCAGTTAGGAAGTCACGGTCGTTATCAAGTGCTTCAAGTGCCATTTCTAGCGAGCTTGCAACAGTTGGGATTTCCGCTGCTTCTTCAGCTGGTAGGTCATACAAGTCTTTATCCATAGCATCGCCAGGGTGGATCTTGTTTTTAATACCGTCGATACCTGCCATAAGCATTGCACTGAACGCTAGGTAAGGGTTTGCTGTTGGGTCAGGGAAACGTACTTCAATACGACGCGCTTTATCGCTAGTTACGTGAGGAATACGAATTGACGCAGAACGGTTACGTGCA
>CAXRGW010000025.1:0-3650 GCA_964230255.1 Alteromonas sp.
CGGGCTCAGCCGGCTGTGGGATTGCCGAGATGCTGATCCAGCAAATGGTCAGCGAAGGTCTTGAAGATAGTGCAGCGAGAAAGCAGATCTTTATGGTCGATCGGTTTGGTCTCTTAACCGAAGGCATGGAAGGATTGCGCGATTTTCAACAGAAGCTGCAACACCAGCAAAGCGATCTTGAGCAGTGGAGCTACAGCGGTGAATACGCCAGTTTACTCGATGTTATTAACTGTGCTAAACCGAATGTATTGATCGGCGTTTCAGGCCAACCGGGTCTTTTTACAGAACAAGTTGTGCGAGCAATGGCTCAGCATTGTACACAACCGATAATATTTCCCTTGAGTAATCCATCGCGTCAAGTCGAGGCACGTCCTGAACAGGTGATTGAATGGACTCAAGGCAACGTGATTATTGCGACAGGCAGCCCGTTTAAGCCAGTAGAGTACAACCAACAGACATTCCCAATCGCCCAGTGTAATAACAGTTACATCTTCCCCGGTATTGGCTTGGGGGTTATTGCTAGTAAAGCGAAATTGATCACGGACGAAATGTTAATGGCGACCAGTAATGCGTTAGCTGATGCTTCGCCGCTTGCATTAGGTGAAAGCAATGAATTATTACCACCACTAACTACAATTACCGAGCTGAGCAAGAAGATCGCGTTTGCCGTTGCAAAAGTTGCTATAGAACAAGGGCTAGCGTTGGAACAAAGCGATGAACTCATAAAATCTAACATTAAAAAGAATTTTTGGCACGCGGAATACCGGCCTTATAAACGCGTCAGCATTTAATGTTTTACTCGCTATATCGAGAAACCCGTTGATAATGACGTTTTTTTGTTTCTGAAAGGTAGCAATTAATTAAACATTAGCTATGCTGTTAATGCAGGACCGATTTGCTGTAGGTATATTGTTGTTTATCTTAGTTTTTCCGGTCCTGCCATTTCATTGTTTTACTCAGGGACCGGTATGTTTTCATTTCTAAAACGCTCTAATATTATCCAGCTTTCTATCACCACTTTGGTGCTTTTTATTCTGTTAATTTTCGGCTTGGCGTTCTTTTCGATAGGTACATTGGCGGAGCGCTATAATGACGCATCAAACGACATCGAAACTGTGACACTAGTCGCCGCATTGGAACAGGTGGCACACAATCACGCGGTGGAAAGAGGATTAACCGCGGGTTATCTGGGTAAGCCCGGCGCAGAGTCTAAACAGCGCTTGGACGCGCAACGCATAAAAGCTGATGCAAGTATTGAAAACCTTAACGAGGCACTTGATAAAGACTGGCCGGAGGGATTCAATGCTGACCAATATTTGCAACCATTGCGCAATCACTTAGGCGGTAAGTCAAGTATCCGCCGACAGGTTGATCAGCAGTCAGCCCCCGGGGCATTTGGTTACTACAGTACACTCAACCGGTTAGCGCTCGATGCGGCTGAATTCATTAATGCAAACATTACCCAAAAATCCGTTCGTGACAGTAATAAAGCCGTTCTATTCTTTGCAATGTTTAAAGAGCGCAGCGGTCAAGTTCGCGGTAAGCTCAATGGCGTATTAGCAAGGCGTGCTATTACACCGACACAGCAAGCCGAAGTACGCGGATACGCTGCTGATATAGCATTGAGTAACACATACTTAAAGAATATCCTCAATGAGGCTAAGCGCCGAGAATTACAGAATATCGTAAATAATCAAAACAGCTCGATGATTAAAACTATCACTCAGGCACTTGTTGATAACCCTTCGCCGTCTTTCGATGGTTTGCCCGATTCCCCCACGTGGTTTGCCGCAGCGACAAAGCAAATTAGCGAAGTGAAAGGCATGCTTGACGCTCAAACAGCACAGTCAATTGAACTGGCGGCAAGTTCTGCCAGCAGCGCAAACAGCTGGTTGTGGACAATCATTGTAATAATAATTTCTGTGGTGGGGATTATCATTTTATTAAACGTGTTCTTAGTCACAAACTTAAGCGCAAACTTACACAGCTTAACCAATACTCTTAATCAGGTCGCACGTGAGGGCGACTTAACCATAGATGTGCGTATCGATTCACGCAATGAGCTTGGTTTTATTTCTAAAGCCATACACGGCACGATAGATTCGTTTAAAGATCTGATCACAGGTTTGGCAACATCTATAGATACTAATCGTCATTTAAATACCAAGATGGAGCAAACCGCTGCGAATGTAGATAAACACGCGAATGCAACTCAAGTACTAGCAGGAAACATCGCTACTTCGATTGAGGAAATGTCTGCTACGAGCACTGAGATAGCACAGTCTGCGGCCCGTTCGTTGGAGTCTTGCCATCAGTTGAATGAGGCAGTTAGTTCTGCCACGAATATGAATACCAAAACCCGTGATGCAATGGAACAGCTCAATTCAGATATGACCAAGGTACAAAACCAAGCTTCAGAAATGGAAGGGCAGTTGGGTGAAATTACAGGCATGCTTGAGACTATTGATAGCGTTGCTGAGCAAACTAATCTATTGGCACTTAACGCTGCTATTGAGGCGGCGCGGGCTGGTGAGCAAGGCCGGGGATTCGCGGTTGTAGCCGATGAGGTTCGCTCTCTAGCCCAAAGTTCTAAAGAATCTTCCGATAAAATTGCGCAATTGTTAACGGGCTTGGGAGAAGTTAGCCAAGCAATGATCAGTTCTATCCGAACTACCGTTAGCAGTGCCGGCGAAACCGAAGAGCGCACAGAGCAAGCCGCAAACGTTACTGCGTCGTTACGAGAACAGGCGTGTGTAGTTGAAACGTTAACTACATCCGTGGCAGCGGCAATAGAACAGCAGTCTGCGGTTGCACAACAGATTGCACACGATGCAGTGGAAGTTTCAAATGCCGCTGAAGCAGAGGTTGACGCCGTTGCACAAATGAATAGTATTTCCCAAGACTTAGACGCAAATTCAAGAACACTTGAACGCACAATGAAAGGCTTCAAGATTAAGTAGGTGGAATGCAACTTCATACCCTTCAAGGATATATCCAGCACATTTATCTAGCTGAGCACCCGCATGGATTGATGTTGCTGGATGGTTGCAGTCGTGCAGATATCCCGATGGTTAGGCGCTTTATAACCCAAACTTTAGGACGCACGCTGCGAGATTTAAAAGTAATTGTGGTCACTCATATGCATCCGGACCACGCGGGTGGTGCGCACTTACTGCGACGTTTTAGTGGCTGCAAAATCTATTCTCATCCCAAAGCGCCAAACTGGTACAGGGGAATTGCGGGGCGTACCGCGCATCTAGTTGATCTTTCCCTGGCGTTATGGGTGGCTGGGCGCTTAAATAAGCCGCGCAAAAACATATGGTATTCAGCCGTGCTCAAGCCTGATGAATTTATTCAAGATGGAGCACAGATCCCTGAATTTCCAGAGTGGCAGGTGTTGTATACTCCAGGGCATACCGACCATGACTTATCAATATGGCATGCAGAACAGCGCAAGGTGTATATTGCTGACTTAATCGTGCGGGTTAAAAATCGCTATGTACCACCTTACCCGGTGTGTCACCCCAACCAATATCGCCGCTCGCTTATCCGCGTGGCTGATTTACCCGATGTTACTTTGTACTTCGCCCATGCAGCGCCAATGCATCTAACTGATGAAGCCTTCGCGAGCATTCAAGCGTTAGCGCCAC
>CAXRGW010000026.1:0-48573 GCA_964230255.1 Alteromonas sp.
CGTTTACAGTGCAGCTGTGT
Organism: Alteromonas sp.; assembly: GCA_964230255.1. Taxonomy (GTDB): domain Bacteria; phylum Pseudomonadota; class Gammaproteobacteria; order Enterobacterales; family Alteromonadaceae; genus Alteromonas_E. Next base: position 21 of record CAXRGW010000026.1, read on the forward strand.
CGTTATGCTCCTCTTGATACGTCGTTTGTACGTTATCGACAACCTGCAAAAGGGCGACATAAAGTTAATCGGTCAGGAAAACCTTGTCGTTCAAAGTATTCCAAAGCCAGTGCCAGCAGAACTCGTGCCCCGTGGCTACTGATTACTTCACTTCCAAATACACACAACCTTGCTAAACGCGTGGTGGGTATTTACAAAACCAGAATGCAGAGAGAAGAAGGATTCAGAGATATGAAAAGCCACCGCTATGGTTTGGGTTTTGGTATCAACCTGAGTAAACTGAAGCGTCGTATCAGTGTTCTTGTTTTGCTTTCAGCACTGGCAAACTTGATCGCAACGCTTATCGATTGGACCGTTGCATCGGCCAATAAACACAGACGATATCAAGCAAATAGCGTGAGTAACCGAAGAGTCCTGTCATACCATTTTACTGGGTTGAGAGCCTTTGCTGATAAACACCTCAGGCTCTGACCCCATTTTCCCAATTCTCAGATGGTACCGTTAACGATTGGCTCGAAAGCGGTTAAGGCATCCATCAACGAAGCATTACCAAGACCGTGAGCGGGGAATAGCTCTTCAAATCGGCTTTGTTCTCCATGTAATGCCAGGTAGTTCAAAATTACTGTCTCAACCAACAAGTTAACGTTATTTGCTGCGGGGGTAGCCGCGGTTTCGACCGAACCATCTCGACGCATAAAGCCGAGTTGCTGGTGGCGGGCTTGTTGCCCAGAGGTAGCGCCAATCAGTTGTGGTGTACCGCCAGGATTGTAGACTAGGAAGAATGAACCCGCAGTAGACGAGTTATCACCTGTCCATACGCCTTTGCCGCGACCGTTAACGGAATCATCTATCATGCCATTACTGAATACCGAGCCATCACTGTAAACGTACATCATTAATGGCATACCGACACGGGCAGCATATTCTAAGCATGCGCCCATACAGCGACCAGCACGTAAATCGCGAACTTCGCCAGTAGCGCGATTACCAACGTGATAATCGTAACCGCCCATCGTGATTGTACCTGCGCCAGCAAACCCATTAATCACCAACTTCATAACCGAGGCTGTCTTCTGGAATTCACGGTCGCCGTTAAACTCTTCTTCAGTGAAAATACCGTTAGGACCAACGATATCAGGGTCAAGCGTCGGGTCGAGCGTGCTAGGGTCGCCAAAACGATCGGTAATGTCGGCACTTTTAACATAACCACAGCGAACTAAGTCCTTAAGCACATCGTCCGTGGTTATTTGGGTATCTACTTGGCCGAGTTTCATATCACTTATACGCTGAATGGATTCCATAACAGCTACAGAATCTTGTTGGCTAAGTAAACCGACTAAGTCGCCAGTATCAACTAAGCCAGTAACGTCTGAAGGGCGGTCTACTTTCGTTGGGCGCAAAGCCGGATCAATCATATTGAACGGTGCCATTGAGTTGGCACCGGAATCACTGGTACGTGAGCCGATCAAGCTCAGTAGCGAGCCATCTGCACCACCTTTAAAAATACCATACATCGGGTTGTGTGGATTGTTACCTGTATCATTTTCCGAGCGCGCTGGAATGACGGCACCATTAATATTAGCGCGATTGGTCACGCTGACCTTATCTAAAATGCCGCGTAAAAATGCACTATCAGAATGGAATGAAAGTCCCAATTCACTATTAATAAAGTCGCTTAAGCCAGTATCTGAGTTGGCGATACTGGGCAGCATGTCGCCTGGCAAACCCTGGCGGTTATAGCCCTGTGTACTTAGAAAATCGAGTTGTCCACCTTGCCCGCCAATGAGCACGTTAGAGCCCGCTATATTAGCGCCACCGGCTAGGTCAAATACGATAAACGGAATTTTACCGGCGCCTTGGGTAGCAATGCCACATTGTGACTTTAACGCTTCAAGGTCTGATGATAAGTCCGCATGCGCTTTACGCGGTGCGGCAAACATACTCAGCAAGGACGTACCAACCACAGTTCCAACACCTGCCGTAAAGCCTTGCGAAATGAAATCGCGTCGCGTCATTGGCTTAGCATGATCGGTTAACTTTAACGGTGCATCGCAATCGAGCGGTGCATCCAATGGATCAACTTTACTTGTGGTCCGGCGAGCGAAGCTATAAGTGGTTGTAGATTGTTTTGGTTTAAATGGATTCATCGTAGTCTACCCCTGAACGCCTATTGGATAACCACAGCAGCGCTACCCAATACTGCCGCGCAACTGGCCTTGGCCACATTGCGTGTAGTACTTGCTGAACAGCTATTAGTTTGAGTGCATTGGGTTAAGCGGTCTACCAAGTGATTGAGCTCAGCAGTCACGCTAGCGTTATTCGGCTGCGAGCCAATATTGTTGCCCAGCATGCGGTTAGTCAGCGGTGTAAACAATTCATCGCGACCAGAACTGCCAAATGCAATCGACGGAGCTTGGGCAAAGTCAAAACCTGGGAAGTATGCGCTGCGCAGTGAATTGTCTTCCACTAATGCATCACAGTATTTAATCGCTAACTGCGTGATGGCCATTTGGTTTGAGGCAAGGAAGCTGCTCATATCAGTAACACTTGGCAGTTGTTGACGCAATTGATCAAAGGTTGCTTTAACTTCTGATTGATTCGCTGGCACTGTGGTTAACGCCGCCATACTGGCATTGATCTCAGCAAAATTGCGGATCCCAATTTCAGATTGTGGCTCTAAATCAACAGGCAGCGCCGGTGATGGTGCCTCAGCCGGCATACGGACATACTGTTCATCGCCTAGACGGTCAAAGGTCAGGAAGAACTCGTCTTGCTCAGGCCCTTTTTCAATGCCGATGATTGTGCCTTGCGGTGATAATTGCTGGCCTAAATCGGCAAGGTATTCGGCCCCAACAATTTCGGTTACCAATGGTGCAAATACTTGACCACCTTGTGCTTCACGGCCATTAATCCCAATTCGCATGCCTTCAATTGCTATGCTGTCGACGTTGACACCGTCCGCCAAGCTTATAAAGAAGGGTTCGCTGAATAGATAGCTGTAGCTGTCGAACTGGCTGACCTCAAATACCACATAAGCTTCAGGCACATTGATGATGTCAGAGATGGCAAACAGTAAGAAGAATTTCTGCCCAACACCAACATCAAAGTTTTGAATGATTTGTTCGGGTGACAAAATACGGTTATGTACAGCAACCATGCGGATAGTGCCGGCCCATGGCACGTCACCGGATGCCTCATTGCCCAATACAAATGCGAAACTCTGATCCCATTCATTCAAGTTACCCGGCGCAACATCGTCAAAGTCATCGGTAAATTCACCGTTGACATAGATTTGGCGACCGTTGACCGTATCGTAGTTAAATACCACATGCTGCAACGCTGCTTGCAAGTCTTCATCTGCATCGGCAGTAGACAGTGCTGGCATACCGTTACCGTCAGTGTTGCTAGTGCGTAATAACCCATCGTAGTTGTATAGCGTTTGACCCAAGGTAAGGTTGCGGCGGTCACGTCCACCAGAATAGCTCACGATTCGCGCAGGCCCTTCTTGGGTAACATTTGCGGGTGCAACCCAGGCTTCAATACTGAATTCGCCCGTTGCGGTAATAAGGTCATACATTTTGCGGCTAGCTGTTGTTGAGCCTTGCGCCTTACCGTTGCGCAGTTGCACGCCCCAGCCGCCTACCCAGTCAAATTGGCCGCTTAAGGTTAAGTCTAAAGCAGGCTCAATACCACTGGTGTCAAAGGCTAGGTTGCCAACGCCTGTTTTAAATTCCCATTTGCCAATCAGGTTGGTCTCAAAGCGGCCGCCACCGCTAGCCAAGGTACCTTCGAACAAGGTGGTCGCTGCGGAGTTGATCAAATCGCCATCCAGTTGCGTGGCGTCAATGGTGTCAGAAAACGCTTGGATTGCATTCGTTAGTTGCAGAGCGTCAGCTTGACAATCAGACCAGCAATTGTGGAATTCATCGCTGATCCGGGCGACTAGTCGCGAATCGCTAGGTGTATCTAGATTAACTCTACCTTTTGACGCTTGATAGGCCTCATCCACATCGTCTGATGCGAAGTAAGGGGCAATTGGAACTACTGCTGAACTGGTATGACAGTCTGCACAGTATTGATTAACGATCGGATGTACAGTAACGGCAAATTCAGTTGTATCTGCGGGGAAGTTTTTATTAGCACCGGGTTCTCGCAGCGTGGGTGCTTGCAATTGGATAGTTGTCGCTTCTTGCTCTTGATCTGCCCAGCTGCTAATCCACGTAGTCATTATGTCGGTACAAGCCGAAGTGCTGTTCAACCAACAATTGTGACCGCCAGCGACTTTCTCAATCAGCTCTGAATCGCTCGCTTGATCGAAGTCGATATACGGATTGGTGTCTGCGTATGCTAGGTTGATGTCGTCATTCCGAGCAAACGTCGGGGATTGTTGTCCCTGTACATGACATGCACCGCAGCGGTCGGCTGTTGCCACGTTATCCCACAACGACAATTTGAAATTCTGTACATCAGCAGTCGCTGGCGCTGGACCGTTGTAATTAACAACGGGTTGCTCTAATGGAGGTGGCAATGGTGTTGGTTCTACCACTGTATCACTGCCGCCGCCACAGGCACTTAAAAGTACTACCGAAAATGAAGTAAGGAGGAGTTTTTTCATGATTATTCCCCCATACAATATTCGGCAGTTTGTGCAAATACCTGCTTTAAACGATAACCGTGTTGTTGAAAGTCTGCGGTAATTTCATCGATGATTGCGCGATCATCCGCATCTTGGGGGGCGCGTAAACAGACATTTTCAAATACTTTTTGCACTTGGCAGGTGGCAAAAGTTTGACTTGAGGCAAGTTCTTCACCCATAGATTTGGCACCGTAACCATAACCATCGAGTTGCTCAGACCAACCGAGCAACTGATTGCTACCATGTCGCCAATAGTTATCCCAGCGATCGTCTTGGGTGACGAATCCAAATGGGAAGTTACCTGAATTTATCCAATACTTGGCTTGTACACGCAAGCCCGTTTGTGCGTCAGTTTCACCTGCGCGGTTATACGCGATTTGGCCGTTTTCACCTTCTGGATCGGCGTCAACGTTGTATTCGTAGTCATAGTAAGCAAATGATTGCGCCAGTGGATCCATGCCAGAGTGGCAGCCAGCACAACTGTTTATAAAGATGCGCGAGTCACCACCTGGACCGCGGCTTAAGTCTTGCCGGATCCGATCGGGTGGCAAGCTCGTATCTTTTAATCCTTCAAGGTCCGTGCACATGTGGTTCATCAATGTGAAGCGCAGCATTGCCCGGTTGGTACCATCTTTAAAAAACGACTTTGCCGCGGCGCGGGTAGTCATAACCCCAGCCGTTGCATCTGTGGGTAAACCAATGATCTGCGACTGGGTGCTTGCAACTAGTGTAGAGCTCAAGTCGACACCTTGTGATTCCATCGCTTCGTAGTGAGCGTTATTGGTATTTTGATAAGCGGGTAAACCGAGACTGCTATTGCCCACATATAAGATGTCGCCGGATAACACCAAGCGGAAGTCCACGTCATCGCGCACCATACCGATCACGGTTGCGGTGTAATCGTTTAATGGGGCAAATACGTCAAATTCTTCGTTTGTCCAAGGCGTGACAAATTGTTTTAGGGTAACGTTGTAAAAAGCGGGGTTTTGCATAGCGATTTCGGCCGCACCTTCGGCATTACCGGCTTCGATAAGATCGCCCATTTGTTGCAAGGTTTGCTCGTCGCCAGGCACACCGGCTAGTCTGTCGTGCATGCGCTTGCTTTGTTCTAGGGGGCCTGCATAAATTGAAGGACTGCTTAATAATAATGTGACTGCTGCCATAGCGAGTAGCACTTTGCACCCACTGCGATTGTTATTGTTAAGTAACCGCATACTCTCTCCTTTAATACGTCAACGAGGAGTGTGAAAAGACGTATTCTGCTGAAACTATAAAAAGCGTTTTGTGAACAATAAATAGCCACTCTTGTGAGTGCGTCTAATTTTTTATACCTAAGAATTATTGAAGTTTTACAACTTCCCGTTTCAGTGATTTTGACAAATCAAACAAACAACACTCGGCTATTGCAAACGTCACAACGCTGCAGCGGCATACTTCATTTTCCGTGCCTACTTCGAAAATAACTGGGAAATCAGACGTTTAGTAAATGGGAGGTACAGTGAACCAGATTGGCTATTATTATCGATGCAGAATCTTTTCCGAATCAGAGACATCGGAGGTTTGCAGAGAGTTGAACGTGTATATACAGGTTCAGCGATCTTTCGCATAAGTGCAGGTTTTTCGCTGCCTCGCACATGGTGTCTTGAAGCTGCGATGATCTGTGGCATTCCGTCTACACCAGCAACACAACTTTCTCGCGGTGAAAAAAAGCGAAGTAATTTTGTAGCAAAATCAGATGTATAGTGCGGTACTGTCGACGCGCTAAAAACCTGTTTAAGGTATGGTTTTTTATTACTTTGTTCAAAAAATAACATTGCTGGGCGTGGTTGGGTGTGTGATTTTGCGATACTTATAGTAACGCCAAGTTTTTTTGCACGTGTATTCGGGGTTGTGAAAGTTAGATTGTCGACATTACGAGACACTTTAACATTTTGTTCAGCAACGTATTCTGATAACACTCCAACTAGCGAGCACTAGCGACAACTGAGGCTGGTATGAAAGCACAACTCAACATACAGTTAACTTCACCGAAGACCCGCGTGGGATTTTTGTTAGTAAGCTCGTTGGCGCTTTTTTCCTGCGGTGAAGATATTTTGCCGAGTGAACAAAATCAGGCACCCGATCCGGTTGTTGTTGATATTCCCGTGGCATTTATCAAACGGGATTTAACCGTTGTCAATGAAGATAACTTGACCAGCGTTCGCAATCTTGGCGAGCCAGAACAGTTCGTGGCAGGTACAGCTCTATATATCAAAGTCCGTGCGTCAACATCTGCGCAAGAGCGCAATCTTACCGATAGTCTATTCATTCCTGCTGATGCTGAAGATCCAGGTGCTGTTGAAGTTGCGCCATATGACGTAAAAGACTTAAGCGCTTCTTATGATGGTACACGTCTGCTTTTTTCTCTGCGTCCACCTGAGACTGATGAAAATCCCGAGCCGACTTGGGACATTTATGAGTATTCGCGTGAGACCGATGAAATTCGTCGCGTGATCCCTTCAGACATCGTTGCTCATGCAGGTAGCGATACCGGGCCGGTTTACTTACCTGATGGCCGAATTTTGTTTAGTTCAACTCGGCAACGGGCCAATCAAGCAATCTTGCTTGATGAAGGTAAGCCTCAATATGCCGGCCTTGAAGAAGGCCTAGATGCGCCAGCATCAGTGTTACACGTGATGAACAGCGATGGCAGCGAGATTCAACAAATTTCGTTTAATCAGAGTCACGATCTCGACCCTATTGTGGCGCCTAATGGCAAAATCGTATTTAGCCGATGGGATCAGGCGGTAGGCGATAAGGGCGTACACCTTTACCAAATGAATTCTGACGGCAGTGATTTAGAGATTCTGTATGGCCGTCATAGTCATAACCAGAATGGTCGCGAGGTACAATTTACTCAAACTCGAATTACCCCAGATGAACGCATGCTAGTGGCGCTTACCGAGTTTGAACCGGATCGTTTGGGCGGTGATTTTACTATCGTCGACGCCCAAGGCTTCACCGATATAGATGTGCCATCAATTGGCAATCCCGGTGGCAGTGGTGCAGCGCAAACACCTGCTTTGTTCGAAAATGTAGATGCGAGCGCGGAGTTTTCGCTTGGTGGTCTGTTTAGTGCCCTTTACCCGTTGTGGGATGGGTCAGATCGTTATATTTATACATGGAGCCAGTGCCGTGCATTGGAACCATTGCCAGAAGGTAGCGAGGAAGGCACCGAGCAGCGAGTGGTACCCTGTACTGAAGAGATAATTGCGGATCCGGCTTACGCGCCTGCTCCGCCACTGTTCGGATTATGGTTGTTTGACCCCAATGACAATACTCAATTGCCATTAACTGTACCTGAAGAGGACATTGCATACATCGAAGTTGTGGCCATGGAGTCACGTCCATTTCCGGCTGATCCTGCGCTTCCAGAAATTATTCCCGAGCTAGTTGATGAAAACTTAGGGGTAATCCACATCCGCAGTATTTATGATTTCGCCGGTAGCGATGCTAGTCCGCAAGGCATCAACGCCATGGCAAATCCAACATTAGTTCCTGTTGATGGGCGTACTGAGAGATTCTTGCGCGTCATTAAAAGTGTCTCTATTCCAGATGAAGATACCTTGGAATTTGACAATAGTGCCTTTGGTCGCAGCCGAGCCAACCTAATGCGCGAAGTCTTGGGTTATGCACCGATTCAACCGGATGGTTCAGTGATGGTTACAGTGCCTGCTAACGTGCCTTTTGTAATCAGTATATTGGATGCCAATGGGCGCCGCGTTTCTGCGCAGCACAATAACTGGTTACAAGTTATTCCCGGTGAAGTGAAAACCTGTAATGGCTGTCATACTAACAACAGCGCGGCTCCCCACGGCCGCTTAGGTGCCGAAGCAGCATCGATTAATTTTGGCGCGCCTACAAACGGCGGCGCGTTCCCTGGGGCAAATCCGGCAATGTTTACCGATATTGGTGAGACCATGGCGCAAACCTATGCGCGTGTTTTAGGTATGCCGCGTTTGACCCCTGACTTAGTTTTTGCTGACGTGTGGAGTGATCCGGCTACCACAACGTTGGCGCCTGCAATCGATGTGCAATACGCCGATATGGGCACTGCCTTACCAATTTCTCAAGCTTGCGCGCAAAATTGGACATCGCTGTGTCGGATCGAGATCAATTATCCAGAGCATATTCAGCCAATCTTTGAGCGTTTACGTCAGACCTTCGATGGCGACGGTATGTTACTGACTGACAGTACCTGTGTCAGCTGCCACACCAATACTGATGCAGATGGCATGACACAAGTGCCTGCCGGACAACTAGAGTTGACCAATCAAGCATCACTTGATGAACCTGACGTAATGACGAGCTATCGCGAGTTGTTTTTTGGTGACAATGCGCAGGAGCTAGTCGAAGGGGTATTGGTCGATGTATTGGAATTAGTTTTTGACGAAAATGGCGACCCAGTATTTTTGCGTGATGACGAAGGTGAATTGATTTTAGACGCTGATGGTAACCCTATTCAACTTACCCAAACCGTCCCTGTGCAGTCGACGATGCGGGTGCAAGGAGCCAATGCAAGCGGGCGTTTTTTAAACTTGTTTAATAATCCAGAGTCGCGCCATAACTTGTGGTTAGAGCCAGTAGAGCAAAAATTGATTGCAGAGTGGCTTGATGTGGGCGGGCAATACTACAATAATCCGTTTGCCATCCCACAAAATTAACATGGTTGTTATGCTCAAATACCGGCTCAAGTCGCCCACTTATCAATTACTTGTCAGTGCAGTAATGCTCTGGGTTGTAAGTTTCACTGTCGCTGCTGATGAATTACCGGTGGTGATAGCTGAACCTTATGTAGAATTTCACACCGGACCAGCCTCGGAGTATCCGGTGTTTCACGTCGCCGAAAAAGGTGAACAGATAGTTATAATAAAGTCGCGGGCAGGTTGGTACAAAGCGCGCACTGATAAAGGTATAGAAGGTTGGATATCCGCCGATGCGTTAAATCAAACGCTACATTTGGACGGCGAAGCGGTAAGTGTATTTACCGGCACCTTCGAAGATTATACCGAGCGTGATTGGGAGATGGGAGTAAGTGTAGGGTTACTGGAAGATGTAACGGCAATGAGTGCGTCAGTGGCGTGGGTTGCAACACCTAACCTGATTACTGAGCTTACTTACTCTCAAGCACTGGGTGATTTTGCGGAAAACAAATATTGGACGGTTCGCTTACAGCATTACACTTTTCCAGAATGGCGACTGTCGCCATACCTAGCGATTGGTGCTGGACAACTGCGAACCAATCCGCGTTCGAATTTAGTCGCTTCAGGCGACGAATCTCGCACCAGTGACATATATGAAATTGGTGGCGGGCTGCGCTATTACCTAAGCGACAATATGGTGATGCGTTTGGAATACAAAAGCGTGCTGGCACTTACCCAGCGCGACGATCAAGAGGAGTTAGAAGAGTGGAAACTCGGCGTCACAGTATTTTTCTAAGCAGTCATATTAGTAGTGTTAAACAAGGGCTTGTTTGCGCGTTATTGTGTTTAGGCATTAGCTTGACTATTGCCCCCTCCGCTTATGCGCAACAAGCGGGTGCGGCACAAAACACGCCGCCACCGATTATTGATCCAAACGTACAGCGTCGCACAATCGATGAATCTGACATTGATTCTGAGAATTTTGAGATAACACCCTTTGCCGGTTTTCAGACCATCGAAGATTTTGGTAATGACGTTGTTTACGGCGTGCGTTTAGGTTACCACGTGTCAGAGAGTTTCTTTGTTGAGGCTGCATATGGCACGGCAACCGCAGGTACCACAAGCTTTGAAGAGCTGTCCGGCGGCGCTCCATTTCTGACTGATGAGGAACGCGACTTTGTGGTCTACGACTTATCCTTGGGTTACAACTTCAACGGCGAAATCTTTTTTGCCGACGGCGTTGCTTTCAACACCGACTTTTACGTTCTTGTTGGTGGGGGCGGCACTGATTTTGGCGGCGACGAGCGCTTCACACTGACCCTGGGTGCTGGCTACCGCTTGTTACTAACAGACTATTTATCTTTGCGATTAGACGTTCGCGATCACATCTTTAATAGCGATTTGATTGGCGAAGAGAAATCCACGCATAACATGGCATATACGCTCGGCGTGAGTGTATTTTTCTAGGAGTACGATTATGCAAACTAAGTACAATATTTTTGGCGATTTTCCCAAATTGGCAATGCTATTGGCGTTGCTTTTGGTATTGACTACGTTAACCACCGAAGCTCATGCCAATACGGTAAGTAGTGAAGCACCTGACTTTACGTTGCCCAGTCGCGACGGTGACAACCGCCGTTTAGTGGAAGAGCGCGGCAACATCGTTTTGGTTAACTTCTGGGCTAGCTGGTGTGGTCCCTGTCGTGAAGAACTACCTGAAATGGAAGCCCTTCAACAGAAGTACGAAGATATGGGATTTACCGTGTTAGCGGTAAACGTCGACGACAAGCCAGAAAAAGCTGACGTCTTGCTGGACGATATTGCGGTTACTTTCCCAGTCTTGTTCGACAGCCAAGGTGAAGTGAGTGAGTTGTACGATGTAAGTGCCATGCCAACCACCGTTATTGTCGATCGCAATGGCATAGCTCGGTTGACCCACAAAGGTTACACAGCGGGCGACGAGAAGAAGTACGAAAAAGCTATCAAAATCCTAATGCGGGAATAACACTATGCGTAAATTCATTCGACTACTCGGTGTCGCAAGCATCGTTGCTTTAACCACGGGTTGTGTCTCAACTGATGAGTATACCTTTAATGTTGAGCCTTGGGTGAAACCCTACGAGCGTTCAAATTTGGCCGACCCGATCATGAGCATGAACCGCAATCCAATTGCACGTGCGTATGCCAAGCACGTTTTTGAATCACGCGAGGGAGCTCGCGGTGCTGATGGCGGTGCTGGTGGCGGCTGTGGATGTAACTAATGGTTAAGTTTCGGCTCCTGCTAAGTTGTGTATTAATGCTGTTCAGCACTGTAAGCTGGGCAGCAGTTTTGCCCGATGACCGCTCTGATGCCATGTACCACTACTATTCAGGCGACGGTGTGACTATAGATGGTCCATCCATTTTGTTGCGTAAGAAAATTGGCAATCGCGTTTCGTTATCCGCTAATTATTATCTGGATACTGTTTCTGGTGCTTCGATTGATGTGCGCGCTACCGCCAGCCCCTATGTTGAAGAGCGGGAAGAAACTACCTTAGGTGCTGACTTTCTGCACAACAAAACCTTGGTGAGCATGAGTTACACCAATAGTAGCGAAAACGACTTCGAAGCGAATTCTGCTTACATTGGGGTTAGCCAAGATTTCTTTGGCGATTTAACTAACATCAGTCTGAGTTACGCCAAAGGTTGGGATGAAGTAGGCCGTCGGGGTGATGAGAGCTTTCTCGAAGAAGCAGACCGAAACAAGTATGGCTTGGGCATCACTCAGATTGTGACCAAGAGTATGATCATCGGTTTTTCTGCGGAGCATATTTCTGACGAAGGGTACTTAAATAACCCTTATCGTTCAGTACGATTCCTTGATGAAAACGCAGCGCGTGGCTTTAGTTTTGCGACTGAAATTTATCCTGAAACACGCTCCAGTAACGCGGTATCAATCAACGCCAATTATTACTTACCTTATCGCGCTGCAATTTACGCCGATGCGCGTTGGTATAACGATACGTGGGGCATAACCGCGAGCAACGGCAAGTTAGGTTACATCCACACCATTGGCGACGACTGGATCATTGATGTGTATGCGCGTTATTACAGTCAAGAAAGTGCTGATTTTTATCAAGATTTATTCAGCCGGCCGAACGAATTCAACTTCATGGCGCGCGATAAAGAAATGAGTACCTATAGCAACTTTACCGCGGGTATCAGTGTGGCTTACGAGTGGCAGTTTTCAGCGAGTGCCATGGTTAAAAAATCCAGTATTCAATTTGAATACGACTACATGCAATTTGATTACGATGATTTTCGGGATGTGACCGCCGAAGCCCCAGTGGGTGAAGAGCCGTTATTTGGGTTCTCGGCCAATGTTATCAAAGTCTACGCATCCATTTGGTATTAAGCATTGAAGCCATCAGTGCAAAGGAGTTTTCATATGTGGCAAGAGTTTAAGCGCTTAGGAATGACAAATTTGGTCATGCTGGTGTTGTTGTGTATTGCAGCAGGCCTGTCATTTGTTGCCCGTGCGCAAGACAGTGATATCGATGATCTTGGCTTGCTATCACCGCCGCCTGCTGCAACTGAAAGTGAGCTGGCTGAACAAATCGAAACTCTGCAGCAATCATTAGTGAAGCTGAATCGTGACCTGTTTATCTTAGAAGAAGACCTGTTATTCCCATCAAGTACACAAGTTGTCGTTTATTTGTCTATGGATGTTGGTACTTATTTCGACTTGGACTCGGTTGAGGTGAAAATTGACGATGAGACGGTCTCGCATTATTTGTACACAGCAAAACAAGTCGATGCTTTGGTTCGGGGCGGCGTGCACCGTGTATACATTGGCAATATTGGTCAAGGCGAGCACGAGTTAACAGCGTTTTTCCACGGCACTGGTCCCGAGCAACGTCCGTATAAACGCGGTGTTACCCTGGCATTTGAAAAGTCTGATGATGCTAGTGCGATAGAGTTACAAATCGTTGATTCGACGATGCCGCAACAACCTGAATTCAAAGCAACAGCGCTGTAATAACAAGGGTTTGGTGTGAAATTCAAATACTTTCCATTAAAGCTTGGCCTCGTTTTAGGGCTATTGGCGATAGTGATAGCGAGCAGCTCGCCGTTACAAGCTCAGGAGCAAGAGGAAGAGTCTTCACGCCTTGAGCAATTGCGCTTTGGCCAGGTCTTATATGAGTATTTTCAGCAGCAGCCGCTGGCCACATTGCATGCAATTGAATTAGCCAAACACCGCGGATTTCCCGCTGACGAGCACGCGCGCTTGCAACTGATTGAAGGTGGTGCCAGTTTGCAACTGGGCATGACTCGAGCTGCAACTCAGCAATTAGAAGACTTGTTAGCGGAAACTCAGCCCCCTGAAATTCAGGCACAGGCATGGTATTGGCTTGCCAAAACAGCGTTTCAACAGGGCGCCTACAGTGTCAGTCAACAAGCCAATAATTTACTTCAAGATGAGGCCCTAGAGGACTATGTGGATCGCCAACAACGTCTCGAATTGGAATATCAATCGGCCTACTTTCGTTTGCAAACTAACCCTGAAGCCTGGCAGCAAACCATTGGTGTAGTCGATACCAATAGCGTTTGGTTTCCTTACTTGATCGCTAATGCCGGTATTCAGGCATTTAACAATGGTGATCCTGAGCTTGCAACTGAACTCTTTGTAGATGCTATAAAAGCTGCGAGCTCACCAATTCAGAAACCATGGGATTGGTCATTTGACTGGTTTAAGGTCCCGACAGTTTCTTGGTGGCCCTGGTCAGAGCCAGAGAACACAACACTGCAAACAGATACCGAAGAATACGAGCGAAACGTGTTACTTGATCGCTTATATCTGCTGTTAGGACAGGCCTTTGTTGAACAAAACAACTTCAACGCGGCCTTTAATGCTTTTAAGCAAATCCAGTCGGACAGTCTCTACGCAGAACAAGGTTTACTGGCTTATGGCTGGGCCTTAGCCAATGATTCTCGATGGTCAGAGGCGATGGCAATTTGGCAATATTTGCAGCAATCAGGTAAGGGACTTCCAGCACTGCAGGCAACTCATGCACTAGCATATGGCTATGAACAACAGACCGACTATCAGCGCGCGTTCGCGATGTTGGCGACGTCATTAGAACAACTTGAATCCGCACGGGGAAGCTTGGCGGTGATCGTGGCTGACTCTGCTTACACCGAATTCTTTTATCAACTCGCGACTGATGAGCAAGTGAAGTCGAGCCAAAAATGGCCGAGGATCCATCAAGACATATTGGTCGACTTGCTCAGTGGTGATAACCAAATCAATACAGCTAAAAAATTAAATGGCGTTTTACAATTAATTGATATCAATCGTCTAATCGCCCAACAACAGCAAACATTGAATTATTTAGAGCAGTTGTTAGACGAACGCACCGCGACACTGACAGGTCGTGCCGCACAATTACAGTTAGCGGCAACGGAACAGATGATCAACGACAGTCAGCAGCAGCTAGAGCAATTCAGCCAACTGCTTGAAAATGCTAATACTGCACCGCAAAACTTCGCTAATGCCGAACAACGTGAGCAACTAGAGCGCGTTGCAGCGGCGTTAGCGCGTTTGTCCAGCATTCGATCCAACCCTGATTTACCCGCACGACGTGCAGATAGTATTGAGAAGCGCTTACAGCGACTGCGCGGAGTTTTGCTATGGGATTTACAAGAACAGCAGACAACTGAGCAGTTCGCGCATGAGAGCAAAGTCACTGAAACTCGAACATTATTAAATGAGACTCTTGCTCGATTTAATGCACTGCAAGCGCTCACCGGTGATCGCCAAGCGCTCACTGCCTCTATGGGTGAGCAATACCAGCGCTTATTTGCACTTCGTAAACAGTTCAGTACAAAACTTACCGAGACGATGGCCTTGCAAGAGCAGCTTGTTAGTTCTTTGCGCAGTCACCTTATGAGCGCTGTAGCGGAACGAGATGCCATTTTACTCGAGCAAATTACCGCAACGCGCTTAGCGATGCTGCGTATGCAAGATATCAGCTCTTCGCGTCAATCTCGGCGGGGTGGCGAATAATGGCTATGTCTGTGAAAAAGATTGCAGTAGCTATCAGCTGGGTTTGTGCGGTAAGTGCATGTAGTTGGAATCGTGCAGAGGTCGTGTATGCGCCATCTAATAAAGTAATCGCAGATAACTCTACGCGTGACAACGCACTGGTAAATCTAACCTTAGAGCCGATTGAAGCCGAGCCTTCCTCATTGCCAGCGACTAGTCTAGGTGATCGTCGCGACCAATATCACGCCTTGATGCCAATGGTTGAGGCATTGACCAAACAACCGAAAACTGAATTAGCATGGCAAGGCGAGCTTAGCCAAGACATTCGCAATCGCTTAGCTGACATCGAAATGTTAATTGCGGAGGATGCACAAGCCGAAGGTATTAGTGAACCGGTAGACGGCAAATACTACAGCGTTGCAATTGAAGCCTATGAAGCTTTGCTAGCGACCGAGCAAAGTGGCCAAACACCGCTTACACCATTGGCAAAGGAAAATGTGCTCTATCAATTGGCACGTGCATATTCTTTAGAAGGTGACGATCAGCAAGCAGTTGAATATGCAGAGCGCTTGCTAACCTTAAATCCCCGCAGTGACTTCGCCGGTGAGCTGCATTTCCGTGAGGGTGAATTTCACTACAACAACGGCGACTATGCAGCAGCAATCGCAGCCTATCAAAAAGTATTAAAAGCCAAGGACAATGTGTCTCAAGCTTACGCTCGCGAGAATGATACTTTCTACACAATGTCGGCTTATATGAAGGGCTGGAGTCATTTCAAATTGGAACAATACTCCTTGTCAGTCGACGCATTCATCGTGATGTTAGAAGCGACATTGGCGTCTCAAACCTATGCACAGGCACATAAGCCAATTGACGAGTTGGGATTAAGTGAGCAAAAGCTAGTGGAAGATGCGCTATCGATGACGGCGTTGATATTTAGGTCGCAAGGCGATGCTGATGCAATTAATGATTACTTCCTATTTGCCGTCGAAAAACCCTTCACTTATTTAGTTTACGATACGCTTGCACAGAGTTTACTCGACGACAGTCAATATCGCGACTCTGCGCGTGTTTACTCCGCTTTTGCCGAGGAATATCCGCTCCACGAGCGTGCGATCGATTCGTTTATCAAACATATAGACGTTTACATCATCGGCGATTTCCCCTCAGATGTTTTACCAGCCAAGCAACGATTTATTGAAGCTTATGGTATCAATGGACCACACTGGCAAGGTTTTACGGCAGAGCAGTTTACTCAGGCAAATCCGTACTTAGAGCAATATCTA
Source organism: Alteromonas sp. (assembly GCA_964230255.1). Taxonomy (GTDB): domain Bacteria; phylum Pseudomonadota; class Gammaproteobacteria; order Enterobacterales; family Alteromonadaceae; genus Alteromonas_E. The sequence continues at coordinate 16,650 of CAXRGW010000026.1, forward strand.
CAAGAGCTCGCTCAATTCGAGCACGCGCTTGGTCAACAAAGTATCGCGGCGCTAACAGAGCTTCAAAATGAAGATGAGTTAGATGCTGAGCGTCAAACCTACTTAGTTGAAACTCGCGATCAAGCATACAGATTAGCAGAGCGCTGGTATCGCGAATACATTGCGACATTTGGTCCAGGTAAAAAAGTTGCTGACACGCAATTCTTCCTCGCAGAAAGCTTATATGAAATTGGTCGATATGCCGCTGCTGTTGTTGAGTATGAAGGCTTTGCTTACACCTTTATTGATCACCCACAAGCTGCTGATGCCGCATACACTGCGCTGTTGAGCTTAACCGAGTTAACTAACAATGGTTTGCCAGAAGAGAGTGAGGAGCAAGTAGCCACCTTATCGCTTACGCCATTGCAGCAAAGCCAAGTACGCTTTTTAGAGCACTTTGGTGATGACCCGCGTGCCAATGATATCGGTATGAGTCTGGCGCAATCACTATTTGATGCGCAGCAATATCTAGATGCTATGACCTGGGCGCAATGGTTACTGGCACGCAACATGGATACAGAGGCACAAAAAACAGCGCGCTTGGTGCTTGCCCAAAGTCAATTCGAAGTGAGTGACTACGCCGCTGCGCAAGGGAATTATCAAATTCTGTTAACGCAAATTGATAATCAGAACGCCTTGTACGGTGAGCTTACTGACAAGCTTGCGGCGACCTTCTATCAACAAGCACAGCAAGCCTTGGCGAGTGTGCCAGCGAACACGAATCCTGCGATGCCGCTTAGTCCGGAGCGCGCACAAGTGCTGCGCGTTGCGGTTAATCAGCTGCTGCAAGTTATTGCGCAAACACCAGGTTCGGCAATCGCCATCAATGCTCAATACGATGCTGCGAATTACTTGATGCTGTTGTCAGATTGGCAGCCAGCTATTGATCTATTCGCTGACTTTGAAGAGCGTTATCCACAAAACGAACTAACGACTTCGATTCCTGAGCGTCTTATTGTGGCGTATGAAAATAGCGAACAGTGGTTATCTGCATCATCGCGTTTGGTGACATTGTGGCAGACTGACAAGGGCAGTGAAAAAGGCCGTGAGGCACTGTATTTGGCCGCTGAGTATGCAGATAAAGCGGGTGCGGTTGATATTGCGCTGCCGCATTTTAGAACCTATGCGCACAGCTATCCTTCACCACTTTCGCAAGCCAACGCAGCGCGTTTTACCTTGAGTGAGTATTACCGAGAAAGTGGAGAAGACAGCAAGCGGCGTTTCTGGTTGAACAAGCTGATTGAAGCTGATGCTCAAGCGGGTAGTGAACGCAGTGCTCGGTCTCGGTATTTGGCTGCTATGGCTGCTAGTGTATTTGCCGATGACGTGTTTTATGTCTTCAAACGCATTCAGTTAACCTTGCCGTTGAAAAATAGTATCCAGCAAAAGCGCGATGCGATGCAGGCGGTTATCGAAGCCAACCAAAACATTATTGATTACAAAGTTGCAGAATTTACTACCAAAGCCGGTTATCGATTAGCCGATGCTTATGCGTCTTTAGCTCAAGCTTTGTATGACTCAGAACGCCCTGAAGGCCTTGATGCACTTGCCCTAGAGCAGTACGATATTTTGTTAGAAGAACAAGCGTACCCATTTGAAGAACAAGCCATCGCAATCCATGAGTCTAATGCGCAGCACAGTTGGCAGGGCCTATATGACGAGTGGGTAGCACAGAGTTTTGCTGCATTGGCGCGATTAATGCCCGCTCGGTATAATAAGCAAGAGAAGCAAACGGAGATCGACTATGCCGAATTCTAGACATGCATTGAAATACTGTGGCTTGGTTATTCTTCTAACCTTGTTTTCTGGCTGTGCAACCGTTGATCAATGGTTGCCCCAGACCGAAGAAGTGGCCGCGACTCCAGCTGCAGAACCTACACCTGAGCCAATTACTGTAGACCGCTTTCGGGCGAGTATACAACCCTTGTCAGCGCAACAAAAAGCGTGGCTAGGTACTCTGAAAACGCAACTTGCAAATAATGACAATAGCGGGGTTAGCGCTACAATAGAGGTGATCGCTGCGAGCTTGAATGCAAGCGAAACACAGCCATCAATGTTATTCGTAGCACTGGGTGATGGCGCCCAGCACATTGGTCAACAGGCTCAAGCTGCTGACTATTGGCAACAAGCCATAGATAGCAATACAGATAATTATTACGCACATGATCGATTAGCCACTCATTACCGCACAATAGGCGACTTTAATTTAGCTAAGAATCATTACAGACAGGCGCTTTCAGCATGGCCAGACTTCGCAAACGCCTATCGCAATCGAGGCATATTATTTGATCTCTACATGGGTGATAAAGCCGCAGCTTTGAATGATTACGCGCGCTACAAACAATTGTTGGAGCAAGGCGGGCAACCGACTAAAGAAGTTGACCGCTGGATAAGGGAGATGCAACGTGCACTTGAACAGAATTTTTAAAAGTCGCCGTCAATTTCGTCGTGGCCGCAAACTCGTCACCGCGTATCTAATAGTGACTGCGTCCACAGTCTTGATTGCAGATGTTAAAGCCCAGCAAAACGAGGCAGATGCTGATGGCGTTATTCGCCTTGAATCGACGATCCGCGGCGATCAACAACAGCCGCGCGTGTTATCCATTGTACCGTGGGATTCACCCGGGCATAAACGCATTAGTCGCGTCGCCTTGACCGGCGATAGGACGACGCGTATGGAGCCTTTAGAGCGGTCTGCGTTTTTACAGCGCGTTGCCTTACACCAAACTCTACTTGGTGCGGCAACCTCTGAAGGCACTGAAAATACTACGATCGATGAAAATGATAAGTAGGGATAAGTACTGATACTCAACCGCAGTTTTTTTTCTGTACACTGCTTGCACACTAATCAAACAATCTGTCGCTGAGCACAGCGAAACGCATAATTCGGAGACCCATTATGGATGTTATGCAAACCATTGTTCGCTTCTTTCAAGAGGGCGGACCTTTCATGTTCCCTATATCTATTGTGCTTGCGCTTGGCGTTGCAGTGGCACTCGAACGTTATGTGTTTTTGTCAACGGCAAAACGTACAAACAAGAATGCCTTTGCGCAGCTAGAGCCATTATTGGCTTCTAGTCGATTTGAACAAATTTTAGAAATAGGCAAAAGCAGCAGTGCGCCCATCGCGCGTGTGATCGCTGCTGGTGTCGCCCGTTTAAGTATTAGCCCGCGACGTGAAGATATTGAATATGCGATGGAAGAAGGACTAATGGAATCTATTCCGCGCTTAGAGAAACGCACCGACTATCTTGGTACTCTGGCTAACATTTCTACCTTGCTAGGATTGCTGGGAACCATCATTGGCTTGATTGCAGCATTCTCCGCAGTTGCCAACGCTGATCCAGCGGAAAAAGCGAGCTTGCTCTCGCAAAGTATCTCGGTTGCGATGAACACAACGGCTTTCGGTCTGATTGCTGCAATTCCATTGCTAGCGTTCCACTCAGTATTACAAACCAAAACGACAGAAATTATCGATAGTATGGAAATGGCTGGCGTGAAGTGTTTGAACACTTTGGTAGCGAGCAACAACATCCGTCCTCAAACTCGCGTTTCAGACATTAGAGAGTAATCGCCATGTTAGGCCGTCGCGGGCGACATAAACACACTAAGGCTGATGCCGAGCTCAATATCACGTCGTTTATGAACTTGATGATCGTGCTAGTGCCAGCGTTATTGATGATGATGGTATTCTCTCGGATCACGGTAGTCGAATTACAGCTACCAGGATTGAGTGAAGCTATCGCCAACAATGAACCAGTTGAAAATCAGAAACTGGAAGTCTTAGTGACGAATACGCAGCTTGAAGTGTATTTTCCTCAAGGTTATTTAGTGCGGGAAATCCCCATGATCACCAAGGGTGAAGAGCAACAATATGTGCACGACTATGTCATGTTACAAAACACGCTCAAGCAAGTTAAACAAACCCTTTTAGCGAAAGAAATTGAAAAAAATGATTTGATCTTATTGTTGGAAGACGATGTGTCTTATCAAACAATAGTCACATTAATGGAAACCGTGCGAGCCTACCCTGAAGTCGTTGCCGCTTCAGTTGTATCAGCTGAGTTATTTCCCAATGTTTCGATGGCTGATGCACCACTGCGCAGTCAAGTTGGGGGCTCACAATGAAGCAATCAGTTCGCGCAAAACGCATGGCTCGAAACCATCGACGGAATTCAGCACAGGGCAAGCTAAGCTTAGTGTCGTTAATGGATATCTTTACGATTTTAGTATTCTTTCTGATGTTGAATGCATCTGATGTACAGGTATTGCAAAACGATAAATCACTGACATTACCTAAATCATCGACTGAAACTGCGGCTGAAGAACAATTGTTAATGACGGTAAGCCAAGAGCGCATTTTGGTTGATGGAAAGTTAATAATGACGATTGAGGATGTGCTCGCTGATCAAGACGGTGAGTTGGATGCCTTGGCAAATGAACTTCGTTTGAGGAATCAATTTCGCGCCGCCAATCCAAACACCAATAATGATGAAGATGGCCAACCTGATGCGTTTGCAATCACCATAATGGGCGACCATGAAATTGAGTATCAAGCACTTAAGAAGATCATGAAGACCTGTGCGCAGTTGGGTTATACCAATATCTCCTTGGCAGTTGAATTTGTCGAACGCGAATCGCCACAAGCTGCAGAGGGTGTATCATGATTGCGGTGACTCCTTACTACTTTTCGACCTTGCCGTGGTCTAGTGGTGAAGATGAGAATCGCCGCTTTAAGCGCCTTGTTCTGATCACGCTTGTTTTAACGGTTGTTCTTGCGGCTTTAGTGTTTTTTGTTGAAGTACCTGAGCAAACGCGTGAGGAGAAGGCCAAGATACCTCCGCAATTGGCTAAAATCCTCGAGGCTGAAGATCCGCCGGTAGCAGAACTGCCAGAACCTGAGCCGGAGCCAGACCCCGTATTGGATAAGCCGGAGCCTGAACCGGAACCAAAGCCCGAACCCGAACCCGAGCCGGAACCGTTACCCGAGCCTGAGCCGGTCGCTGAGGTCACGCCTCATGAGCTAGAAATTCCAGAAATTACGGATGAACAGCGTATCGAAAAAGCGCGTGAAACGGCTTCACAATCAGGTGTGCTGAACTTCGCTGATGATTTGGCTAGTCTGCGCGATTCGGTTGACGTGGGGAACTTAGTCGATACTCAGTTAACCGAAGGTGCCGGTGAACAAGAGGAAACTCAACGCAATATTATTGGTCAAGTCGTCGATCAGACCAGTGGCGGAATAGACTTAGGCGACTTATCAACTAATGTCGGTGCGAGAGGCACGTTAGAAGGTCGGAAAACAACTGAGTTTAATGCGCCAACGGAAGGAACTGCTGCACTTGCGACGCAGCGAGTGAATAGTGAGCCGACAGTTCTGGGCGATCGCAGTGTTGAAGATATCCGCAAATCTATGTCGCAGAATCGCGGTGGCTTGTACTCTTTGTATCGCCGTGCGTTGCGCAGTGAACCCGAGCTACAAGGCAAGTTAACTGTACGCTTGGTTATTGAGCCCAATGGCCAGTTGAGCTCAGTTACATTGGTCGGTACCGACCTTGATTCAACAGGATTAGTTGAGCGCCTGTTGGCGAGGATTAGATTAATCAGTTTTGGTGCACAAGACGTCACAACTACGGAAATAGAATATACTTATAATTTCTTCCCATTTTAGTTGTTTTGCATCACGCAGGGCTGACACTCCGGTCAGCCCTGACTTTATCTAAAAATCGTAAATCACCGTGATAAAGCCACCCACGGAATTACTGCTTTCAATGATTGTGCAATCCTTGATATCAGTTGCCAGTTGTTGGAAGCGGAAATTCGTTATCAGCTGCCATTGTTGGTTAAAGGTGCAGTAATCGCCAAGCGTGACCACTGGTTGCATAGAACTATCAAGCTGGTATTCACTAAATGTCGTTCGGTCAGCCTCTCGACCACTGACACCTAAATAATAATCGGCATAGTTGGCCGACAAGCACTCCACTTCGATACCGCCACTAATGACCCATTTGCGCTGCGGGTGGAAAAACAGTGGTTTTTGCCAAGCAGCAGTGAATCCTTGGCCATCGTGCTTACCCTAAACGTCGGTTTGCAATTGCACGCTGAATTCTCCGAATGACGCAGGGTGCGTATAGCTAACACCCGCTAGAAATCAAAAATCGAAGTCATCAATGCCATTTAATGCATCGCTTTTATCAGCATCAAATTCATTAGGTGACAAATTCAGGCTGGCAGTCCAGCGCAGTGTTTGTCGCACCTCACCAGTCAAGCGATATTCGAGAGAAGGGCCACGCCAAGACAATCGCTCTCCTTCATAACTGAAAATCGGAATAATCTGTGCATCAGTGCTGGCTTCTAAATATGGTGACGAAGGTAAGAGGGTAGCAATAACCCCAGACCAATTCGCAAGCTCAACACTCGTAGATAAGGTTAATGCCGTGAGTAATAGGCGTAGTTTCATAGGACAATCTCAATAATTAGAATTGTCTTCATATACATCGACTAAACTTGGGAGTTTAAACATGACAGCGGATTACCAATGAAATACTATCCGAGATTTTTTATCTCATTTGGAGGATATTGCCAATCGGCTGTTATACATAACGTAGCCACAATAACTGATTGCACCGGAAACAAAGGCGCCCCAAAGCCAGTCTTTTACGGTGATATCAAGTGGCCAGCTCGCCAGAATCGCGTAATTGGTCAAATTGTATGCGCCATAGGCGGCCAAGCCAAACAAACAGCCATGTACAAAGGCTATCACTGGCTGCTGTCCAGGCAATACTGCAATTATAATTTTCACCACAACCGCAGCGTAGATTAGGTAGAAAGTTACCCAAGGCCACACTGGAATATCGTCTCGCATCAAATGACCAATTGCAGTTTGATAAGCCTGTTGAGATACCAATCCCAACCACAAGTAGTCGAGCAAAAGGTAGCTGAATAGGGTAGCTAGATAGCTTAAAGCATAGCGTTTCATTAGTAAGATCGCAGCGATAAATTTAACTCTGGTTACGATGTCATAGTGGCTAGGGATCGACAAATTCCGATTAAAACCTTGTTTCAAGCGCATAACTGTATATACTCACAGGCAACTGTATAGAAAAACAGGCTGTTTATGCGTCCACTAACACAACGACAAGAAGAAGTTCTCACGCTAGTTAAAAACACTATGGCGGCAACGGGTATGCCACCAACTCGTGCAGAAATTGCTCGAGAATTGGGCTTTAAGTCAGCAAATGCTGCCGAGGAGCATCTCAAAGCGCTAGCGCGCAAAGGCGTTATTGATATTCTGCCGGGTACTTCGCGAGGCATTAAACTCAATATTCCACTGGATGAAACCGCTGAAGAAGATTTGGGTTTGCCCCTAGTTGGCCGAGTTGCGGCTGGTGAGCCAATTCTTGCCCAAGAGCACGTTGAGTCACATTACAAGGTCGATCCGGCATTGTTCCACCCGCAGGCTGACTTCCTACTCAGGGTCAATGGCATGAGTATGAAAGATATAGGTATTTTAGATGGTGATCTACTCGCGGTGCACCGAACCAATGACGTTTACAATGGTCAGGTGGTTGTTGCGCGGGTGGATGAAGACGTCACGGTAAAACGCCTAGAGAAACGTGGACGCGAAGTTCTGTTACATGCTGAAAACGAAGAGTTCCAGCCAATCAAAGTTGACTTGGCATCACAACCTTTCGCGATTGAAGGTATCGCTGTTGGTGTGATCCGCAACGCCGATTGGATTTAAGCCTTACAATCGGTAATCAATGAGCCGTGTTGAACACGCCTTAATTAGATGGTCCGCCTCACCCTTGAGCTAGTCTTAGAGTTTGGCGATCAAGGAGGCGAACTATCATGTCTGCTGTAAAAGTTCTGAGTATCGATTTAGGCCAATCATGTTTTCACGTAATTGGCCGTGACTGCTCTTATAACCAAGTCATCCTTAAAACGTTTTCCTGCTCCGTATTACTCAATTATTTCAACAGTTAGCGACGTGCGAAGCATCGACAAGACCCAATATGCGCTCTGTTAGCGTAAAAACAGAAGAAGCCCAAATCATTTAATGGTGTGACCGTCGCATTGGCGAGTAAACTTGCCCGAATCGCATGGGCGGTCATAAAGACGAAACAGGCATTTAACAGCACCGCATTAGCACCGGGTTTGCATAGATAAAAGTGATGACGAAAACGATAGAAATACTGGTTTAAACCTAGCACAAAAACAGCTCACAGAAGCCTTCGGTTTTTTTTGAGGATAATCCAGTGTGGAGCGGGTTGCGAGATCGCCTAATCAAACTCCGAATACATTAACGCACAACTAACCCCGTTATTGAAATTCATTGTTGCATTAAGGAGGCGAACCATACATTTTTGTATCTAATTTCTGCGTTGACAGACCTTTTTCGCGCAGAAGTATCGCTAGATTCAGTTATGACAGCTTTACCCATCAATATAGATATCTATCGATATTGGATTGGTCAAATTTTGGGATTTTTAATGTTTAATTAGCTTTTCATCAATGATCACGGTGTAAATGTTTAAAAAACAACCTATTGGTAAAAAAAAATGAGAAAATACTAGACTAAACCTACCTATCCGAGTAATTCTTATACACTTCTTAACAAAAGAATAACACTAACTTGCAGGGCCATTTACAACAGGTGCGTTATTTTCTCTAGCCAGGGATAATATTCATCTGCTTTTTTTGCGCCTATCGCATTATTCAGTACTAGCACGGAGGTGTTGAGTGAAACCGCTCTTCAATAAGGCTGTCGCCGCTTTGGGCCTAATTACATCGGGAACTGCTTTTGCAGAGACCGCGAGTAAAGGCGATCCTTACCAGCTTAATTTGACTAACGGTGTTACTGAAATTAGTAACCAAGTGTACGACTTACATATGCTCATGTTTGGTATTTGTGTAGTTATCGCCGTGTTGGTTTTTGGGGTCATGTTTATTTCAATGTTTTTGCACCGCAAATCGCGCGGCGCAAAACCTGCCACTTTCCATGAAAGTTTAAAAGTAGAGATTGCGTGGACAGTGGTGCCGTTTTTAATCCTAATCGGCATGGCTGTTCCAGCAGCAAATACGCTAATCGCAATGGAAGATACTAGTGAAGCTGATATGACTGTACTGGTCACGGGCTCACAGTGGAAATGGCACTACAAGTACATGGACCGCGAAGTGGAATATTTCTCGTTGCTCGCGACTCCACAAGCTGAAATAACTAATCGTTTTGAAAAGGGTCAAAACTACTTGCTTGAAGTTGACCGTCCACTGGTTATTCCCACCGGTCAAAAAGTCCGCTTCTTAATCACCTCAGACGACGTTATCCATTCTTGGTGGGTGCCTGATTTTGCGATTAAGAAAGATGCTAACCCAGGCTTCATTAACGAAGCGTGGACGCAAGTGGATGTGCCGGGCATCTATCGCGGCCAGTGCGCTGAGTTGTGCGGTAAAGATCACGGTTATATGCCGGTGGTTGTTATCGCTAAAGAGCCTGCGGAATACGAAGCGTGGGTAACCGAGCAAGCAACTGCGCAGCGCATTGCGCGTGAAGAAGAGCAGCGTCTGTTAGCTTTGAGCATGAGTATGGAAGAGCTTATGGCTGAAGGTGAACGCGTTTACCTTGCTGCATGTGCAGCTTGCCACATGCCAAACGGTGAAGGTATTCCTGGTGTTTTCCCAGCGCTTAAAGGCAGCCCAATGGCGCTCAATGATATCCCTGCTCACATCGACATCGTATTAAACGGTAAAACCGGTACTGCGATGCAAGCCTTCGATAAACAGCTGACGTTGTCTGAAATCGCAGCTGTAGTTACCTATGAGCGAAATGCTTGGGGTAACAATACGGGCGAAATGGTTCAGGCCAAAGACGTCAACGATATCGCAACTGGTCAATAGGAGAGAGTTATGAGTTCTGCAACTGAACATGCGACTACTGATGTCGCGCATGGCCATGATGAGCATGCACATGACGATCATCATCACGCCATTCCGACAGGTATAAAGCGCTGGTTATTTACGACTAACCACAAAGACATTGGTACCCTATACCTGTGGTTTGCATTTATTATGTTTTTGGTTGGCGGTGCGATGGCAATGGTCATCCGTGCTGAATTGTTCCAGCCAGGCCTACAGATAGTCGAGCCAAATTTCTTTAACCAAATGACTACGGTGCATGGTTTGATCATGGTTTTTGGTGCTGTTATGCCGGCGTTCACTGGTTTGGCTAACTGGTTGGTGCCAATGATGATTGGCGCACCAGATATGGCATTGCCGCGGATGAACAACTGGAGCTTCTGGATCTTACCATTCGCATTTGCAATTTTGCTCGCTTCATTGTTCGTTGAAGGTGGTGGCCCGGCATTTGGTTGGACTTTCTACGCACCGTTATCGACAACCTACAGTTCTGATAGCACGGCGTTGTTTGTCTTCTCTGTGCACATTATGGGTATCAGCTCAATCATGGGTGCGATCAACGTTATTGTAACTATTTTCAATATGCGTGCTCCGGGTATGACATGGATGAAAATGCCATTGTTCGTGTGGACTTGGTTGATTACCGCATTCTTGTTGATTGCGGTTATGCCAGTACTTGCCGGCGTGGTAACAATGGTATTAACGGATAAGTATTTCGGTACCAGCTTCTTTGATGCCGCCGGTGGTGGTGACCCAGTGCTGTTCCAGCACATATTCTGGTTCTTCGGACACCCGGAAGTTTACATCATGATTTTGCCGGCCTTCGGAATTATCTCGCAAATCATACCGACATTCGCGCGTAAGACGTTGTTTGGTTATGCATCGATGGTTTACGCTACCGCGTCCATTGCATTGCTTTCGTTTATCGTGTGGGCTCACCACATGTTTACTACGGGTATGCCGCTGGCCGCTGAAATGTTCTTTATGTTTGCGACCATGCTTATCTCGGTACCAACCGGGGTTAAAGTGTTTAACTGGGTCGCAACTATGTGGCGCGGTTCAATGACGTTTGAAGTCCCAATGCTATTCGCCTTGGCCTTTATCGTATTATTTACCATTGGCGGTTTATCAGGACTGATGCTGGCGATTACACCGGTTGACTTCCAATATCATGATACGTACTTCGTAGTTGCTCACTTCCATTACGTATTGGTTACCGGTGCGGTCTTCTCTATCATGGCCGCGGTATACTACTGGTTGCCGAAGTGGACGGGTAAAATGTTCGACATAACTCTAGCGAAATGGCACTTCTGGTGCTCACTGATTTCGGTAAATGTGTTGTTCTTCCCTATGCACTTTGTTGGTTTAGCTGGAATGCCGCGTCGTATTCCTGACTATGCATTACAATTCGCTGACTTCAACAAGTGGATTTCAATTGGTGGTTTCGCATTTGGTCTATCGCAACTTATCTTCTTAGCGCTGCTGATCAAAGCCTGCCGTAAGCAAGGCGAGCCAGTTTCTGACCAGGTTTGGGAAGGCGCTGAAGGTCTTGAATGGGAGATCCCTTCGCCTGCACCGTATCACACATTCGATACGCCACCGGTAGTGAAATAGTAGGTAACTGCCATGTCGTCTCACGATCCTCAAAATGCGAACGGCCGATTAGTGTTAAAGCTAATCGGCATCACGCTAGGTATGTTTGGTTTCGGCTTTGCGCTGGTGCCACTCTATGAGGTGTTTTGTGATATCACGGGGATTAACGGTAAAACGGAAGATGAAGCTGCGGTTTATACCGCCGTTGAGGTAGACACGTCGCGTTGGGTCACGGTAGAGTTTCTAACTCGTACGAATAGTGGCATGCCTTGGGAATTTGAAGCGCAAACTAAGCGCATCAAAGTTAATCCAGGTGAGCTACACACCGTTGAGTTTTATGTGAGAAACCCAGCGCGTCGCGATATTGTTGCACAAGCAATTCCATCAGTTTCACCGGGTACGGCTGCCTTGTACGTTAATAAAACAGAGTGCTTTTGTTTCAATCATCAGCCGCTTGGCGCTGGTGAAGAGGCTTTGATGCCGATGCAGTTTTACGTAGATCCGCAGCTACCTAAAGAAATCGAGGTATTTACCTTGCAGTACACACTTTACGATGTAACAGAAGAGGCCAAAGAAGCCTCAGAAACTGCTGCATTGCCGACTCAACACGCAGTCGCAGTTGGCAGCTAAAAGGAGAAATTCATGTCTCAGCAAGAAACACCGGCTACTTATGAGAAATATTACGTTCCCGATCAGAGTATTTGGCCAATTGTCGGGGCCGTAGCATTATTCCTAATCGCCGTGGGCGCAGGGAATTATGTGGTAGAGGTTACGCGCGAAAAGGCCGGGTACGGAAGCTATATTTTGGCTGCCGGTATTTTTACATTACTCGTCATGCTGTTTGGTTGGTTTCGCGATCAAATTAGAGAATCTATGGGTGGCTTATACTCTGCCCAATTAGGGCGCTCCTATCGTCAGGGAATGATGTGGTTTATTTTCTCTGAGGTGATGTTCTTTGCAGCGTTCTTTGGGGCTTTGTTCTACGCTCGTATGATTGCGGTTCCCTGGCTAGGTGGCGCTTCTAACAATGCAATGACAAACGAAGTATTGTGGCCAACTTTTGAAGCGATGTGGCCATTAGTTACTACCCCAGGTGGCACTGAAACTACGCCAATGCCGTGGCAAGGGCTAGCGACCTACAACACGATTATCTTGTTGGTTTCATCAGTGACTTTGCACTATGCTCACGTTGGCCTAGAGCAGAACAAGCGCGGTCAACTCAACGTGATGCTGCTAGTAACTATATTGTTGGGCTGTATTTTCTTGGGTTTACAAGCATACGAGTACATTCATGCGTATCGCGATTTAGGCCTAACCTTACAAAGTGGAGTATACGGCAATACGTTCTTCTTGCTGACGGGCTTCCACGGTATGCACGTTACGTTAGGAACAATCATCTTAATCGTGCTATACCTGAGGGTGCTTAAAGGTCACTTTACACCCAAAGAACACTTTGCCTTCCAAGCCGGTAGTTGGTATTGGCACTTTGTTGACGTAGTTTGGGTTATGTTGTTCTTTTTTGTATATATTTTATAGACATGCACTCGAGGGGCGATTCGCCCCTCAGTTACTTTGGGCGTTAAACGGGTCTAGGGTTAGGAGTAATTAAACCGGTGGCAACTGCCACTAATATAATGATAACAATAATGGCAGAGGTAAGTACGCGACGGCCAATGTACTTACTCATCGGTTCGCCGTCAGGGTCGTGATTCATCATCACTTTCATTGCCACAAATAAGTTGTAAATCATATAAATCAGCAAGCCGCACAGTATTATTTTTATTAGCATTTTTTTTCCAGGTTAGAAATGGTTGCTGCAAACAAAACAGTTCCAGTATTAGCTACTCTAGTAACATTTTTAGCAATTGTCACCATGCTTCGCTTAGGCTTTTGGCAGTTAGAGCGCATGGAGTACAAGCAACAGCGTTTAGCAGACTTGGCTGAAAGGCAAGCCCGCGAACCTGTTGATTTGCTTACCCTCAAAGCTTATCCCTATGAAATAGATGATATTCCTGTGGCTTTCGTCGCAAAACCGGATGTTGAGCGATTGTTATTACTCGATAATCGAATCGTTGAAGGGCAGGTGGGATACGAAGTGCTGGCATTTGCCGAAACAAAGATAGGCACGGTGTTGGTCAATTATGGTTGGGTTAATGCGCCGCCAACGCGTGATCAGTTGCCGGCGATTGCAGTTAGCGGCGGGCAACAAAGTTTTAGTGGCAATGTGGTTGTACCTACTATTAATCCCGTGGTTCGGGAGACAGTTACTCAGGCGAGCGATTTCCCAATGCGCATACAACAGCTTGATTTGGATTTGATTGCGGAGTTGACTGATACACCTCTACAACCATTTGTGGTTGCGCTGACCGAGCAGAATTCAAATTTTATTAATAACTGGCGCCCTGTTGTTATGGCGCCAACGAAGCATCTGGGCTATGCCTTTCAATGGTTTGGTTTAGCTATAGCTGCTTTCATTGTATTTTTAGTTGCGTTATTCAGAAGGAAAAAAACGAGTGAATAAGTCAAATCGCATCACCATCGCCTTGTTAGTTGTTGTTTTTGTTTTACCGGTGATACTCGCCAAGTTTGCCTTAGAGAACGATTGGTTTAATCGTGGTTCAACCAACCGTGGCGAGCTATTAGCGCCGCCACTCAACCTATCTGCAGTGATGACAGGGGCGCAACCAAGTTGGCGTATCCTCTATGTAATGCCTGACAAATGTGACGTGAAGTGTAGCAATGCTTTGTACAGTTTAGAGCAAGTGTGGGTAGCCTTGGGTCGCCAAGCTGAACGGGCACAAGCAACCGTATTACTGACAAAGAGTAGTGATGTAGCCTACCTTAGTACATTATCTGAACAAAACCATCTGCACTTGTTAACAGTCGATCAGCAAAATGTTAATCTGGTGTTTAAAGATGTTGCTGCAGATGGTATTTTCTTAGTTGACACATTGAATAACGCAATGTTGCGTTATCCACTACAAGAACAACAAGAACAGGCTGTCATGGACAGTCGCGATATGTTGGCTGATTTGAAGAAGCTGTTAAAACTGTCGCGCATTGGTTAGGGGTTATTTGCAATGAAAAAGCTGGTACTGGCGAGCATATTACTAGCTCTCGTCGTCATTGTTTTGGGCGCATATACGCGTTTGACCGATGCGGGTCTTGGCTGTCCAGATTGGCCCGGTTGTTACGGGCACTTAACCATTCCGCAGACTGAAGAACATATTGCGATTGCCAACGAAGCGTACCCAGAGCGGCCAGTAGAAGCTGAGAAAGCTTGGAACGAGATGGTGCATCGTTATTTCGCTGCTGCACTAGGCTTCTTCATATTGGTTATCAGTATTATTGCACTGACTAATCGCGCCTATAATCGGCCGTTGAAGCTGCCATTATTACTTCTCGGTTTGGTAATTTTCCAGGGCATGTTGGGCATGTGGACAGTGACACTTAATCTATTGCCTGCGGTAGTAATGGGCCACTTACTCGGTGGTTTTACCGTCCTGTCTTGTCTATTTTTGCTTTATCTTCGTATGTCGCATTATCGCATTCCAGGTGGTGATCCACAGTTAAAGCCACTCGCAAAATATGCGGCCATTGGTATTGCCGTACTGGTTTGTCAGATAGCGTTAGGAGGCTGGACTTCTGCTAATTATGCTGCGCTGGCGTGCACTGAGTTTCCGTTTTGCCAGGGGAATTGGACTGAACGCTGGGATTTTGGTGGAGCTTTTAGTATTCCTCCAGCGGAGAACTATGAATTTGGTGCCCATAATTACGATGAGCGCATGACGATGCATGTTATGCATCGCATAGGTGCAATAGTCACTTTTATTTACCTATGCTGGTTGGGCATTGCCGTTTATACCCGAGCGGCGTCACAAGCAATGAAGAGCTTGTCTGTTTTGATGATTTTCGTATTGGGTGTGCAAGTTCTTTTGGGTATCAGTAATGTTGTGTACAGCCTGCCATTAACAGTGGCTGTCGCACACAACGCGGTTGCAGCGTGCTTATTATTGGTAATGGTTATGTTGACCTACTCGCTATATCGCAAGATCTAATTTTTAGGAGAAAATCGTGGCTCGTACAGCGTCTATTCCCGCTACCGCAAAGTCTTCCCAGGTAGCTACGCAACGCGCAACATGGCGTGATTATTACGAATTAACCAAGCCTAGAGTAGTTATGTTGCTACTTCTTACGGCCTTGGTCGGTATGTGCTTAGCCAGTGACACTTGGATTGCTTGGCAGACGCTAGTGGCCGGTATTTTCGGTATCGGAGCTTTGTCCTCGGCGGCAGCTGTGGTGAATCACGTTGTTGACCATCGCATTGATAGCCAAATGGCACGAACTTTTAATCGCCCAGTGGCCCGCGGCAAAGTTTCAGTGCCCAAGGCGCTTGCTTTTGCCTTTGCGCTAGCCGCTGCGGGCATGGCAACGCTACTGTTGTTCGTCAATGCCTTGACCGCCTGGCTAACTTTCGCGAGTTTACTCGGGTATGCCGTGGTTTATACCATGTTTTTAAAACGCGCTACGCCACAAAATATTGTTATTGGTGGTTTGGCTGGCGCAGCGCCACCATTACTAGGCTGGACTGCAGTAACGGGTGAAATGCACTCATATGCTCTGTTACTTGTGTTGATAATCTTTACTTGGACACCGCCACATTTTTGGGCCCTGGCCATTCACCGTGAAAAGGATTATGCCAAAGCTGAAATCCCGATGCTACCAGTGACTCACGGTGTCAGTTTTACTAAGACCTCGGTATTGCTCTACACGGTTTTGTTATGCATAGTGTGCTTGCTGCCTTACCTTGTTGGTATGACCGGCGTAATCTATTTAATTGGCTCGTCACTGCTCAATGCAGGTTTCTTGTATTACGCGTGGAAACTTAAATTCGGTAACGACCCCAAAACAGCCATGCAAACTTTTAAGTTTTCAATTATTCACTTAATGGTATTGTTTGTCGTGTTGTTAGTTGATCACTACGTTTCAATAGGGTTATGACGCAGACACAAATAACTGGCATTGTTGCCTTTATCGCATTAATTGTGGGTGTTTACGTCGCCACAATTATTGCCCCGCCGAGTATGCAAACACAGCCCGCCTATCTGCAAATGTACCCGCAGCCTCGAGAGCTTACAAATTTCACCTTGACTGATCACAATCATCAGTCGATTGATAAGTCTATATTTGAGGGTAAATGGTCGATATTGTTTGTAGGTTATACCTATTGCCCTGATATTTGCCCGACTACGCTAGCGGCGGTAAGCTCGGCGTACGGCGATTTGTTAAATGCAACACCACAAGACCCACAAGTTGTGTTTTTATCGGTCGATCCAAAACGCGACACAATTGAACGCCTTAACGAGTATATGAATTTCTTTAACCCTGCATTTATCGGTATGACAGGTGAGCACAAAGAACTTTTCCCATTAGTGCGCAGCATGGGGATGATGTACGCGATGACTGAAAGTACCGATAATCCAGACTACCTTATTGATCACAGTGCTTCGATTGTTGTCATAAATCCACAAGCTCAAGTCATAGGGCGGTTTAAACCACAGCACATACCGGGTGAATTGGCTATTAGCGACACCGCCCAATTAATCGCTGACTTACCATTGTTGATGCGGCAAGGTTAGCAGCCCAATGGCATCGCGGTTTGGGGTTACTGATGCGTCTGTAGCCGATGCTGAGGCTTTAACCAAACTTGTCTATTCTGCTGCTCCAAAACTGCTATCGGATATATTTGGCGGTGGTAATTCAGAGCAAACACAACAGTTTCTCGCTACTTGTTTCGCTCAGCCTCATGGGCAATTCGGTTTTGATAATCACAGGGTTGTGCGTGATGCAGAGCAAGTGGTTGGCTCGGTATGTGGCTGGCATGATCAACTGCCAAGTAATTTCGATGGTGCCACGGTCACTCAGCTCCATCAGTTTTTTGGTTTTGCGAAGAGCGTTGAAATCCTCGAACGCAATCGAGTGATCAGTCGTTGGATCAAACCACCCGAAAAGCAGGAATACGCTATTGGTCATCTAAGTGTAGCGCCTACGCATAGACGCCGTGGTATCGCGCAATTACTGCTGACTAACTGTTTAGAAGCGGCCCAGCGGATGAACAAACACCAAGTGCTATTGGACGTGGAAGCCACCAACCACGCAGCAATTCAATGTTATTTGAAGTTTGGATTTTTGGCCTCACCTCAAACTAGTGAATCGCCTTATGTCAGATTGACTATGGCAGTTGCTAAACCGTAACGGTTTAGTTTGGGTATTGACCATTCTCATCGGCAACAAAGAAGGGTTGTGAGTACCAGTAAAATCTACCTGCAATACCGCTAGGCGCAGTGCAATTGACGCGACTACGACCCGCATTAAGGGGTTCAGGAAGGGTGAAGTTAAGCACTTCCTGCACGGCAACGGCTTCAATCACTTGATTGTTATAGAAACAGGTGAAACGGCTCGCTGATGACTGACCATCAGCTAATCGAAGCCCGACGTTTGGCTGAGAGCCCAACGTTTGCATCGGCTCTAAAGCGTCTACAACAATTGGCGCCAAACTATTGAGCTTGGTTTTTAGGGTCTTTAAGTTGGCATAGATACCGGCCGCCGGAAAGCGTGGAATAGCACCGAAATCACCGCGTGATGACATGGCACCAGAATGTTGTGCAAAGCCTGTATACCCTTCAGCGAGCAGGGCATCACGTAATACAAAGTTAAATTCACCAAAGGGATAGGCTAAGTACTGCAATGAATAACCTATTTGCTCGGTGATCATGGTTTCGGCAGCGCGAATGTTTTGCAAACTGCGCTCTAACCATTGTTGTTGGGTTTCATTTTCTAAGCGAGCTAATAAATGTGCATGATCCATGGTGTGGTTCGCAAAAAGTACACCTTCCTGACTCATTGTTTTGACTTCCGCCCAATTCAATTGATCGCGCCTTGCGCCTATTTCTGGTGGGTTGATAAACACCGTGTAAGGTATATTGTACTGGCGGAGTAATGGGTGGGCGTTTTCTAAGATATTGCGATATCCATCATCAAAGGTTATGGCTATCGATTTGTCTGGCAACTGCTCGCTATTTTTCAATGACGTAACAACTTCATCTAATGGCAAAACCACATGATGCTCATTGATATGGGCTAGGTGTGCAGCAAATTGCTCCGGGCTTATACTGGTCAACGGTGGCGTCTTCGTCGACACATGGTGATATACCAAGATCACGACATTATCGCGTGGTTCGGCGTTTAGCATTGTACAGTGCACTAGCAGGCAAAGGGCAGCCAGCGCATAGTTCGCATTGCGCTGCAGTAGATTTTTAAGGTATTGCCGCATTTTCCGCACCAGTAATATACGTTGTGCGAGATGTTACCATTTTAAGGTACTCTAATACTTTGTTTTAGCAAAGCGGATTGCCAATCAACGATTTTATGACTGAGCGATTACATCAAGATAAGCGACTTCTTCTGCTTGCAGCACCCATGATCCTCGCTAATATCACTACGCCACTACTGGGCATGGTGGATACTGCGGTGTTAGGTCACTTACCACCGGTAGAAGCATTAGCGGGCGCCTCAATCGGCGCGTTAGTGATCACCCAAATATATTGGGTTTGTGGGTTTTTACGGATGTCAATCACAGGGCTAAGTGCACAGCAAAAAGGTGCAAAGTCACACAGTGCTCCTGATTACGCTAAACCATTGCTGCAAGGTGCTGTTTTGGCGCTAGTTATTGGTGCACTGATTATCCTTGTTCACCCTTGGGTCATTAATACGACACAAAATGTAGCCCAAACCACCGGCCTAACCCACCAGTTCGTTGCCGATTACATTAGTATTCGCGCATGTGGTGCGCCGGCAGCATTGTTAAACTTAGTTGTAATTGGCTGGTTAATAGGCCAACAAATGACGCGTAAAGTTTTGCTATTGCAGGTTGTTGGCAACCTACTAAATATTGTTTTAAGTGTAACTTTCGTTTGGGGATTTAATTGGGGTGTAATCGGTGTTGCTGCCGCAACAATTGTTGCCGAGGCTTTTATGGCGGTGGTTGGTTTTGTTTGGGTATGTCGGGAATTAACGCTTAATACTGCACGAACCAGCTGGTTTGCCTGGTCGTCCATGGCACATATGTTTTCGCTCAATGCGGCGATGTTCATCCGCAATTTGATGCTGCAGCTGTGCTTGGCCTTCATCACTTTTCAGGGCGCCAGGTTGGGTGCTAAAACAGCAGCCGTAAACGCTATCCTCATGCAGTTTTTTGTACTTATTTCACTGGGACTGGATGGTATCGCTTATGCTGTTGAAGCATTGATCGGTGAAGCGAAAGGCCAAAAAAGTCACTCTCGAATCGCCAAATTCACGCGTAAAGGGCTCGTGTGGTCTTCGTTGTTTGCCGTCGCATACAGTCTGTTTTTTTGGGTTGCCGCGGAGTTTATTGTTAGTCTGTTAACTAATAAAGCTGAGCTTCAGGAAGCAACAGCACCGTTTCTGATTTTGATGGTAGTATTACCGCTCATTGCACATTGGTGTTTCTTATTTGATGGCGTATTTATCGGGCTTAGTCAAGCAAATGCAATGCGCAACACAATGACTATTAGTGCGCTTGGGGTTTTCTTTCCTATTTGGTGGCTAACGGTGGAATACCAGAACTGGGCGTTATGGTTGGCTTTTCTGGCTTTTCTTGCCGCAAGGGGGGTTAGCTTGGCTTGGATTTATATTAGTCGTCAGCGAAGGGGTCATTTGCTTGATTAGCATCGCGTTGTTCTAAAACACGAGCAAAGCGATTCGCGAAAATACCCCAATAGCCACGCATAGAAACCACAAAACCAGAGAGAACAATGCCGACCGCTGGCCAATACAAGGCGCTGATATAGCGCTGTGACCCCACCATTAACAACACGCCAATAACAAACAATGCCATACCCAAACGAAACTGCAACCAGCTGCGCTTGGGGTTTTGACCTGCTTGATATAGCCGTTTGCGAAGTGACATGAGCGAGCGCTTATTAGTAGTAAGAGTGCTCGCCAGCGTGGTGCTCGGTGGCGTCTTTAACACCGGTTAGTTCGCCGGAAAATTGCGCGAGCATTTGTTTCTCAATGCCTTCTTTGAGAGTTACATCAACCATAGAACAACCATTACACCCGCCGCCGAATTGAAGGACTGCTATACCATCTTTTGTTACTTCAACCAGCGATACGTTGCCGCCATGGCTGGCAAGACCAGGATTGATTTCAGACTCAATCATATAGTTGATACGCGAGATCAGTGGTGCATCGTCATCAACCTTCCGCGCTTTTGCATTCGGCGCTTTGAGCGTGAGCTGTGAACCCATTTGGTCGGTAACGAAATCTATTTCCGCTTCCTCCAAATAGGGGGCGCTTTCTCTATCTACCACGGCATCAAAGCCATTGAAATTCAGGGTAAGGTCACTTTCTTCGACCGCATCTGGCGGGCAATAAGAAACGCCACATTCTGCACCAGAAGTGCCTGGGTTTACCACGAATACGCGAATATTTGTGCCCTCAGCTTGTTTAGATAGCAACTTAACGAAGTGCTCTTGGGCTTGTTCAGAAATCGTGATCATAATATCCACCTTAAAACTGCAATGGGCTTATAATAACAAAATTACCTGAGTAAAACACTCGGGTATTAATGCTTTTTGCCATAATTTATGCACTCTCGGCGATCCAAGTTATAGTACTGAAGATAAAGAGAACTAATTTGCCGACAGACTTGACGAATTTGGGAAGTATATGAAGTCACTACAGAGCCTTCGCGATTTTTACACACGCAACTTATGTATAGTCTTACAAGTTTCAATTTTTGCCAGTATTGCATTACACAGCGTTGCTGCGCATGCGGGAAAACCTGTACATGAATATTTGCCACAAGGTATCGAATACAACAGCGACATACCGGTCCCGTCAACTGTACTGGGTGCACAGGTTGGTGAGTGGCATGTGCGCCACGACCAGTTAGTCGCCTACATGTACGCATTGGCGGACGCTTCTCCGCGTATCAATATCGTTGAGTATGCGCGTACACACGAGAATCGTCCTTTATTGATGTTGCAAATTACGTCGCCGGCGAATCATGAGCGTCTTGACGAGCTGAAACAGCGCCATATGGATACTTTGATAGCGGGTGAGAAACCCGCTCAAAACGCACCTTTGGTTTTGTACATGGGTTATAGCGTGCACGGCAATGAACCATCGGGCGCAAATGCTGCACTGGTTGTTGCCTATTACCTCGCTGCAGCAAGTTCTGTAGAGGTTGACACCTTACTAAATGAAAACATTGTGTTGTTAGATCCAGTCCTCAACCCGGACGGTCTCTCGCGCTTCGCCCATTGGGCCAATATGCATCGCGGTCAAACCCTCACTGCTGACCGCGACCATCGTGAGCATCAAGAAGGTTGGCCATCGGGTCGCACTAACCACTATTGGTTTGACTTAAATCGCGATTGGCTACTACTCACGCATCCGGAATCGCGCGGACGGATAGCGCAGTATCAAGCGTGGCGTCCGCATGTATTGACTGATTTTCACGAGATGGGTACCGATAGTACATATTTCTTTCAACCAGGTGTTCCCAGTCGAAAAAACCCACTTACCCCGCAATCAAATGTGACATTGACAGGTGCGTTGGCAGAGTTTCATGCGGCAGCGCTCGATGCACAAGGTGTGTTATATTTTACCGAAGAAAGTTTTGATGATTTCTACTTTGGCAAAGGCTCAACCTATCCAGATGCGCATGGCAGCATCGGAATACTGTTTGAACAAGCGAGTAGTCGTGGACATATACAGGAATCAATCAATGGTGAACTAGCCTTCCCGCAGACTATTCAAAATCAAGTAACTACCAGCTTATCGACATTTGCCGGCGCTATGGCAAACAAACAAGCACTATTGGCTTATCAACAACAGTTCTTTAACGAAACTCAAGACCTGTATAAAGACGATAAAACCAGGGGTTACTTGATTGCTGCAAGCCATGATGATGCAAGAATGCGAAACGTCGCTGAGTTTTTTACAGCGCACAAAATCGATTTTCAGTACTTGAGTGATGATTTTTCATTTGACCAACAGCGCTTTGCTGCGGGCAGTATATTTGTACCGACCGATCAGGCGCAATACCGCTTGCTTAAGTCACTGTTTTCAACTCGTACCAGTTTTGCTGATAACACCTTTTACGACGTTTCTACTTGGAATTTACCCTACGCATTCGATTTAAACTTTGCCGGTGTTGAGCGCAGTGTGAGACGACGCTTGAAACTGACTGATTCTGCTCCACAGTTTACAGCGACTCATACACTCACTGATGCTTATGCCTATGCTTTCGAATGGCATGATTATCAATCGCCGGCCATGCTGACACAGTTGTTGCGCGACGGTTTAGAGGTGCGTATTGCGGGTGCAGGTTTTAGCGCTAAAACTACTGATGGGATGCATGCGTTTAAACCTGGAACTGTAGTTTTACCTACTGGCTTAGAGCAACCGGATAATCTGCGAGAGATCATCGCCAATTATGCTCAGCAATATCAAATCAACGTGCACAATATCACATCAGGCTTAACCCCAAGTGGCATAGACCTAGGTTCACGTCAGTTGCGCAAAATAGAAATGCCGCGTGTTGCTATTGTTGGTGGTTTGGGAACATCTCAATATGAAGTTGGCGAGATATGGCACTTCTTAGACACTCGATTGCATATGCCAGCCTCCATCATAGAAGCGCAGCGCCTAGAGCGCGTTAATCTTGCTCAGTACACGCACATCATTTTTGCTAATGGAAATTACCGCAATATGTCTAGTTCACTCGCGGGTAAAATTGACAAGTGGGTTAATGCTGGCGGCATCTTGATCGGGCAAAAGTCGGGTACAGAACTGCTGATAGAGAAGAACTGGTTGAACGCGGAAATAATGTCTGACAGTGAAGTTGATAAGCTATTTGCGACTAAAGATTTACAATATGGCGATCGCGAAGCACTGCAAGCACGCAAGCGTATCGCTGGCACCGTGTTTATGACTCACGCTGACTTAACCCATCCGCTCGCGTTTGGTCTAGATGATGAACAGATGCCGATGTTTAAAAACAGCAACCGCGTGGTTAGGCAACCTCAAGAGCCGTTCTTAGTGCCATTCAGTTATGTAGACTTTCCATTAATAGCTGGCTATGCGGATCCGAAAATGGCGGATTTAGTAGCAGAAACCCCAGCGGTGGTCGCGCACAGTTTTGGCCGCGGTCAAGTGATTGGCTTCGTGGACAATATGAATTTCCGTGGCTATTGGTACGGTACGAGTAAGTTGTTTGCTAACGCGATTTACATGTCGCCGTTAATCCAAACTCGCTAAGGCAATACTAATCGACCAAACTTCAATCTTGATGTGTGGATTAGTTTCAAGCACGGCGTCGCGCATGGCACACATGGTGGCGCCTGTTGTAATCACATCATCGAAGATCGCGATATGAGTAATATCTCGCGTTAGCTTGTTACAGCTAAATGCGCCGGCAACGTTGGACAGACGTTGATCGCGATCTAGTTCTGTTTGCGCGAGTGTATATCGATGGCGGTTCAGTGCGGCTAAATCGCAACGAATTTTCAATCGTTCTGCCACAGCCACTGCAATTTCTGCGGCCTGGTTAAATTGCCGCTTTACATAACGCTTGTGATGCAGCGGGGCGGGCAAGATAAGCTGTGGCAAAGGTTGATTGCGTTCCTTGAGGCTAGCGCAAAAACAATTGGACAGTGCTTCAGCGCACGCGAGTTTGCCGTTAAATTTTAAGTCAGTGATTAGTTTTGTGAGAGGGTATTCATACTCACCTATAGCGTGAACACATTCAAACTCAGAAAGTTGTAGCGCACTGGCTACTTTAGGCCATCGCATTAAGTTATGCTTAAATGCCTTGTGCGGGAACTGCCTTATTGCGTCACGGCAGTGGGTGCAAGGTAACTGTTGGCAACCGCGCAGACACAACATGCACTGCTGCGGAATTAATTTCGCGAGCTGATAACCGATACGTGCCAATCGAAACATTACTCACAACCCCAAGGAAATATAATAACTGTGTTGTTTTTTGAATCTTCGCATAGCCAGTCGCCATTAAGCAGCCGTACTCATGGGACAGATCAACCGCAAGGCGTAGACGCTGAAAGACCTGTATTGGTTATGCTGCACGGTTGGGGCTTGAACAGTGGCGTATGGCATTCTGTCATTCCACAGCTGACAGAACATTTCACGGTTATTACCATTGATTTACCTGGTTTTGGAACCAACAGTGAACATCTGCCAGAAGACTATAGTTTGGGCAATATCTGTGATTGGGTCGCGCAATGTGTGCCAGAGGATAGCGCAGTATTAGGTTGGTCAATGGGCGGTTTAGTCGCGCAGTATATGGCACAGCATTGGAGTCACAAAGTGAAGCGATTGATCGTCGTTGCATCCACTCCCTGTTTTGAGCAAAAAAACGATTGGCACGGCATAAAACCTAAAGTTCTCAGCGCTTTTGAGCAACAGCTTGAGGCCGATTTTGGCAAAACTTTGGCACGCTTCCTTGCCATTCAGGCACTAGGTAGTCCAAGTGCAAAAGCGGATATAAAGCAGATTCAGCGGCACGTTCGCAAATTCCCAGCACCTTCGCCAATAGCACTACTTGCCGGTCTTCAACTCCTCTCGAGTGTTGATTTGCGCGATTCGTTGGCTGCAATTACCTGTCCAACACTACGTTTGTATGGCCGCTTAGATTCGCTGGTGCCTGCCGATAGCATTGATAAAATCACCGCGTTACAACCCAACTGTGAATCGCAAATTATTCAACATGCAGCGCACGCACCCTTTATTTCACACCCGAATGAATGGCTAGAGTCATTACTGGATTTTGCCCTGTAACTGACGTAACGGTATAGCCTCTAGTTATAAAAAAACACTGGCTCATAGCTAATCATACTTGCTCGAGGGTTTAAATTTTAACCAGTTTGCAGGATAATACCAAATAGGTAGTGTGAGGGTAAATGTATGCCAATCGATACTGGATACAATGTTAATTCAGCCATTTTATCAGGCCAATTTGGGTTACAGCGCGCATCTGAGGGGATCACGCAGGCGTCCTTGAATATTGCGCAACGCACAGCTCAACAAGATGTCGCCGAAAACGGCCCAGCGGGTGTGTTGTTAAATGCGGCTGAGCAACAAATAGGTAATACCCGGGATTTATTGCCTTCCGGCGGTGATTCTGTCACTACTGACTTGTTGTCACTACAGATTAACGCGCGTAATGCTCAAGCATCGGCAGCTGTTGTCGATCGGGCCGACGAAACCGTCGGTCGAATTATTGATATTTTTACTTAACCGAAAGAGACGATGAATATTGTCACGCCAGTTCCCACCGGTATCGTGTTTACCAACACGAACCTTAGCACCGAGTCTGCTCGGCGGGAGAACTTGGCGCGCGAAACAATTCCGCAAACATCCGCCAATGAGAATTCTGAGGCAAAAGCCGGTTTAGGTTCGGAGTCCGATCGACTGCGTAATCCTGGCCAGCCAAGTAATCCTTTGGTTTATGAGCGCCCACAGCCAAACCAAAACCCAGCAGCGCAAATACTCGGTGAAAACCCAAACGACAGTTCAGATAATGCCAATCAAGAAAGCGCTGGCCGTGAAAATGCTGAACAGCGTCAGCAGGAGCAGCAAGAGCAAGCTGAACAGCGCGAGATCCAACACTTACAACAGCGCGATCAAGAAGTCAGGGCACACGAGCAAGCGCATGCTTCAGTCGGCGGCCAATATGCTGGCTCGCCCGTGTATGAGTATGAAACCGGACCGGATGGCAAGCGCTATGCGGTAGGTGGTGAAGTATCTATCGATATCGGAAAGGAAAATACACCTGAAGAAACATTGCGCAAAATGCAGCAGGTTAAGGCTGCTGCACTAGCGCCAGCTGAGCCTTCAGCACAAGATCTTCAAGTAGCCAGTGAGGCTAGTCAACGCGCCTTTGAAGCGCGAGGCGAGCTCAATGAACAGCGCGCTGAAGAATTACAGCGTGCCACTGAACAACGTCCCTCAGGGGATGGTGTAGACTCAGGTGTTGAACCAGACATCCCTGATTTAGACGAAATCGTTGATGGTATCGATATTACTATCCCTGAGCGCTCTCTCGATGCCAATGGGCTCGCGGCAAGTGCTGCGGTGGAAAGGGAACAACTCGATGACGATCGCGAATCTGCCCAATTACAACAGTCAGAAACAATTTTGCAGCGCGTTAACGTAATTCAAAATACTTATCAGAACATTGCAACGCCTTCAGCGCTGAACCTTTCTGTTACGGCATAATCTAGTTTACCCAATTGCTGTTATTTATCGCTCGGTTTACACTATTTTCGCACGCCACTACTGAACGCAAGGACGACAATGGGTATTGAAGTAAGTTTCTTTTTAATCGATGTGTTTTTCACAACAGTAACTCTGTTTGTGGCAACCAAACTGTCTTTCTTGAATATCCAATTTAAATCACTGGTCTCAATCGTGGCTATCGTTATTCTTATTTCCCTCATCCCTTACATTGGCTGGGTACTGAGTATTATCGCGTTTTGCTACATGGTTATTCGTATCAGTGATGCTGAGCTAATTGACTGTTTTTGGGTGATGCTATTTGCCAAGCTCGTCGCAATAGGTGCGGCGTTTATCTTAGGCGCTCTAGGCGTTAATGTCAGTACTTTCTTGGGACCTTTTTAACGTGACTCAAGAACGCGTTTCCATTGGGCTAATCAACCCAAAGTCTGCAACCAATGTCGCGTCAATCTTGCGCGCATGCGGTTGTTACGGTGCTTCGTCGGTGTTTTACACTGGACAGCGCTTTGGTTACGCGAAGCAGTTCAATCCAGACACGCAAAATATGCGCGCTAAGATACCAACGGTGGGTGTAGATGACTTATTGGCGTACAAGCCGAGTGGTGCGAGTATCGTGACCATCGAGCTGGTGGATGGTGCTATACCACTACCCGAGTTCTCACATCCAACTAACGTCTATTATATCTTCGGACCTGAAGATGGCTCAGTTGGACAAGACATTATCGATGCGTCGGAGCAGGTCGTTTATATCCCAACTTTCAATAGTATGAATCTGGCAGCTACAGCAAACGTAGTGCTTTACGATAGGTTAGCGAAGTCTCAGTTTGATCGCTCTGCAGCGCTAATTACTAGTAGTAAAGACAATAACAACAACCGTCAGTGGCGCGGTTGATTCAACGTAAATTATTACTCGGGCTTGAAAACGCCAATCACATCAGCACTGCCCTTTGCGGCGACGGCTACGTCGGACTTGGCCTGTGATTGGTGGTAACCACACTTAACGCACTCCATTTTCTCAATATTGTGTTCAAAGTAGAGCATAAGGGTGTCTCGCGCACGGCACTTAGGGCACGTGGCGCCAGCAATAAAGCGCTTCTTGATTTTTTGCGACATGCAGGTGGGCTCCTCCTAATTTTGGCGGTATTGTACTCTTACTCGTAAAATTTAAATAGCGATCGGTTTTCGGGTAGACATTTTTAACGCTACGAATCGTTCGGATAGGCGGTTTATGTCAATTCGTACATGAAGATTTTTCAATCAAGCGCAATGCCCATTTAAAGCGTTATTTGCTATTATCCACAGCGATTTTTAGCTGAGTTGTACTGCCATGATTAAACTGACCGATATTTCCCTTATGCGCGGCACTAAAGTACTGCTTGAAAATGTGTCAGTTGAAATTTCACCGGGCCAAAAAGTAGCCCTGATTGGTGCTAATGGCTGTGGCAAATCGAGCTTGTTCGCTATGTTGCGCGGCGAGCTTGGTACCGAGAACGGTGAGCTGCGCATACCAAAGGCTTGGCGAATTGTAGCGGTGGCTCAAGAGGTTGAGGCCAGTGATAGAGCCGCGATTGAATATGTGATTGATGGAGATAGTCACCTACGTAATTTACAACACCAGCTGGCGCAAAATGAAAAGTCTGAAAACGGTGCTAAAGTCGCCGAACTGCACAGCGCACTTGAAGAGGCTGGCGTATATGAAATAGAGGCTCGCGCAGCAACTATTTTGGCGGGGTTAGGTTTTAGTCAGGCACAACTCCGTCAGCCCGTAAGTGCGTTTTCCGGCGGGTGGCAGATGCGCTTAAATCTGGCCCAAGCGTTACTGTGTCCATCGGATTTGTTGTTACTTGATGAACCGACTAACCACTTGGACCTAGATGCCGTAATTTGGCTTGAGAAATGGTTACAACGCTATGCCGGAACACTGTTACTTATTTCGCACGACAAAGCCTTTATTGATAATTGCGCGGAAAAGATTTTGAGTGTTGAGCAACAACAAATGATCGGCTACACCGGTAACTACAGCGCTTACGAAAAGCAAAAAGCCGAGCGCATCCGCTTACAAGCGCTGGAATATGATAAACAGCAAGACAAAATCGCACATTTACAGTCCTTCATTGACCGCTTTAAAGCCAAAGCGTCAAAGGCCAAACAAGCACAGTCTCGCGTCAAGCAGCTCGAGAGAATGGAAATGTTGTTGCCAGTTCACAGTCAGTCTGCGTTCAATTTTGGCTTTGCAGCGCCAGATAAGTTACCCAATCCGCTGGTGAGTATGGAACAGGTTGAGATCGGCTATCACGATACCGTAATACTCAACCAGGTAAAGCTCAATCTGGTACCGGGTAGCCGCATTGGTTTATTGGGACGCAATGGCGCCGGTAAATCCACTCTGATCAAACTGCTCGCCGGCGACAAGCAACCCATGTCGGGACGGTATGATTTGTCTGCGGGCTTGCATGTTGGCTATTTCGCTCAGCATCAATTGGAGTTTCTAGACTTACAGGCCTCAGCTCTAACGCACATTCAGCGTCTTGATCCAAAGGCCACCGAGCAGTCTATTCGCGACTTTCTTGGTGGTTTTAATTTCAATGGTGACAATGCACTAAGCCCAGTGGCTCCGTTTTCGGGTGGTGAAAAAGCACGATTGGTCCTCGCCATGATTGTCTATCAAAAGCCCAACATGTTGCTACTGGACGAACCGACAAACCACCTCGATTTAGAAATGCGCGACGCACTGAACCTTGCCTTGCAAAGTTTTGAAGGGGCAATGATTCTTGTGTCGCACGATAGAGCATTGCTCAATTCAGTCTGCGAAGAGTTTTACTTAGTCAATGCAGGTACTGTTGCCCAGTTCAATGGCGATTTAGACGATTACCGGAAGTGGCTAGCTGACGATGAAAAGGCGACTAAATCTGAATCTGTTGGTGAGAAAGCACCTGAACGCTCGCTAGCACAAGATCGCAAAGCACAAAAAAGGCTGGCCGCTGAATTCCGTCAAGCGACCGCGCCATTGCGCAAGCGGATAACGAATGCAGAACAAGAAATGGCCAAACTACAAGAGCAACTGGAGCAATTGCAAACCCAGCTTGCTGACCCCATTTTGTATCAGGACGAGCAGAAGCAGCGTCTTAAATCCCAAATTAATCATGAAGCTAGTGTAAAGCAAGCGCTTACTGACTTAGAAGAGTCATGGCTGCTCGATCAGGAAGAGCTAGAAAATTTGAGCGCTCAATTTGAGTCGGAGCAATAAGTGACAAGGCTAACGATTCCTACTGATGTTGCTTGGCAAGAAGCGCTAGCGATTTATGCGCTACCTGAGGTTACTGATCATTTGATTGGGTTACAGGATCACTACGGCTGCAATGTAAACCTGCTATTGTTAAGTGTTGTACTCGGAAATCGCCAAATTGAGCTTCAGCAGGACCAGGTTAGTCAGCTGGTAGATTCAATTACCCAATCTGAGCGTCAACTGGCCATGCATCGGGAATTACGACGCGCTGCTAAGCAAGGGCCGGCGTCCCCGTATGAGCAGCTTAAGCAGCGTGAACTGCAGTTAGAGCAGCAGCAACATCGGCATTTGCTAACAACTTTAAACCAATTGGAAAAATGTCAAGTAAATACAGATGTAGAAACTGCGCTAGTTTTGGTACTTAGGTACTACGCGGTCTCACAGTCAGACATTGATACAACTTTGCGCTTGTTAGTAAGTGCGGTACACCAGGATAACGGAAGTAGTGAGCGATAAACAACTGGGACGAAATGCCCGCGGTAGGATAAAACGCAGTGATTTTTCCCCCGCGTTTTGGGCAACTAATCGTCATGTACAAACAATATGGCCTCGCTTCCTTATGCGTCGACCGAAAATTGAAGTGCGGCATGAAAAAGTCGATACACCTGATGGTGATTTTGTCGATCTGGCTTGGTCCTCGAAACCCCTACAAAGTAAGGGATTAGTGGTTATCTTTCACGGCCTAGAAGGATCGATTCGATCGCATTATGCCAACGATATTATGGCGGCGCTACACAAACAAGGTTGGCAGGTAGTGCTTATGCACTTTCGCGGTTGCAGTGGTGAACCCAACCATACAACACGCACATATCATTCGGGTGATACTCGTGATGCAAAGTTTATTTTGGACCGTCTTCGCAAGCAATTTCCAGACGAGTTTATGGTCGCAATAGGCTTCTCTTTGGGAGGCAATATGCTACTTAAGTTACTGGGAGAAAACCCTTTACAAAAGTGGTTGCACAGTGCCTGTGTTATTTCTGCTCCGTTAAAGCTGGCAGAGTGCTCGAGTAGTATTAATGAAGGCTTTTCTCGGGTCTATCAAAAGTACTTGTTAGCCAGTATGCGCCGTACACTGCTGACTAAAATGCGAACGCTTGACTATTCTGCTGAGCCACAGCTGACCCAGGCGAAGATACGCGCATTAAAGACATTCCGCGAGTTTGATGATTTGGTAACTGCTCCGTTGCACGACTATCAGGATGCTATCGATTATTACGAAAAGTGTAGCGGCTTTAACTTTCTTAAGGCTATTCGTACTCCTACACTAATTTTACACGCTAAAGACGACCCTTTCATGAATGAGAACGTAATTCCTGAGG
Organism: Alteromonas sp.; assembly: GCA_964230255.1. GTDB lineage: Bacteria > Pseudomonadota > Gammaproteobacteria > Enterobacterales > Alteromonadaceae > Alteromonas_E. Next base: position 48,144 of record CAXRGW010000026.1, read on the forward strand.
AAGTCGATTTGGCCCGAGCTGTTACCTTAGAACTTAGCGATAGAGGCGGCCATGTGGGTTTTATGCAAGGTACGCCATGGCGGCCGGTTATCTGGTTTCATCAACGCGTACTGGCATTTCTCGACGCCCAGCGCGAGCAACAGATTGCGCAAGCGCGATGATCATTCCTATTGAAGAGCTTGACGCCGAGACGTTGCAAAATATCGTTGAATCGGTTGTTCTGCGTGAGGGTACTGATTACGGTGAGGAAGAACTCAGTTTTGCTACCAAAGTGGAGCAATTACTAACCCAACTTCGCAATGGCGAAGCTGTTTTACAGTATTCCGAATTACACGAGAGTGTGGATATTGTGCCAAAGGCTTAAACAACCTATGGCACTGTATAGATTTATACTGGCTTAGCGCACAAACTGAACCGAAAACGACACGGG
>CAXRGW010000027.1:0-20128 GCA_964230255.1 Alteromonas sp.
AATACTTGCGTTGCTCTTTTTTAAAAAAAGCAAAAAATAAATTGTCGTTGTGACACTCTTAACGAGTGCCCACACAGATTGTCTTGTTATAAATTGTTAAAGAGCGTTGCTCAGCACTTCGTGCTTCGCGGTGCCTGTTGAACGTCTTAGTGACTCTCCTCAAGCGGGACGCGAATAATACGCTGTTTATTCACAGTGTCAAGCATCTTTTTTAAAAAGTTAGCAATTAAATTTGCTTGCTTAACGTTGTTCGATTCATTTGGCTTAAAGCCCCTCCGAATCGAGGAGCGCATTGTACTGAGAAGGAAAGTAACGTCAACCGTTTTTTTGTTTTTTTACGGTTTTAACTTTATTTGTCGATAAATCAGTCATTTCTTGTAGATATCTTAATCTACACCGGTTCAAAACCCCCATGGGGATTGCTTATACCGCTGACTGCAGTAGACTAGGCATTGCCTTTTTTCGATATATACATAATAACAATAAGGTACACACATGAACGTAAAACTACACAACTGTATGATTGTGGCCGCAATCTTTGCAGTACTAGGCTATTTTTCCCTTACCTTTCTCACAACAACTGAAGTTTCTCCTCTGCTATTAGCATTAGCAATTTTCCTTTCTGGTGTAATCACGCCACTTGCTGCTAATACAATCAAACTAAATACCAACAATTCAGTGGCTGGCGGTCGAACAGCTTCTGGTGATGTTGCGACATTATATGTAGGTAATCTGCCCTATCGCGCAAACGAAGAAGCGGTACGTGCCTATTTCCAGGATCATATAAATGTACAATCAGTTCGATTAATGAAAGATAAGCGCACAGGTAAACGGAAAGGATATGGTTTTGTCGAAATAATTGCCTCAGATGTAAGTGAAGCAATCGATAAGCTCAATGACTCGGTTTTCCAAGATCGAACGTTAAAGGTTCGACACGCGAAGGAGAAAGCTGCGCATTAGTTTACAGACTAAACGCAAAAAGGCTGACGATTGTCAGCCTTTTTTATTAGTCCCAATGATTAAGCTTCTGTTTTAGGTAACCCTTCTAAAAGCTTTTGATTGAACGTATGGAAGCGATTGATCGCCTGCACTAGATCCGGCACTTGCACATCAGTCATTTCATTGACTATGCCATTAATGATCGTGTTGTAGTCCTCATTACTTTCTAGTGTTTGCCGCGATTGCTCAAGAACACCTAACATGCGGTCCAAATACTGGGCCAGTGGTTTAACGGTTTTGGTTTGTTCATTAGCATCTTCCTCAGTTTCTGAATAGTTCTTAACATAACCGTACACTTTAACAGCTTCAGTTTGCTCTGAGCGATTAAACTGTAAAGCAAAGCCAACCAACTCTTCGTCGTTGTAGCCCAAATTTAAAGCTTGTTCAAAAGCGGCTTCTATATCACCCCGATAAAATGTATCGGCGAGATCGTTAGCATTGCTGATCAGGTCAGTTATGGCAGCAACTTCGTTTTCATCTATATCACCAGATACTGAAATACTGTATCCAGAAAATTGTAGTGTCCTAGCACTTAATGACTGCGCAAAAGTTGTAGAGGTTGATCCTGCGGTTGCGTTATCACCTTCTTTGTCAGCCCCTTCAGCAACATATTGAGTTGACTGCACCGTCTGACTAGATACCGAAGCCTGTTGTAAATCTGTAAATGTCAAACGCACTTCATCGCCATCTCTAGTTCGGATTAGTAGCTCACCGCTCTGCTCAGAAGTAGATTGCGCGGTGGCTACTTCAGCAGTCAATGCATCAAGCAGAGGCTTGCCTAGCAACTGGTTTTCTAACTCCCCGATTTGTTGATCGAGTAACGAACGACTGTTACTGATCCCTTCAGCTACCTCATCGTTCATCAACCCGCCTATATCTCGCTCGGCTAGCTTGATCCCCTTTGCCACACCTTCACGGGCTTGTGAGAACAAAGAGTTTAATTGCTCTTCGTCTGCACCAGAGTTAGCCGCGCCTTTAATTACACCACCAACAAAGCGCATGACATTTTCAGCCACTTTTTCAAAATCAAATAAAGTAGCAGGCTTATTTGCTTCAAACTCGGTCGCTTGTTTTGCTCGCTCGCCATTTACTGCAACATTTTGCTGCATAGAGCCATTGTAGATCTTAAGACCTACCGTGGTTTGAGAACTAATTATACTGACTGACGCGCTCGACACGCTAGCAGCCTGATTCGCTTGAAAAGAAGCGGCCTGCCTTAGCCCTTCCGCTTGCAGCTGTTTATTTAACGCTGCGTTAGGTTTAGGCTGCTGAGGCTGCTCGTTATGGAACGCCTTTGTTTCGCCAAAATTCATGTTAGATACCTCACTATCCTCAACTCCTTATCGGCGGCCTATAAATATAGTTTAGCGTTATTTGAATATTACTGCGTTGAAGGCCACAAACCGTTACAATGCCGACTTTATTTTTGCAGAGGACTCCCATGCAACTCGATCCCGCCACATATGAACAGCAATTGGCCATTAAAGTCGCCAAGATTTCTGAGCTGTTCGAAGAATTTAGCATACCGGCATTAAAGGTATTTGAATCGCCGCGGTCCAATTACCGCATGCGCGCTGAATTCAGAGTGTGGCACGATGGCGACGATCTCTACCATGTAATGTTCGACCAAGAGACCAAACAGAAGAAGCGAGTTGACCAATTCTTGCCAGCCGGTGAATCAATTAATCAGGCGATGACACGATTAATGTCACTGTTGCGTGACAACCCTGTGTTGCGCAAAAAGCTTTTCCAAATAGATTACTTAAGTTCTCTCTCAAACGAGCTCGTCATCAGTCTGTTGTATCACCGTCAACTAGATGAAGAATGGCAACGCGAAGCTGAACAATTACGCGCAGTTCTCAGCGAGGCATTGCCGGTTAGTATTATCGGTAGAGCGCGGAAGCAGAAAATAATTATTGGTAATGACTATGTGATCGAGCGATTGCCAATCAAAGGTAAAGAGTTCGTCTTTAAGCATATCGAAAATAGCTTCACGCAACCAAATGCTGAAGTAAATTGTAAAATGATTGAGTGGGCTCTAGACGCATCGAATAATGCTCAAGGTGATTTGGTTGAGTTTTACTGTGGCGCAGGTAATTTCAGCTTACCGCTAGCACAAAACTTTCATCGTGTAGTGGGTACAGAAATAGCCAAGCCATCAGTTGAAGCAGCGCAATACAATATCAATAAGAACCAATTGAATAATGTTGAAATTGTGCGGCTCGCGGCTGAAGAATTTACCCAAGCCATGCGCGGAGAAAGGACCTTTACTCGATTGGGTAATATTGATTTGACCACTTACGATTTCAATACCGTACTTGTCGACCCGCCAAGAAGTGGCTTAGATAATGAAACACTAGCGCTAATCGCCCAGTTTGAAACAATTATTTATATCAGTTGCAATCCAATAACGTTGCAAAACAACATGAAGCAATTAGTTAAAACTCATAAAGTTATCGATTTTGCGCTATTTGATCAATTTCCATATACCGAACATATCGAAACCGGTGTAGTTATGCGCAAGAAATAGCTATCGCTGAAATGTAGCTCCTAGCTGAATAAAACGGAGTTGTTGTTTTACTCGCTCACCAATGATTCTGCGCATCGCCGGATCTGCCTCCAATGCCTCAGCACCGGCGCTAAATACTAGCTTAACCATAGCTTCTGCCTGTACATAAGCCAGTTGATGTTGTACCGATTGAACTTCAATAATGTAGTCAGTGAGCTCTTCTACAAAATGCTGAATTTCGCGTTGAACCGCTGTCCGATATGCCGCCGACGTACCGGTATGCTCGCGCAATAACAAGCGGAATACGTTGGTGTTACCGGTGATGAACTCAATAAATGTATTTACTGAGGTATCAATTACACCGCCACCAGACTCTATGCGACGTCGAGCCTGACGCATTAACTGGCGCAAAGCCAGACCGGCCTCGTCAACCAAGGTTAAACCAAGGTCATCAATATCTTTAAAATGGCGATAAAAACTCGTCGGCGCTATACCTGCCGCCCGCGCTACTTCGCGTAAACTCATTGCCGACAAGCTTTTGTTTTCATCCAACAATCCAAACGCAGCATTAACTATGTTCTGTCGCGTTTTGAGTTTTTGTTCCTGCCTATTCAAATATATCGCCACATAAACTGATTAGAAAACAATATTGTGGCGCATATCAAACGAGATGCAAAGCGAAGCTTGCACAATTTTACTTGGCGGGCTCCTCCTTTCGCGCTAAACTCAGCGTACACTTGTACGCCGAACTTTATTTATGAAAAAACCTCGTTTAATACCGTTAAATATTGCTGTCTTCGTCGTTACCGGCGCTATCGCTTTTATTGGTGTGCCGTTATGGGCAATATTTATCGGTTTCTCTGCAGCGGAAATTGCTGTCACTGTAGCGCTATTTTTCTTTACCGGCATGAGCATTACTGCTGGTTATCATCGCTTATGGTCGCACAAAACATATGAAGCACATCCAATAGTCAAAGTCGTTCTGGCTATAGGCGGTGCAATGGCCGTTCAAAACAGTATCCTTCATTGGTGCTCTGACCATCGAATTCACCACCGCCATGTGGACGATAACGATAAAGATCCCTATTCAGCGAAAAAGGGCTTTTGGTATTCACACATGGGTTGGATGCTGCGCGAGTACCAAGCGCATCGTTATGACAATTACGAAAACTGCCGCGACTTACAAAAAGATAAAGTAGTGATGTGGCAGCACAATAACTATTTGAGTATTGTTCTGCTTGCCAACTTTGGTATCACCGGAATAATAGGCTATTTCACCGGCTCAGTGTTGGGTATGATCTTACTTGCAGGGGTATTTCGCTTAGTCGCGGTGCATCACGTCACGTTCTTTATAAATAGCCTCGCCCACATTTGGGGAAAACAACCATACACGGATACCAATACTGCAAGAGATAATGGTGTAGTGGCCTTGTTTACTTTTGGCGAGGGTTATCACAACTATCACCACATTTTCGAATACGACTATCGCAACGGGATACGTTGGTGGCAATACGATCCGACAAAATGGTTGATACGCGGTTTATCTATGTTTCGTTTGACTTGGAATTTACGCCGCACGCCAGAAGAGCGTATTGAGAAAGCTAAAGCGCAAATGCAATTACAAACCGCTCAAGAAAAACTGGCACATTTACCTAATGCTGATGAACTCAAGGCATTAGTCGAACGTGAGTACAATTTGTTAATGGAAAGAATGAGCGCTTACTATGTAACCAAAAAACGCGTAATGGCAATCAAGAAGCGTCATTTGAAGCGCTCTCTAGACAGCCTCGAGCTTGACTTTAAGTACAAGGAATTAAAGCAAGCTTTTGCTGTACAAAAAGAAAAATGGCTGACAATACAAGCGATGCCATTACAACAGTTAGGCGCACAAGCTTAGTATATTCGCAAACTACGAATACAAAAAAGCCCAGCATTGCTGGGCTTTTTTGTTGTTCTTTAACCGAAGCGTTTAATTCTTCGGTGTCTGTGTATTTTTAGCTAGTGTTGCGTCCTGATGCGCGACTACTTCAATTAGTTGAAGTTGTGGGAAATAAGAAACGGTCGCCATTGCGTTACCCGAATTCTCTTCTGCTGCTAACACAATGTTTTGCTGTGCCGCAGCGAATGCCAAGTTGTTGTTAATGGTATTAGCCATACACTGGCTGTCGATTTCAAACGTCTTTGCATCCATACAGTCAAAAGCTTTCGCTTTATTCGCATCCGCAAGAACACCAGCAGAACCCAATACTAAGACTGCTACTGCTAATAATTTACGCATAGATACCTCCAAGTAGGGACGAAACTTCGACACACAAGGGACGACTCCCTTGCGTACACTCGTCTCACAACAAAGATACTACCAGTTTGACACCAGATCCTCAAGGCAAATCACAGTAATGTGACAGTAATATTACAGCGATACGGTTTTTTTATGACAATATAGGTGTTTTCGACTTTGTCACGTAGTTTTGCCGAGCAAAGATCAACACACCCTAGTCTTTTTCGCGTAAAAACTGCATCAAATCATCAAATGGCATTGGCTTGGCATACAAATAACCCTGAGCTTCGTCACAGCCCAATTTCAGCATGTAACTCGCCTGTTCACGCTTTTCTACGCCTTCAGCTATTGTTGCTAAGCCAAGCTTATTACCCAAGGTTACAATAGTTTCAGCGATGAAAGCATTGCCACCAGGCTGAATGTCGCTAACGAATGAGCGATCGACCTTTAGTCGATCCAACGGAAGCTGTTGTAAGTAACTCATTGATGAGAAACCCGTGCCAAAATCGTCGATTGCGATTTGGACTCCGAATTCCTTGAGTGCGCGCAATGCGTCAATGACGATTTGCGGTTCATCCATTACTACACTCTCAGTAATTTCGAGTTCTAGTAGAGTTGGATCTACACCGTTCTTTTCAATCGCTGCCTTTACCTTGTTAACAAACGATCGATCACGAAATTGCGGAATAGATATGTTAACGGCAACCCTTAAGTGCCCAAAACCTGAGTCACAAAGCTCACGGATCCGAGCGCAAGACGCTTCAAGTACCCATTGACCAATATCGACAATCAAGCCTGAATATTCTGCTAATGGTACAAAAACCGCGGGAGAAATGTATTTTCCATTACCATCCGGCCAGCGCAACAAGCCTTCCATCCCCACGACCTTTTCACTGACTAGGTCAACTTGAGGCTGAAACCAGAGCTCCAACTTGCGCTCCGCAAAATCAGCCCGCAAACGGCGGATCATGTTTAGCCGCCAAGTGGTCTTTTCTTCAATCTCAGGCGCAAAATATTCGTAGTTGTCGGTTAAGTTCTTCTTCGCCCGGTTTAGGGCAATATTAGACTGTTTGAGAACAGTTATACCGTGGTTTCTTTCACTTTGAAGCTTAGTTAGACCAATAGTGACATTGATTGGTAACGTATTGTCCCCGGCGACAAATGCATCTTGGAAAACTTCGTTAATACGCTCGGGTGTAACAACACTATCATCACCGATCAGACCAAATACGTCGGCGCCAATCCGGCCTTTTTTCACAGTCTCATCAAACTCTTCACACAAGCGCGCGGAGACTGCGCTGAGTACTTGGTTACCGACCTCTTGACCCAGACCGTCGTTAACATCTGAAAAGTGGTTGATATCAATAAGTGCTACATTAACACCCGTTTGAGATTCAATCTGATGCGGACGGTCGAGCATGTTAATAAATTCGTTACGGTTAGGCAGACGCGTAAGCCAATCTCGAAAAGCGGCATTGCGTAACTGATGAAAAAGATTAACGTTTTCGTAGCCGACCGATACGCTAGATAAAAAGATTTCCAGCAGTTGACGATCAAGCTCGCCAATTTCCTTACACATATTCACGTAAACTGCGGCTTCAAAACCGGAACTGTTTATGTAAAGAACAGAAAAATCGGTTTCGAACACATGCTTTTGGTACTTTAGGCAACGATTGACATATTCAACAATAATATCGTCGTGGAGATGCTCAATGCGCTCATTGATATAATTGGCAAAATCACCCGCTGCACCGAGCACATAAACGCTATCATCATCGTCTTCTTTATCTAAAACTGAACCGGCACGAGCACACACAACACCTTCGGCGTCAAGGCCAATCATCGAGCTAATTTGCGTGACAATTCCTTCGCAGAAGCCCTTGATCGAGTGCTCTTCAAGCAAATTTGCTGCTGACTGGATAATCTTTTGCAACCCTAAACGGCTTTGATTTATGGTCCGCAGCTGTTGATACGAGCGAATAGACGCAATAACGGTAGTCATTAGCTTACCGCGGGTAAGTTCGGTCTTCGTCTTATAATCGTTAATATCGTAGGTTTTGATGATTTGTTCTTCAGGCGCATAACCCGGCTGACCGGTTCGCAATATGATACGTGGTTCAACCAATTGCATCTGCTCGCGCATGTGCCTGACTACATTTAAACCGGCATCATCTGTTTCCATTACAACATCGAGTAAAATTATGGCTATCTCGCGTTGATACTCGGCCAACACTTCTAAGGCCTGCTTACCTGTGTATGCGTGCAGAAAGTTGAGTTTGCGGTCGCCGACAACCAGATCAGAAAGTGCTAAACGAGTGACTGTATGAATTTCTTCATCGTCATCGACGATGAGAATATTCCACACGCGCATATTCTCGTTAATCACTTCTTCGCTATTGTCTTCTTCCTTGAAAATTAATTCATCGTTTTCGTAATCGTAATCGTTGGGAACCATTTAATTGCTAAAAATTGCCGAACGTATAAGCTATCCTAACGCTTAGTGGCTATTTTGCAAACATATTGGCGACTGAAACCTATCACTGTGAGCTCGGATGAAAGTAACCCCGCAACAATCGATTAAAGTGGCAAGCGCCGAAACAACTTCGGTTAAGCCAGCAACTGTTGTTCCGCCAGCAAAAACGGAGCAAGTAAAACCCCCTGGCACTTCCATAAAAGTTGATCAGAACCAAAAAATTTTACGTCGACTTTTTGCGCAAGTAGGCATAAGCGAGCCGAGTGCCATTGGTGATGAGGTCGATTTGCTCAAGCACACCAGTCGACGAGAGCACATACTGGCAGCTAACCGGCTCAAAAATTTACAAAAAGTCTTCGAACACGCATTGGAAGTGAACATCGAATCCGAAAACTCCGAAGCATTGGATCCGGATTGGTTTTTTAGCTTCGCTAAATTTGCTGAAGATATTCATTCGCCAGCAATGCAAAGCCTATGGGGCAAGATCATTGCTGTAGAGCTCGCACAACCCGGTAGCTTCTCATTGCGTACTCTAGCGCTGCTTAAGCAACTCACTCAGCGCGATGCCAAATTGTTCAGCAAGATTGCCAGCGTTGCAAGTCGCAAAAAGCAGGACGCAACGCCATTATTACTTGTTGGTTACTATCAAAAACCAACATTTTTTGGATTGTTTACCGGACCTTCCAACCCACATCTAAACTTGTCGAACTTCGGCATTACCTATCCGGATTTGTTGGCGCTGATTGATATGGGACTCATTTTTGCCAGCGAGATAGAAACCGGCGAACTCGATCCCGATAGAACTGTGCAATGGCGATGCGGCGATGTGAGATTTGATTTGACCCCGAAGCGAGGTTCGACAGCGCTAATCTATTACAAATTTACAAGTGTTGGCAGTGAATTGTTTCGCTTAGTAAATAAGAAACACCATGCGGATTATACCGAACAACTGTGCGAGTTACTGAGTAACGCCTTCACAGTTGTTCTACACTAATTAGATGCCGTCACCAAATTCGTGAAGTCCACACTCGCGCTTTAGACCAAAGAAACGGGTATCTTGCTCTGACATACCTTCTTGTAAGGTCTGCGTAGTATGCCAATCACCGATTGAGACATACCCCTCATCCCACAATGGATGGTAAGGCAATTCGTGTTCTTTCAAATAAAAATGTAGATCTTTATTCGTCCAATCAATGATTGGATACACTTTTAACTGACCTCGAACTTTTTGTAACACTGGCAAGCCTTCTCTGGAGTCAGACTGAGATCGACGTAAGCCTGCAAACCAAATACCTGAGTCTAACTCTTTTAATGCGCGCTGCATGGGTTCGACTTTATTCATTCGATTGTATTGTTCGATACCATCGACACCCTTTTCCCACAATTTGCCGAAGCGCGCCTCTTGCCATGCAGATGATATCTCCGCGCGATAAACATGTAAATTTATCGACAAGCGTGAAACCAGTTCATCGATAAACTGATAGGTTTCTGGGAACAAGTAACCTGTATCGGTTAACACTACCGGAATATCGGGCTGCTGTTGGGTCAGCATATGCAGCATAACCGCTGATTGCGCACCAAAACTACTCGACACAATAGCGTTGCCAGGCAAGTTTTCTAAAGCCCAAGCCACGCGATGCTGCGCCGTCATTTTTTCTAGCGCCGCATTCGCTAACCCGATGTCATCGGCGCTAGCGTCTACACTAAGCTGTGGAAGTTGCTCGAATTCTCCGAGTGCAACTGCATTTGTACTAGGCATAAAAATCCTTGGCGGAATCAACCACCGGCTTAACGATCCCAACTCGGATCACAAAATCACCGAACGCCTCTTGGTCATTGCGCTCATTGGCCCAGCGACCAATTAGCTCATCCAAGTGCAGCATGATTTCTTCGTGTGAGATGTTTTCTTTATACATTTTCGGAATCCGCGTACCTTCGCGGTTTCCACCAATGTGGAAGTTGTATTTACCTGGCCCTTTGCCGACCAAACCAACCTCGGCTAACATTGCGCGCCCACAACCATTTGGGCAGCCAGTAACGCGATAAATAATGCTGTCACCCGCTAAACCATGCTTGGCTAACAAGCCCTCCAATTCGGTGACTGCATCAGGTATATAACGCTCGGCTTCAGCCATTGCCAATGGGCAAGTCGGTAATGCGACACAAGCCATTGAGTCTTGCCGTTGAACACTCACAGACGCTTGAATCAAGCCATGCTCTACAGCGAGGGCTTCAATCGCTGCTTTTTGTTCGGTTGGCACACCGGCGATAATTAAATTTTGGTTTGCCGTTAAGCGGAAATCACCTTCGTGGATTTTCGCAATTTCTGCGCAGCCGGTCTTAAGGGTTTTGCTTGGGTAATCTAGAATACGGCCGTTTTCGATGAATACTGAAAGGTGATGCTTGCCATCAATACCTTCGACCCAACCAAATCGGTCGCCACGGCCGGTAAACTCGTAAGAGCGGCTTTCGGCAAACTTAATCCCCGCACGCTTTTCAACTTCATTCTTAAAGGTGTCGACACCCACGCGCTCTAGCGTGTACTTGGTCTTAGCGTTCTTACGATTAACCCGGTTACCCCAGTCTCGTTGTGTAGTAACAACAGCTTCGGCTACTGCGAGAGTGTCTTTAAGCTCAATAAAACCGAAATCATCGGCTTTACGCGGAAACGTTGCGGTATCGCCGTGAGTCATCGCGAGTCCACCGCCAACAAGTACGTTAAAGCCAACTAAAACGCCATCTTCAGCAATTGCTACAAAGTTGAGATCATTGGCATGCACATCAACATCGTTCTGTGGCGGAATAACAACCGTAGTTTTAAACTTACGCGGTAGGTACGTATCACCAAGAATAGGCTCTTCAGTGGTTTCAACTTTCTCACCATCGAGCCAAATTTCTGCGTAGGCTTTAGTTTTTGGCAACAAGTGTTCACTGATCTTAGCGGCCCATTCCCACGCTTGTTGGTGCACTTCAGACTCAATTGGATTAGAAGTACACAAAACATTACGGTTAACGTCACCAGCGGTCGCAATAGAATCAATCCCAGCTTTGTTGAGCGTCTGGTGCATCAATTTAGTATTGGGCTTTAAAACACCGTGAAACTGAAAAGTCTGGCGCGTTGTCAGGCGAATACTGCCATAGAGCGAGTAGTCTTGGGCAAACTTGTCAATAACTAACCACTGTTCAGGCGTTATCACACCGCCGGGCAAACGCGCACGCAACATTACATTGTGTAATGGCTCTAATTTTTGTTTAGTTCTCTCATTGCGAATATCACGGTCATCTTGCTGATACATGCCATGAAAGCGGATCAACTGGAAGTTATCGGCAGTAAAGCCACCAGTTACGTCATCTTTTAAATCAGTTTCAATAGTACCGCGCAGATGTCGACTTTCCGCTTTTAAGCGTTCGTTGTCAGCTAGTTTGCCGGTAACAATTAGATTGTTTTTGTCTGTCATTAGTACACATCCTTCTGGTAACGCTTAGCTTTTCTAAGGTTTACCAAGTATTCTTTTGCACCAGCATCATCACGCTTACCATGCGTCTTAATAACGTCTAAAAGTGCATCCTCAACGTCTTTCGCCATGCGCAACGCGTCGCCACAAACATAAACATGGGCACCTGACTCCAACCAAGCAAAAACGTCAGCGCCGTGCTCAACAATGCGGTGCTGGACATAAATTTTCTCAGCCTGATCGCGTGAGAAGGCTAAGCTGATGCGCGATAGTGCACCGCTCTTCAAGTAGCCTTGCCACTCAGTTTGATAAAGGAAATCTTGAGTAAAGTTTGGATTGCCGAAAAATAACCAGCTATCACCCTCTGCGTCAGTCGCTTCGCGCTCCTGCATGAACGCTCTAAACGGTGCAATACCAGTACCCGGACCAATCATGATAATCGGCGTGTTAGCATCCTGTGGTAGACGAAAATTATCGTTCTTTTCAACGAAAACACCGACGTCCTGGCCTTCTTCAAGACGTGTTGTCAAGTAACCAGAAGCGCCGCCTTGATGACGGACATCGTCAAATTGGTAATCTACGTGCGCGATAGTCAAATGCACTTCATCTTCAACTTCCGCTTGGCTAGATGCAATCGAATACAAACGCGGCGTTAGAGGGCGTAAGGCGTCGACTAACAGTTGTGCTTCGATAGACGCTGGGAAGTCACGCACGATATCGATAATTTGACGATCAGCCAAATACGCGCGAAGTTCAGCCGGCTGTTTGAGTAAATCTTGTAACTTAGGTAACTCGGTTGCAGCGGCGTAGGCTTTAATAAAGCCAGGGTAGCTAAGCGTGAGTTCCAACTTTTCTACTAATGCAGCAGCAATTGCCAATGTCTGGTCTTTAACTGTAACCTCTGTGCTTGGCTCAATCTTAGTCAGAGACAACAGCTCATCAACCAATGCGGGGTCGTTTTTAAACCAAACACCTAGGGCATCACCGGGCTGATATTGCAAGCCAGAATCCTCAAGCGACAGCTCAATGTGTTGGATATCTTTAACCGAATCACGACCAGTAATTTTTTGCGCCACTAATAGTGCAGATGGAAACGGGTTTTGCTTGTTGTACTGACTTGCAACGGCTGGTGCAGCATCCGCAATAGGCACCACATTACTGCCAGCAGCAGACATAGATGATTTAGCAAATGCAACGACCTTTTCAGCCCAATCATTTGCGGCAGCTTCATAATCGACATCGCAGTCAACGCGCTCAGCCAATGCAGTCGCTCCTAAATTACCTAGGCGCTGGTCGAAGTCTTTGCCGGTTTGGCAGAAAAATTCATAGCTAGTATCACCTAAGCCCAATACCGTGTATTGCAACTTGGCCAACTTGGGCGCCTTCTTGCTGCCTAAAAATTCGTGGAATTCGATAGCGTCGTCAGGCGCATCACCTTCGCCGTGCGTACTGACAACTAAAGCTAAGTGAGTTTCATTTTTAATTTGACGCGGCTTATAGTCAGCCATACTGACTAACACACTACTAACACCCGCCGCTTGCAAGCGACTATGTAAGTCAGTAGCAACACCCTTAGCATTACCTGTTTGTGAACCGTACATAACAGTGAATGTGTCGCCCGAGGCCGCGATTGCTGTTTGATCAGCTGTTGGCGCAGCGGCAGAAGCAGTTGCCGCTAACCCAGCAAGATAACCACTGATCCATGTCAATTGTTCACGATTTAACGGCGCAATGGCTTGATTAATCAGGTTCCATTGCTCGGGGCTTAATACGCCCGGATGTTGAGCACTCAAACTAAAACTCCACTTAAATTTAACTTAGAGGCAGGTATAACAACGCCAGCCTACAAAAATTAATGCAAAGGCTAGCGTTTAATAAACAAAACAGGAAAGAATAAAAAACGATTTTTTATTACGTAATAGACTTATAGCGGCCGTAAACCAGCCGCTTTTGATTAGAAGTGAAACTCGATCCCAGCAAAGGCACCATCAAACGACAAATCAGTGTATATGTCGTCCAAGTCTTCCAGCTCTACTTGTGTGTCGCGATAGCCAACTTGTAACGTCATATCCAACGCCAAGCTTTCAATAAAACTATAAGTCACAGCAACTTGGAAATCACTGACCGTATTGTCGTCAAATGACAGATAACTACCTTCAGCATAAACACCCAAACCGGTGAAAGGCAGGCCAAAAGCGACGCGCGAATAGCCCATCGGTACTACACCAGAGAAATCGGCCTCAGCAGTCAAACTCGACGCAGCGTCAGATACTAGCAATGAGCCGTCCACATACTTACCGTTTATACCAACGTCTACACTGACTAAATCATTATCGAATAATTCATAGTAAAGAATGAAGTCTGTAGTGGTTAATTGCACATCGGTGAACACATCCGTATCTGCAGTAAACAGCTCGCCTTCAAATGTAAACGATGCCGTCAATACCGTATTACCCGACGTATCCATGGTGGTGTTGATGACTTTAATGTTTGGGATTAACGGTACTGGATGCTCTAAGGCAGCGTAAAACGAGCTATTCGTTTCCGAATCAAAACCAAACTGCGTGACGTTAGAATCATCGGAAAAACCACCGCTGGTGGACATGTCCCAGCCTTGCGCCCCAGCGTATATTCCTAACAGCGTATCAGCTTGAGCATTAAAGGTAGCGCTAGTGCACAGCGCGAGTGCTGCAATCTTAAATAATCGCATGAATTTCCTTAACCTTGATTGAGAAGTTCTGTTAACTCTATTAAAGCAGCATTTGCGCGGGAAATATAGTTCGCCATCACTAATGAGTGATTAGCAAATATACCAAAACCACCGCCATTTAGTATCATTGGCGACCAAACTGGCATCTGAGTTGCTTCTAACTCGCGAATTATCTGTTGCAAACTGACGGTAGCGTTCTTTTTTTCCAACACATCAGCAAAATCACGCTCAATAGCTTTCAAGAAATGTAACAATGCCCAACTAGCACCACGCGCTTCGTAAAAATTGTCATCAATTTTGAACCAACTCGTCTTCGTTTGCAGTTTTGTGCTTGTCGGCGTTGACTGATTAGCTTCAGAATCACCCGCCAAATCGGTGTTGTAAATTTCTGTACCAACACTAGCACTCAATTTCTGTGACATGCTACCCAAGCGTTTCTCAACCTGTTTTAACCAATCGCGCAAATTATCGGCACGCGTGTAAAACTGACTGTCATCAGCTTGCCTATCGCCTAATTCAGAGCGATACGTACGCAATAAGTCGAGCGCTTCTGAGTACTGTGACTCTGCTGAAGGTAATAACCAACTAAGATGATCAATGTTGAGTTTCGGTTGTGCCGCAATTAAGCGCGTATTTTCAACCGACTGGGACTGCGAGCGACTAAAATCTTTACGCATAGCTAATGCAAGATCACGCATCATCTCTAGTGCTCCGAACTCCCACGCCGGCATGTTGTCGACAAATACCGACGGCGGCATCAAGTCATTGGACAAGTAGCCACCAGGCTTATTGAGTAGCGTATCACCGACTTCGATCAGCGCTGTTGTCGTGGTGTAACCAGCTACCACTTCTTCATTGTGTGCAAGTGCGTGATCGGCAGCGCGTTGATTGACATCAAACACATCGGGTTCCTGACTCCAATACCAACCTAATAAGGTGAGAAGTAATAGTAGAACCAGCGCTAGCGCTGACATCGATTTTGCATTTAACAATGTTTTCATAGATCCCTTAAATTTGCATTCAGTCAGAAACAAAAAGTTTCTTTATTACTAAACTATGAGTGTAGTTGATCACAAGATTTAAGTCTGCTTTTTTAAGTCTGACTAATAGTTCGCTTGCGGCTTATCGCGACATACTAAGTACAGTAATATTGCGATAGTAATCGGCCAAAGTGCACTCAAGCCAATAGCGGCAAAGGCGGTAGCCGCAACGACAGCAGTGACTACAAACACAGCTAAAATACCGGTGGCTAAAACGGCCGCCAAGGCCAATACAACCAAGGTTAAAACGACTCCACCAACAAACCACTCAACTACTTCATGATGCATATCGTTGAGATCAAGATGGATGTGCATTGGTGTGATAGGTGCAAAGTCAATCACGTGAAACACTGTCCATATTATCAAGACTGCAATCAAGAGCTTCTTCATGGTTTAGCGCTCCTTAAGAATAAGACTCGCAATTAGGTATGCCATGCCGCAGAACATGGGTGCGATAAACATACCAATGATCATTGCGACGCGAACGTAAAACACGTCAAAATCAAATTGACGGGCTAGACCACCTGCTAAACCCGTAATGATTTTTTCGCGACGACTACGATAAAGTTTGTGGATATCGAATGACTCTTTCATTACTGCCTCCGGTTGGTGAAGGTAATGCGGCCCTAGGCGGCCGCTTTCGTATTTGCTTTCGTTGACTTAGTCGCAGGCTTTTTGAGTTTAGCTTTCATTTTCGCCAATTCAGCTTCGACATTGTCGTCTTTTTCAAGCTGCGCAAATTGTTGCTCTAGATTGGCAGCTTCTGAAGATGAAGGAACAATGTCAAAAGCATCCACTTGTGCTTCAAGTGCTTCTACGCGACTTTCATATTGCTCAAAACGCGTTACCGCATCTTCTACTGCATTGCTGTTTACCGTTTGCTTCGCCTGTAAACGCACGGCTGAGTTTTGCTTGCGAACAACTAAACTCTTTTGTTTGCTGCGCGCTTCATTTAACTTACTTTGTAAACGCGCAGTATCCTCTTGAATGTTTTTAATCAAATCATCCAGTTGCGTTTTTTGCTCTTCTAAAGCTGCAATTTTGACTTCCACACCATGCTTTTCAGTCAGCGCAGCGCGAGCTAAATCATCACGTTGTTTATCCACCGCTAGTTGCGCTTTTTGCTGCCAGTTGTCAGCTTGCTTTTGCAACCCTGCAATCTGTCTGTCTAGCTGCTTCTGCTCAGCCAAGTTCTTAGCGGCGACCGAACGGATCTCAACAAGTGTCTCTTCCATTTCCTGAATAATTAGTCGGATGACTTTTTCAGGATCTTCAGCCTTGTCTAGCATTGCGTTGATGTTAGCTTGTACGATGTCCGAAATTCTTGAAAACATTCCCATGATTTACTCCTCAATTATTCTGATTTGGGTTGCTCGTTAGTAGCAGCATCTTTGGCGGCTAGCTCAGTGACTGTAACTTTGGTCTGAACGTCAGGTTCTTGGTCCGTCAATACATGAGTAGCGTTGGCAACTGTTTCGGTTGCTTGGTGCTGCAATTCATCAATTGTTAGCTCTACAGCACTATCCAACATACGACTTAAAATGTTCGTTAGTACTGATTCTTGTGCATGCGCTACTGGTGCAGTAAATGCGGCACCAATTAGTGCGATTGTTGCGATAGTCTTAGTAGCTTTCATTGTCTTATCCCTTTCAAACGAGTCACTGATTGTGAGTTATCAAAGGTATAGCGAGAGCTGTGCCAATTCTCAAAATAAATTACAAGCTGTTGTTTTGTATATATTTAATTGCAAATTAAAGCGTTTTATGGATGTTTCAGCGAGGATTTAAATAATAGTCAATGGTTAAAATGACCAGGGCTTTAGTCATTTTAACCAAATGAATGGTGAAATTAGTTACTACGTGCAGCGAAGTGTTGCTTTGATTGTTCAATCGTGGCTTGTACAGCCTCAAATCCACGCAAAAGGATATCGGATTGCGGATTCCTGCCGGTGCCATTCTGACTCAAATAGCGGCGCCATACACGGCCCCCCGGTTGTCCTTGAAACAAACCAAGCATGTGCCGAGCAACATGCCATTCACGCTCGCCCTTTGCCACTTGCTGGCGAATGTAGTTTTGCATTTTAATCACAACCATTTCGCGCGTGGGCACTGGCTGTGGATCAGAATAGAAGGTTTCATCAACACTGGCGAGAAGGTAAGGGTTGGCGTAAATCTCGCGCCCAAGCATAACGCCATCCACATATGATAGGTGCTGTTGGGCGTCATCAAAGGTCTTGATCCCACCATTAATGCTAATTGATAGCTCTGGGAACTCCTGCTTTAACGCATACACGCGAGGATAACTCAGCGGCGGAATGTCGCGATTTTCTTTGGGACTTAGCCCTTGCAACCAAGCTTTCCGCGCATGAATAATAAAAGTATCGCACCCCGCGTCCGCCACTTCGCAAACAAAACGCGTGAGATCTTCATACTCATCCATGTCGTCAATACCGATGCGGCACTTTACCGTCACCGGAATATCTACTTCTTTTTGCATTGCTTTAATACAGTCTGCCACAACCGTCGGTTCAGCCATTAAGCAAGCACCAAATCGGCCATTCTTAACTCGATCAGATGGGCAGCCTACATTGATATTTATTTCGTCATAGCCGAGTGTTTGCGCTTTGGCACAGCATTGAGCCATAGCCGCTGGATCAGAGCCGCCTAGTTGCAATGCCACCGGATGCTCTTCACTATTGAAGCTAAGATAATCGCCTTTGCCGAAAATAATCGCCCCGGTCGTTACCATTTCTGTGTACAACAACGCATGACGACTCAAAGTTCGATAGAAGTAACGACAGTGCTTGTCCGTCCAATCAAGCATTGGGGCAACGGAAAAAGTTCTGTCTATAGTTGTGCGATTCATACTCAATCTAAAATACTGCTTTAATTAAATACCAAAAATACAATTTTTGCTGGCAAACTCGGCCTGAAAAAAGTGTTGCATCTTAACACATTATCCCTGTTGAACACCAAATGCGCTGGGCCGAACACTTTTTCAAACGCACTGTCATAGTGGTTGAATAAGCAAAAAGACTAGAAGATACTCATGCCATTTTGTGAGGGACGTTTAGATGTTGCTAAGAATGCTAACAGTAATTTTGCTTTCGTTTACTGCCAGCGCCATAGCCGCGATTCAACCAACATTTTCGGTTAACAAAGAGCTCGTTTGCGAAGTATATCTGAATGCCTATAACCAGCAATTAATAGCTGGACTTGAACCTTCTTTTGCAACCATCGAAGTAAAAGCTCATGAGAATGGGACAGTCTATACACCTGATATAGAACATTCGATCCCCGTCACGTTTTCCCAACCCATAGAGCACAGTGATGTTAATTGGATGCAATGGACCCTTATACAAGGCATGGACCACAGTTTTAAGTGGGGCGGCACTGCGACTAACATCACCGCTATCGGCCAATTAAAACCGACCTCAGACAGCTCGTTCGTTTTACAAGTTCGAGCAATTGGTTGGCGGGGCCCCTATTTCACTGTTTTACTCATAAAGGATACAGAATTACAGGCCTTAATCGACAGCGCAGATAAATCATCTGGAATAATACCTTTCCGAGAAAGCCAGGCGTTGAAAATCTACCCTAATCAGGAACAAAACGTCAGATATGGTGTGACCAACTTATTCGAGTTTGGCGGCCAATTTTATTCTGTTACCAATGATACTGTTTTAAACGTTACCTCTGGCGAGCCCAAAGTCGTTTGTAAACTGGGTTTAGTTTCAACCTTCAGCTCTTCACAGCTTACTGCACTAGAGGCCGCAGCAAACAATAGTTTAATGACTAAAGGAGTTACCCATATCCGTTCCTACTACGGTTCTATGGGAAATCCCCATCGCTTTGTAAAAGACGGGTTTAAAACAGCAATTGAAAAGCCCTGGCTAGTAAGGACATCTAAGCAAGGTGAGTGTTTTGTGGGCGAATACATCGATAGCTGCGATAAAAATCGCCGCATAGAGGCAGTACTAGAACAATTCGCTGCGACTGATCCATGGAGTTATCGAGAAATCCAAGCCATTCGGCACCACATGGACGGCGCACATTTAATACTAAGCCGCTATTACGCAGATCAGCTCCATATTGAAAGCGCCGCAGCACAAGGTATGGCGACTCAAGCAATCTATGATTTGCTGGCGCGAACGGTCTTTCTTCACCCTTATATTCGCAATGGTGTGGAGAGCATTGAGCCGGCGGAAAATCCATATACGTTAGACCAAATCGATGGCTCCATTGCAACCAACTGGTTCGGCAAAACACAGCTTATGTGGGCGGCCCATTTTAATGATTACGATGCGTTACATCGCATACTGGACACTGGCACTGATTTAACGAGTACCACTCATTCTAATAATGATTATGCATCTGTACAGTTTCTCAATCGTTCTGCGCTGACTTACGCGGCTGAAAATAGCACTGTACCTGTGATCCAAGCGCTGTTAAGCGCTGGCTTAGATCCCAACATCAAAGATTCAGAAGGCAATGGTATTGAGCATTATTTTAACAAAAATCTAACTTTAGATATGACCTGGGCAGCACTAAAGGATGCTACAAATGCGCCAATAAAGGCCAGCTTTAACTGTCAACAAGCCCGCACTAATCAAGAGCTTGCGATTTGCGCTAGCCAAGGCTTGTCCGTATACGACCAACAAATGG
>CAXRGW010000028.1:0-9929 GCA_964230255.1 Alteromonas sp.
ATATCTTTGCCACCCTGCATAGGGTGGTTTTTTTTAGTGTGTAAAAAAACTGTTACATTGAACCGGTAGTGGATAATCTGCTCGACCTGTTGTTGTTAGTGGTTTTAATTACACTAGCAAGCATTACAAGTCAGTTGACCTTGAACAATATGAGCAAAAGTACCCAATACGTTTCAAAACCATCCAATGCACAGGGCATCATTGATTGGACCGATGAAGAGAACCAAATTTGGTCAGAGCTATACGCACGCCAAATAGATTTATTGGAGGGACGAGCTTGCCAGCAGTACATGCACGGTATTGATTTGCTCAACATGTCGGTCAACAAGGTACCGCAGTTGCCTGATATCAATGCGGTATTGCAAGAAACTACAGGCTGGCAAACTGCCGAGGTTCCTGCACTTATTCCGTTCGGAGAGTTTTTCCGGTTACTCGCGAATAAACAGTTCCCAGTGGCGACATTTATTCGTACACGCGAAGAGTTTGATTACCTCCAAGAGCCAGATATCTTCCATGAGATTTTTGGTCATTGTCCGCTTTTGACTAATCCGGCGTTTGCACACTTTACCCACACCTATGGCAAATTGGGTTTGGCAGCGAGCAAAGAAGATAGAATTTTCCTTGCGCGCTTGTATTGGTTCACCGTTGAATTTGGCTTAATGAAGACTGCTGAAGGTTTACGTATCTATGGTGGTGGCATTTTGTCTTCACCAGGAGAGACGATTTACGCGTTGGAAAGCGAAAAACCTGAGCGGCATGCATTTGACCCTATGGCAGTGCTAAGAACTCCGTATCGGATAGATATCATGCAGCCAATTTACTATGTGCTAGAGCAGGCCGATGATCTAGATGCTTTGGCTGATATGGATATTATGGGTATGGTCAATGAAGCTAAGGCGTTAGGGTTGTTTGAACCAAAATTCCCACCGAAGCAAAAACTCGCAGGATAGCAAGTTACTAGACGCAATAAATTTGGCACTAAACGCATAGTGTAAAAATTTAATTACGCTCATCAACGCTTAATGCTAAGATGTTCAAAAAACTTTACAATACCCTATGCGTTTAGAAATCATTTGCCAAGACCGTCTTGGAATTGCCCAAGACGTTTTAGACATTTTAGTTGAACATAATATTGACCTGCGTGGTATCGAAATTGATGCTGCCGGTAAAATATTCCTTAATTTCCCCAGTATAGAATTCGCCGATTTTCAGCACTTAATGCCCAAAATCAGGCGTATCGATGGCATCGAAGACGTTAAAACAACAGCTTTTATGCCGGTTGAGCGCGAAAAGCACCAGCTCAAAGCAATTTTACAGACGCTGCCTGACCCGGTGTTCTCAATCGACCGCCGCGGCATTATTACGCAAGTAAACGATGCAATAGAAGTCGGATTGAGTATTACCCAGCAACAAGTAATCGGTAAAGAAATTGGTGATATTGTAAAAGGATTTAACTTTGCCAAGTGGTTAGATGGTAAAGAGGTATTGGCTCAAGCGTTTAAACTTAAATTTGCTGACCAAGATTATTTGGCTGATATCTTGCCAATTTTTATTCACGATTCTCAAGAAGAAAAAATCCTCGCCGGTGCGGTGATTATTTTGAAGTCTGAGGTTCGTTTAGGCCAGCAACTCAGTGCGTTTAATCGACTTCACGCGCCTGGCTTCGAAGCGATTGTAAAACAGTCAGTGGCAATGAAACGGGTTATCACCAGCGCAACGCATGTTGCTGCTAGCGACAGTCTTATTTTGCTGTTGGGGGAAAATGGCTGTGGTAAGAAAACGCTTGCCAAAGCCTGTCATTTAGCCAGTTCCCGAAGTGAGGAAGAACTTGTTATCTTCGACACTGTAGGTCTAACCGAAGAACAAGTCGCCGTTCAACTGTTCGGTAGCGGTGACCCGGCTACCTCAGAAGGCAAACAAGGTCTAATCGAGAAAGCGGATGCCGGCACGCTGATAATAAGTGATATCGCTGAGATGTCGATGGAGATTCAAGGCCGTTTATTGCGATTGGTAGAGCAGGGCAAGTTTTGTCGTCAAGGTGAGGTCGATGAGCGCAGCGCAAGTGTTAGGGTAATAGCTTGCAGCAGTTATGATTTACATAATCGGATGGACAGTGGGTTGTTCCGCGATGATTTGTACTATCGCATGACATCTATGGCAATAATGATCCCGCCATTGAGAGAGCGTCGAGCCGATATTTTGCCCCTTACCGATAATATTATTCAAAAGAAATGCGCTAAGCTCGGCAGACATCGCGTTCGGCTGAGTAAAGCTGCGGCAGATTACTTACTCAATTACCCCTGGCCAGGCAATATTAACCAGCTCGAAAAAACGATCGAGCGGGTATTGGCGTCAGATATTCAGCAAGAAATCGGCATTGATAGCTTGCAATTACCAACGAACGCAACAAAAGTTAGTTTCATTGATGAAAACTTTGAAGGCAGTTTAGATCAAGAGGTTAAGAATTTTGAAAAGGAGCTACTGCAGCGTTTATACCCGTTTTACCCAAGTACCCGACAACTGGCTAAGAAGCTGGGTCTTAGCCACACCGCAATAGCCAACAAGCTGCGAGATTATGGCATCAGTCGCAGTGGCCTAAAAAAATAATTACAACGAGGATTTTGTTATGAGTATCCACTTATACGGTTATTGGCGTTCTTCGGCAACTTATCGAGTAAGGATTGCGTTGAACCTAAAGAATATTGCTTATCAGTATCATCCCATTCACTTAGTTAAAGACGGTGGGCAACAGTACAGCGAAGATTACTTGCGCATGAACCCTTCAGGTCTTGTACCGGCATTCATCGATGACGATGAAGATTTCACCCTTAACCAGTCACTTAGCATTATTGAATACATTGATGAGCGATACCCCGAACCGCTGCGATTTTTACCTAATCACGCATTGGATAAAGCTCGTATTCGCGGTGTTGCCCAAGATATCGCTTGCGATGTTCAACCATTGGCAAATCTACGCGTATTGAACGCTGTTTCTGAACTTGGCGCCGATGCTGCTGGTCGCAATACATGGGCTATTCAGTGGATTGAGAAAGGCTTTACCGCGATTGAAAAGCGTTTACAAACACGCGCGGGTAAATACTGCTTCGGGTTTGATGTTACGTTGGCCGATATTGTACTCGTTCCACAAGTCTATAACGCTAGGCGATTTGGGGTGGACATGAACAAATATCCTTTGATATCAGCGATTGACGAGAATTGTAACCAGCTTGAAGCGTTTATTAACGCAGCGCCAGAAAACCAACCTGATGCCGTATGATGAGAGTGTTTGTGCGGAAGGTTTAGCTCAGACGCGATTTACTGATTCTTGATTGGGAGTTCGGTCGTATTTTTGACCTGTTTTAATGCAAAGGTACTGCTTAAATGGTCCACTAACGGTAAGTGAGTGAGTTTTGATTTAAGCAAGTGCTCATACTCTTCAATACTCTCTACGATAACTTTCAATAAATAATCTCGGTCACCGCTCGTTGTATGACATTCAACGATTTCATCGATACTTTGCACCGCGCGCTCAAAATCATTGAGTGATTCACCATCGTGATTTTTTAGTGTTACAAAGATAAACACTGAAACCCCTAAATTGAGTTTCTTGCCATCGAGTAATGTGACTTTTCCTTTTATGATGCCGTCGGCTTCGAGGCGTTTGACCCGACGCCAGCAAGGGGTGTGTGACAAGCCGACGCGTTGGCTTAGGTCAGCCATCGACACTGTTGCATCTCGTTGCATTACACGCAGGATTTCACGGTCAAATTTGTCTAATTTCATTGCTACTCAGTTTTGCTAAACAAATCAATATTGCTTGTTTATTCCTAAATAATAGGACAAGTATCCTACTAAGCAAGGAGAGGTTGCAACTGTTATTCATGCAAAATTAATTGCCACAGTATTTTCGCAACAATCGTCCTCAGCCGGATCCGATAACATTGTCGTCTCAATAATGACAATAAAGAGTACCCTGCAGTGAGCGTATTTGACCACGGCGAATTTGATAAACACGAGCGCGTTGCGTTTTGGAATGACGGAAAAACAGGCCTGCAAGCAATAATTGCAGTGCACAATACACATTTGGGGCCTGCCCTTGGTGGATGTAGGATGTGGCCGTACGCAAATAGTGCAGAAGCGTTAACTGACGTATTGCGTTTATCCAAAGGTATGACGTACAAGGCTGCGATGGCTGAGTTAAAGCTTGGTGGCGGTAAATCCGTTATTATCGGCGACCCACGACGTGTGAAAACGCCCGAAATGATGGAGTCAATGGGACGTTTTGTTGAGTCCCTTGGGGGAAGTTACTACACCGCTGAAGACTCGGGGGTTAGTGTTGATGATTTGCACCATATGGCGAAGCATTCTCAGTACATTGCGGGTATTAATGCCAAATATCAATATACCGGCGAACCCTCAGACGGCAACCCTGCACCATCGACAGCCTACGGTGTGTTTGTTGGCCTGCAAGCCGCGGTAAAACACCAGTTCAATTCGGACGTAAATGGCCTCACAGTTGCTATACAGGGTTTAGGCCATGTGGGTTATCGCCTCGCTGCTCATTTACACGCGGCTGGCGCTAACCTTATTGTCACTGATATTTACCCTGAGAGTACCGAACGCGCAGCAGAGGAGTTTGGAGCCAAAGTTGTCGCACCTGAGCAGATTAATAGTGTTAATGCTGACGTGCTTGCTCCTTGTGCCATGGGGGCGACCATCAACCTCGAGGGTATTGAAGGTATTCAAGCTAAGGTCATTGCCGGTGCGGCAAACAATCAATTGAGTACGGAATCAATGGGTGAAGTGTTGCGTCAAAAAGGTATCTTATACGCGCCGGATTATGTGACTAACGCTGGTGGTGTAATTGATATTTATCATCAGCGCTTTGATTCAAGTGCCGAGGCAATGAAGACCCACATAGAGCGCATTGGTGACAATTTGAGCGCTATTTTCAGTCGTGCAGATGATGAGAATAGCGCAACTAACGAAGTCGCTAATGCAATGGCGGAAGAGCGCTTTCAAAATTAGTCACTATTTTATTTGGCTAACCGCTGGGATGGCTTGCATTCACCGTTCGAAATAGGGATAATGCGCGCCGCTGGTTAACCAGCGTGTCTATGGTAGGCGCTTGGTCCTTCCGCAATGATACTTCGTGAATCCGGTCAGGCCCGGAAGGGAGCAGCCGCAGCGAACGACTCATGTGCCGGAATGTGGCTAGGTGCTTGCCACCCTTTCCTAATTAAGTTACCGAACGTCTTTTTGGTTTAAATAAGCGAGCGCTTTGTCGACCGCATTAACCACATTCATCTCCATCTGTTGGCGTTCGTTTTGCGGTAAATAAAAAGCCATGTCTACCTCATAACGAATGTAACGCGGCGGCACTTGGTTAAGTGATAAACAACACAAGTCTGCAAGAAAGCTACTTTCCTTAGTTTTATCCAACCCGAGCTTTTCAATTCGTTCTAATACCAAATGCTCGTAATAGTTGTGAATATCATCATCAAGTTTCATGTTATGCCCAAACGCGCTGAGTAGTTGTATAAAAAATAGCATACATGCGGTGATTTAAAAAAAAATTATCAATTAAATTTTCCACAGCAATTACGATATCCAAACGGGAAAAATAAATGCCAAACTGATACTCTTACTAAGTCAACAAAACCGAGAATAACAATGCATAAAAATATCCCACCGGTTTATTACGGTGACTACTTACACTTGGACAAAATATTGGGCGCGCAGAAATTACAAAGCGAGAAGTATGCGCAAGCGGCGCACGATGAAACTTTATTTATTATTGTTCACCAAGTATACGAGTTGTGGTTCAAACAAATCCTCCATGAGCTTAACAGTATTATTGGTATATTCGCGTCACATCACGTCGATGATCGCGATCTAACTACAGTCGTTCATCGCCTGCGCCGTGTAACGCAAATTCAACAAATCATGAATGATCAAATCAGTGTTATGGAAACCATGACACCACAAGAATTTTTGGCGTTTCGAGACTATTTAGTGCCCGCGTCGGGTTTTCAGAGTATTCAGTTTAAACAGCTTGAGATTTCTCTCGGCTTAAAACGCGAGTATCGAATTGATTTCGATCAGCAATCTTTTTATTTGCGGTTAAATGAAAAAGACCGTGCTTATTTAACCGATCTTGAACAGCAACCCAGTTTATTTGAACTTGTCGATAAGTGGTTGGCGCGAATGCCGCTGCTCGAGATTGATGGCTTTTCATTTTGGCAACTCTACAAAACGGTAACAGAAAACTATCTTGCAGAAGATCGCCAAACCATAATGGAAAACACCGGCTTGTCTTCAACCGACAGGCAAAAAGAGTTAGATGCATTGGCGCAAACAGCTGCCAAGTTTTCAGCATTATTAGACGAAGGTGAATACCAACAGTTACTCAGCAACGGCCAATTCCGCTTAAGCCAAAAAGCCATGCTCTCAGCACTCTTTATAAAGCAGTACTCACAAGAGCCAATTTTTAACTTACCGTTCCAATTTATTACGCTACTCACTGAGGTCGATGAAAAATTAACCATTTGGCGACATCGTCATGCAATGATGGTTCATCGAATGCTCGGTGGAAAAATTGGCACTGGCGGGTCAGCAGGGCACGAGTATTTGCATCGCACAACACAAGCTAATCGAGTGTTCGTCGATTTCTTTGATATGGCTACGTTTTTGTTACCAAAACATTTATTGCCCAAATTGCCGGGCGACGTAACCCGTTATTTAGAGTTTCACCTATATCAGGCGAGCAAGTCCAAAGTGTAATAAATTCTTTACGGCTAAAGAAAATAATCGAAAAAAATTTTGAACTTTTCTGTATCTCAACGTAAACGCAGTTGACCACTACGTAAGGATATGGTTATTATCGCGTTGAGGTTCACTGCCTTACTAATAAAAAACCGATTATACGGTTAATAACAAATCACTACACATAGTAGTGATCCAGGGAGACAATACATGTTTACAAACTCTAAGCTGGCACAGTCAGTCAAGTTGGCTTGTGCTTTTGGCGCAGTATCATCATTAGGTTTTGCCGCTCCAGCAATTGCTCAAGATGCTGGCGCAGATGAGGGCGCTGTCGAAAAGATTCAGGTTACAGGCTCGCGTATCCGTCGCGCCGACATCGAAGGGGCTAACCCAGTATCTGTGCTTGATGCAATTGAAATTGAAAAGTTCGGTATCACATCAATTGGTGATGTTCTTCAATCAATACCTTCTGCAGGTTCTGCAATTAACACCAACAATAACAATGGTGGTAATGGTACAACTACTATCAACATCCGCGGTATCGGTTCTAACCGTACGTTGGTGCTTGTTAACGGTAAACGCTGGTCTCCTGGCCTAGGCGGTTCTGTTGACTTAAACAACATTCCAGCATCAATTATCGATCGTATCGAAGTACTAAAAGACGGTGCTTCTGCGGTATATGGTTCTGACGCGATCGCGGGCGTTGTTAACATCATCACTAAGCAAGACTTCGAAGGTGTTCACGCTAGTGCATATCAAGGCGAGTTCATCAGCGAAGGCGATGGTAATAAAGAGCAGTATGATATTGGTTTTGGTACATCTAACGACAAAGGCAGCGTGTACTTTAATATTTCATACGTAGAAGAAGAGCCAACTTTTGCTGGTGACCGTCCAATTTCAGCAGTTCCAGTATTTGGTACACCTGAAAATTTCGCTGGTTCATCTGGTACGCCGAATGGCCGCTTCATGTACTACGATAATACTGGTGCTTTCCAAAATCAAACGGGTACTGGTCAGCAAGGTGGTCTTGCACCATGGGTAGAGCCGACTAGCCGTTTCAACTACGCTCCATTTAACTACTTATCAACGCCTCAAGAGCGTATCAACTTATACTCTCAGGGTCGCTACGAGTTAACTGATGACGTATCAGTTGTTGCTACAGCATTTTATGGCAACCGTAAGTCTGCACAGTTCTTGGCACCGACGCCATTGTTCTTTGGTGCTGCGTTTGGTGATTCTGGTTACGTGATCGGAGCGGATAATCCATTTAACCCTCTAGGTTATGAGCTATCAACAGACTATGCGCCGGGCGATCCAGGCTGGTTGTTCTTGGTAGGTCGTCGTATGTTTGAAGCGGGTAACCGTGAGTTTAAACAGAACGTTGACCAGTTCCAATTCAATGGTGGTTTAGAAGGTGTTCTTGAAGTCGGTGATAGCGAGTTCTATTGGGATGTTGGCTATACATATGCAGATATTGCGCAAAACAGTATAACTGATGGTTTGTTAAACACAGACCGCGTTAAATTAGCGTTGGCCGATGCTTGTGTAACAGACACTTCATGTGTGCCACTCAACTTGTTTGGTGGTTCAACAGGTATCAAGCAAGGTTCTATCACACAAGAAATGCTTGACTACATCTCATTCACTGCACAAGACGCGTCGGGTACATCGCTTGAGAGCTATCAAGCAAACATCACTGGCGAAGTTATGGAATTACCTGCTGGTTTCGTGGGTTTCGCAGCCGGGTATGAGAAGCGTTGGCAGGAAGGTTTTGACCAGCCAGATGCATTGATTGCCGCAGGTATTACGTCTGGTAACTCGCGCCAGCCTACCTCAGGTTCATACAGCGTTGAAGAATTTTACTTAGAGCTTGCAATTCCATTGGTAGCAGATGTGGCCTTTGTTGATGCGTTAGATTTAGAGCTAGCAACTCGCTACTCTGACTACAGTAACTTCGGTGATACCACCAACTCTAAGGTTGGTCTTAAGTGGCGCGTTAATGATGAGCTAATGTTCCGCGGTACCTGGTCTGAGGCATTCCGTGCGCCATCTATTAGCGAATTGTTCTTGGGCAACAGCGATAGTTTCCCAAATCTAACCGACCCATGTAACGGCGGTGAAGCGGCTAACCCAGATAAACCAGGTTGTGCTGGTATTCCAGCAGGTTACCAGCAGCCAAATTCACAGATTCGGATCACTGTGGGTGGTAATGAAAACCTAGCGGCTGAAGAAGCAGAAAGTTATACTTATGGTCTTGTTTATGCGCCAGAGTGGTTAGAAGGTGCGTCATTAACGTTTGATGTCTTTGACATTGAAGTTATTGGTGCGGTTTCTTCGGTAGGTGCTCAAACAATCCTCGACGCATGTGCGGCTGACGGTGTAACACTGTGTTCAAACGTTCAGCGTGGCTCTCAAGGCCAAGTTATCGATTTGTTTAACGGTCTAGTGAATTTGGGTGGACAAACGACTAAAGGTTTCGATATGGAGTTGGCATACGGCTTCGAAACTGATTTCGGTGATTTCAAATTCCGTATAGACGGCACATATGTTGACGATCGTAGCGTTATCATTGAAGATCCAGTATCTGGCACATCGACTCCGTTCCGCGAGGCCGGCCGTGCATTTGACCGTGACGTAGTTCCGCGTGTTCGTGCGAATATCAGCTTGAACTGGGTAAACGGTGACTGGACAGCTAACTACTTGGTTCGTCACATTAGTTCAACTATTGAGAACTGTAATATCAGTGCGTCGTTGAACGATGAGTTGTGTAGTGATCCTAATAGTGGTCCAGACGGTGAAGATTACAACGTGTTGAGTGCGATGGGTTACCACGACGTTTCCGTTGGTTACTTCATCAACGACAACTTACGTGTAACTGCTGGTGTGAACAACTTGTTGGATCAAGATCCTCCAGTTTCATTCACAACGTTTGCTAACAGCTTCGACCCGTCAATGTACGAAGTACCTGGACAGTTCGGTTACGTACGTTTCAGCATGACGTTCTAATAACGTATTAGTGAGACAAAAGCCTCTCATCAGAGAGGCTTTTTTTTGGGTTGGATTTAACTACTTAATGGATAGTGAAAGCTTTTTTCAACGTGCCATTCAGTGTTTTGCACAGCAAGATACTGCAGGAGCGCTGGCCGCACTCAAGCGCGCGGCTG
>CAXRGW010000029.1:0-50619 GCA_964230255.1 Alteromonas sp.
TTTGACCCGAGCTTTATGGATACCCTAGCGAGCAAGAACGAAAAGCTCGGCGGTTTTGTGCAACAATCATCAAAATTTTATACCGACTTTTACTCGCAAAACCGTGAAGACCGCGTGTGTTTCTTCCACGATGCCTTCCCACTGGCTTACATGATTGATGCAAGCTTGTTTGAAATTACTGAAGGCCACGCGCGCGTTTCTACCGACCCGCTCAATCGCGGTCAAACCAGCGTTGCTCCGGAAGGAACTACCGCTAGTCCGCTATGGTTAGACGCGAAAAAGATCAAAGTCGCCACTGGCGTTGATCACGGTCGATTAACCCAGTTGTTTATCGACACTTACGCGCTTTAGCAGCATTACCTGCCTCGATTGTTAGGTCGAGTCAGGTATGTCATTTCCATGTCTACTCAAGCCTTTGATAAAAAAGCCCTACGCCAGCATTATCGTGGATTACGACGTGGCTTAACGGCGGAGCAACAACAAGATGCCAGCAAGGCGTTACTTACACACTTCGCCGCATACCTCGATACCGCACACCCCAGTGTCATTTCTGGTTATTTAGCCAATGAGGGCGAGATTGATATCGCGCCCATATTAGCGCTCTGTTGGCAATGTGGCATCACTACCGTATTGCCTATCGTCGATCCCAACAATACACGTCAGTTGGTATTTGCCAAGTACGATAGTTCGACTCAATTGTACGACAACAAATACGGCATACCAGAACCCGCTTTTGACCAGAACTGTCTCGTTCCACTACCCGACATTAGTCACGTGTTACTGCCATTGGTGGCCTTTAATTATCGCGGCCATCGTTTAGGGATGGGCGGTGGCTATTACGATACAACCCTATCAAGCGCCTCTCATTCAGCCAAACTCATTGGCGTTGCCCATGATATCCAGGAGTGTGAAGACATTCCTATCAAACCTTGGGATTTACCGTTAGCGGGGGTTTTCACCCCGAGTGGGTTTAGGACGTTTTAAAGTATGTCATTCCCGCAGCTACTTTTCGTCATTCCCGCGCAGGCGGGAACCTCCCACCGTGCCAGCAATGTTGCATACGACAACGCGTTCCAAGGAGGTCCCGGCCTTCGCCGGGATGACGTAATTTGCTCCGGATTTCGAGATTTGCTCTGGGATGACAAGCTCGTTCGCCGAAATCAAGATATAAGGAAAATCAATACAACAATCTCAGCCCTTGGAGTACACTAGCGCAAACTTAAAGACAAGGCCCTCACATGACCCAAGATGATAAGAAAAAAGCCGTCGCAAT
Organism: Alteromonas sp.; assembly: GCA_964230255.1. Lineage (GTDB taxonomy): Bacteria > Pseudomonadota > Gammaproteobacteria > Enterobacterales > Alteromonadaceae > Alteromonas_E. Next base: position 1,274 of record CAXRGW010000029.1, read on the forward strand.
GGCTGCTGTATCCTTCGTAACGCCTGACAGTATTATTGGCGTTGGTACCGGCTCTACGGTAAACCATTTCATCGATGCTTTAGCATCGATGAAGAACGATATTCAAGGTGCGGTATCAAGCTCTGACGCTTCAACTGCGCGCTTACGTGCCTTGGGCATTGAGGTATTTGACCTCAATAGTGTGAGCGAGCTAGACATCTATGTTGATGGTGCGGATGAAATTACTGAACACAAACAAATGATCAAAGGTGGTGGTGCAGCGCTAACCCGAGAGAAAATTGTGGCTGCTGTCGCTAAACAATTTATTTGTATTATCGACGATACCAAGCAAGTACCGGTGTTGGGTAAATTTCCTTTGCCTGTTGAGGTCATTCCGATGGCGCGTTCTTATGTCGCCCGTGAAATCGTTAAATTGGGTGGTGACCCTGTCTATCGCCAAAACGTTGTAACCGACAATGGCAACGTTATTTTAGATGTGCACAACCTTTCCATTCTCGACCCCAGTGATTTAGAACGCAAGCTCAACAACATTGTTGGTGTAGTTACCAATGGTCTGTTTGCGTTGCGCGGTGCGGATGTTGTGCTGGTTGGTACTGATGATGGTGTAGAAACCATAAAATAACGCAAATAACGCTTTTAAGATCTGCTGACATCTGGTATTTTGCCGTTTCGTTTAGACGTCCAGATGTCTGCTTTTCATTTCTGTTAGAGAATCAATCGCTATGAGCAAAGTGTCACTGCCCAAGGACAAAATCAAAATTCTACTGCTTGAGGGTCTGCATCCAAGCGCAGTAGAGACCTTAAACAACAACGGCTATCAAAACATTGAAAGTCTCAAAACATCACTCCCAGAAGATGAACTAATTGAGAAAATCAAAGATGTACACTTTATTGGCATTCGCTCACGAACTCAGTTAAGCGCCAACGTTATCAATGCAGCATCCAAGCTTGTCGCAATTGGTTGTTTTTGTATTGGCACAAACCAAGTTGATCTAGGTGCAACACAAGCTCGCGGTATTCCGGTTTTCAATGCGCCTTTCTCAAACACGCGCTCAGTCGCCGAGCTGGTGCTTGGTCAAATCATCCTGTTGCTGCGTGGCATTCCAGAAAAAAATGCCAAAGCACACCGCGGTGAATGGCTAAAAAGTGCAATCGGCTCCTACGAAGCCCGCGGTAAAACCTTAGGTATTATTGGTTACGGTCACATTGGTACACAGCTAAGTATTCTGGCAGAACACTTAGGTATGCGCGTACAATTCTATGACATTGAAGACAAGTTAGTATTGGGCAACTCAAGCCAAGTGAAAAGCTTGAAGAAATTACTCAATACGTCCGACGTAGTCACATTGCACGTGCCTGAAACGGCACAAACTAAAGACATGATTGGTGCAAAAGAAATTGCTCAGATGAAAGATGGTTCCATTTTGATCAATGCCGCGCGCGGCACAATCATTGATATTCCAGCATTGGTAGAAGCGCTTGAAGCGAACAAACTAAACGGTGTGGCGATCGATGTGTTCCCCGTTGAGCCAAAGTCTAATAACGAAGAGTTTGAGTCGCCCCTGCGTAAATTCGACAACGTGATCTTAACGCCACACGTTGGCGGTAGTACTCAAGAAGCCCAGGAAAACATTGGTATTGAGGTAGCGGGTAAACTGGCAAAATACAGTGATAACGGTTCGACATTATCAGCGGTTAACTTCCCTGAAGTATCTTTGCCTGAGCACACAGACACCTCGCGCTTGTTGCACATTCACGCCAACCAACCGGGTGTATTGACGCAAATTAACCAAGCATTCGCTGACAAGCAAATCAACATTCTGGCACAGTACTTACAAACTAATGAGAACATTGGTTACGTAGTGATCGACGTTGAAGCCAATCGTGCAGATGAGGCCTTTGCTGAATTAGAAAAGATAGAAGGTACAATCAAGTCGCGCATTCTGCATTAATTGAAAAAGTCATATAAGCATTAAAAAAGGAGAGCGAATGCTCTCCTTTTTTGTTAAATACTTTGTTCGCTTAGAAAAAGCTATAAACCAGAGTCACCGCGGTTTCAGTGTCTAGGTTGTCCACCCCATCGGCAACATCTGAGTTGTGGTCTAACTTAAGTGATAGTTTCATCGAAAGATTACCGCTAATCTTAGCTGTTAGCGCCGAAACAGCGCGTGATTTAGTGTTGTCAGAACCAATTTCAGTACTGAACGTTTGGGTGAACTTAGAGGTCTCTGAAATGAACCATGAATAATTAAATGCACCACGAACAATCACACTGTCAAAGTCTTCCCCGTCTTGAGTTTCAGCAAATGAGTAACCCGGACCAATACTGTAGTCAAAACTACTAGTATCGTCTTCCCATACTTTTTGGTTCCAACCGCCAGCAATTGTGGTCTGTGATTTAAAGTTACTGAAGCGATCGTCTTCGTATGAACCGAAGATAAAAATACGGTAATCAGGATTCTCTAACTTGTAGTTACCTTGGCCGGAAACAAAGAGCTTTTGCGCCGTTGTTTCGTCGGCTTCTTCACCATCTGCATTGGTCACTTGATCTTGCTTGTACAAACCCTGTGCTAGGTATTCGTTGCTCCAGCTTTCGAGTTCTTGAGTCGCTTTCAAACCCGCATTTACTGACGTTGTTTCAGTGTTACCAGTAGTAAAAATCAGACCGAATTCGCCGTCCATTGTAAACGTTTTATCGTCTTCTGCAGTGGCGGCAAATGAGGCCAGAACAGCCGTTGCAATTAGTAATTTCTTCATTTCATTTCCTTGTGGTAAATCTGTAGTGGCCCATAGATGTGCTATACCGGACATTGTATATTTTTTCGCTAGCGCTGCAATTAAAAGAATTGATAAACCAACGTAATGGACGTTTCTGTATCCAAGTTATCTTGGTCAGCATCTTCCACGCCACTATTGTAATTCATAATAAAAGATAGCTTCATAGCCATAGAGTCCATAACTTGCGCAGAAATCGACGTCTCCGAGCGAGAACGTGTGGAATCACTATTCGCCTCTGTACTTAAAAACTGACGCAATTTAGCGCCAGTCGACAACTGCTGCTTGTACTCAACTGAAGCTCTCACAATAAATCCGTGGTTTTCGTTGTCTGTATCACCGTCGTGCTCGATGGCAATACCATAGCCTGGCCCGATGCTGTAGCGAAATTGGTAGTCTTCTTCATCAATTGCTTTTTGCGCCCAACCTGCCGCTATTGCGGCCTGATACTGATAAGCGCTGAACCGATTGTTGTCGTATTCACCAAATACAAATAATCGATGATCCGGATTACTTAATTTGTAGTCCATCTGCACTGTGCTATAAAAACGTTGGGCAGTGACGTCGCGAATATTATCGCCGTCACGTTGCACTTCACTTTCTTTATAAAGCATCTCTAACCGATACTGATTACTCCAGTTAAGCGTTTCCTGTTCAGCATTCAATGCGCCCTTGATACTTGCCGCATTGGTATTGCCAGAAGCCGTTAGGAAACCGAATTCACCTTCCAAAGTAAAACCTTCTTCCTGCGCACTTTCTGCGGCATCATCAAAGTCTGCAATATACAAAGACGTCATGATATTGGTGCCGGCAAAAGCATGTTGAGAAAACAAAACGCTACCGACTAAGAGTGTTAGCTGCTTTACGTTCATAATGTTGCTTACGTATTTTATTGCAGAATCATACTCGCTATGCGAGCGGTGTCTTTTTCCGTTGAGTCTATAATCATTTCTATCTGCTCATCGGTGAATAACAGTGCAGGTTGAGTATCATCTTCCCATATCTTTATGGTTTTATAGCGCTCAATATTTGAACGGTATTCCGTTAGCTGAGCAGCAAATGTCATAATGGCCACATCAGCATCTTGCTTTACGCGCGCAGTGTTATGCATTTGAGCAATCGGGTAATACAATGACAATGGCAATTTCCAGCGCTCTAAGATTGCGCCACTGCATTGAGCGAATGCAAACCCCATCTCAAGTTGTTGACGCTGCCAAGGCAATCCTTGAGCGTCTGGGTGATTAATTTTACGGTAGGTGTCACTCGCGTTTTTCGCAATCACCAAGTCAGCTAAGCCTTGCAGTATGCCCATAGCGAAAAATCTGTCACAGGCACGTTTTTTTAGCGCCAACGCGCTGTGTTTTGCCGCCATGCCGCAATACACTGAATTATGCCAATGGCGCTCGATATCAACGAGTTGTGAATCAAAGTGTTTGAATGCCAAAGAAGCCGTTTCTGCCATCACTATGTTGTACAGTGCTTCGCCGCCAATAACGCTTATTGCTTTAGTCACTGAGCTAATTTGGCTCGGAAATCGAAACAATGCACTGTTAGCCAAGCGCAACACCTTCGCGCTGAGGTTTGGATCAACGACTATAAGCTGAGTAATATCATCTAGGTCATGCTTGCCATCGTCTAACATTGAGCGAAGCTTGACACAAACTTCGGGCATGGTGAACGACTCGGATGCATGATCTGCGAACTTCTCTATAGCCATGAAAAACCTCAGCACAATGAATTCGCGCTAGTATACCCTCATTGAATGTTCGGATTAAGGCTTTTTTACCGCTTTGAATAATCCATTTTTAAGCGTTGCATTAGTCGCTGTTTTCAATGTCGTCAAACAAATCACCTTGGCTGTTGCTAGACGCTGACTGGACGTTTTTCTTGTTCCGCGCCGCTCGCGCTCGTCGTTGACATTGTTGGATGATGATGCGCTTAGCTGAATCATTAATCTGCGGCCAATAGATTCTTTCTTCGCGGCTTCTAAAGCACCCTTTGCAAAACCCGCGGTCATTGGCCTCACATACACCAATACAAGGGCTTGGAATATCAAAAAATTCCATCTGATCCAGTTGAGGATTGGGTACTTTGTCTGGCATGTCAGACTCGTCTATAGCGCATGCTTCGTGATATCCAAGATACCGTTAAGACCATACCGGTCACAGTGAAGAACAAAGCAATTATGGCTGAGATTATTAGCAAGGGGTTGTTAAAGTTGTCACGAGTTTCGTAATCCATAATATGCAGCATCCAAAAGATATCGAATAAACGCCAAATATCGCTGCGTACTTTCAGTATTTGCCCGGTATAGGGATGAATATAGAAAGTCGTATTGATCCAATCATCAAACTGCACAGCATAAATCGGAAAGCTAATCCCAGAAGCTTCTTCAGGCGGTTGCTCAACCCGATCGATAGATAGCAATGTGCCACTACCTAAATACTGTGCCTGTGCAAACAGCGATACCTGCTCATCCGAAAGTTCTGGTAGTGCTTGCTGGCTGGCGTCTGTGACATCGATAAAAGTCGAGTGACTATCAAAATCAGTGAGTTTTAGCACGGGTTGGTCGATCCGCATTACCCATTCGATGGTTGCCCAATTGCTTACCTCAATGGGCAGTTCGGCGATACCCGGAGGTTCGGAAAAATTAACGCTGGGATGCGATTTAACTAGCGGTTTACCATGCACCCAGTTAAGCGGTACCGCACTCATATAAACGCCACCCGCTATCCACAACAGGACTTGAATACCTATCACAATACCTACCCAACGATGAAGGCCGGTCCAAATTCGTTTATTCATATCAAAAATAGTTAAGCAATGGCGTACATTTCGCTAATGTTGATAGCTTGCATGCTTCTAGATAGCATTGCAAATCTCTGTGTTAAAGGCTGAAGAGCTGCCCCCTGAATGTCAATGTAACTTTAATTTATGTAAAGTTTGCTTGACCAATAGTATGAGACAAGCTATCTTTACCATATGTAAAGTCAACTTTACTTTTAAATTAACCGGAAAAGGAAACTCACAATGGATAATCAAACAACGTTACAGCAGCGAATGAAGCGTTCCAGTCGTACTATTTTTGTTTGGGCGAGCGCATGGTTGGTATCGCTAGCGCTAATAGCCTTTGGCCCTAAATTCCTTTGGGATTACGCGCCAACATTCAGCATAATCAGTATAGTGATAAATTTATTCATGGGCTACAAGATGATTATCGCTCACAAACAGCAACTTGCAGCAATGGATGAAATGCAGCGTACTATCCACATGAATGCTATGGCGATATCGTTAGGTACAAGTTTGGTTTTTGGTGCTGTCTATGGATTACTGTATCCAATTCAACTGTTAGGTTTTTCACCTAACCCTGCAAATATTCTATTTGTCATGGGACTTAGTTATATGTTCAGCGTATTTATAGGCTTTAGGAAGTACCTATGAAAAATCGTCTTAAGGTATTGCGAGCGGAACGCAACTGGACACAAGCAGATTTAGCACGTGTTTTGGACGTCACTCGTCAGACAGTAAATGCAATAGAAACGGGTAAATTTGATCCGAGTCTACCGCTAGCATTCAAAGCGGCGAGAACTTTCGGTTTAACCATTGAGCAAATATTTGATGATGAAAGTGAAGGATAAAGAAACGCCGGCTTACTTGCCGGCGTTTTGGTAGTTACAGGGGTTTAACTTAGCGCTTTTTTGCTTTCGGATTAGGCATATCAGTAATGCTGCCTTCAAAGATTTCAGCCGCCAAACCGATTGACTCATTCAATGTTGGGTGAGCGTGGATTGTTAATGCTACGTCCTCAGCATCAGCACCCATTTCGATCGCCAGACCAATTTCGCCCAGCATTTCGCCAGCATTGGTACCGACAATTGCGCCACCAATAACGCGACCTGAATCTTTGTCGAAAATCATCTTAGTCATGCCGTCAGTTGCTGCAGAGGCAATCGCACGCCCTGAAGCCGCCCATGGGAAAGTGGCTGACTCATAGTTAACGCCTTGTTCTTTGGCTTCTTTCTCAGTTAAACCAACCCAAGCAACCTCTGGTTCAGTGTAGGCTACTGAAGGAATGCAACGCGGATCGAAATAATGTTTCTTACCTGCAATAACTTCGGCTGCAACGTGACCTTCATGAACCGCTTTGTGAGCAAGCATTGGTTGACCGATAACGTCACCAATCGCATGGATGTGATTAACATTTGTGCGCAATTGCTTATCAACGTTGATAAAGCCACGCTCATCAACAACAACACCGGCTTTGTCTGCGTCAATTAACTTGCCATTTGGCTTACGGCCAACTGCCACAAGGACTTTGTCATAACGCACAGGTTCTACCGGTGCTTTCTTACCTTCGAACGAAACGTATAAACCGTCGTCTTTCGCTTCAACTGCAGTAACCTTGGTTTCAAGCATAAGGTTGAACTTGCCCTTTAACGTTTTGGTATAAACCTTGACGATGTCTTTATCAGCAGCCGGTATAAGTTGGTCAAGGAATTCAACCACATCGATACTTGAACCCAATGCATTGTATACGGTACCCATTTCCAAACCGATAATACCACCACCTAGCACTAACATCTTCTCTGGAATGTCAGCCATCTCAAGTGCGCCAGTTGAATCGATTACGCGAGGGTCATCAGCTGGAATAAACGGCAACGACACTGGCTCAGAACCCGCGGCAATAATAGCGTGCTCAAAAATAATCATGGTTTTGCCATCTTTGCCTTCAACTTCTAGTGTGTTAGCACCGGTGAATTTACCGTAACCTTGTACATGCTGTACCTTGCGCATTTTTGACATCCCAGCTAGACCTTTAGTCAACTGGTTTACAACACTGTCTTTCCATGCGCGAATTTTATCAAGGTCAAATGTCGGCTCGCCAAAAGTAACACCATGGCTAGACAAGTGTTTTGCTTCCTGAATCACTTTAGCAACGTGCAGCAATGCTTTGGAAGGAATACATCCAACATTAAGACAGACCCCACCTAACGTATCACGCGCGTCAACGACCACTGCATCCAAACCTAAATCCGCTGCTCTAAACGCAGCTGAATAACCACCAGGACCAGCACCTAACACTACTACCTGAGTTTTTATTTCGCTCATTACGACCTCAATTAAATTCCAAAACACACTGCCTTGAATTGACCAAGGCATACGCTTGCGCAGATTCTAATCGCCTGCGCTTGTATGTGCAAAAATATTCAGTGAAATAACTGCTTATCGCACTGAAATCCTATGTTTACAGCAAAATCTGACGCAAATCGCCCAAGACATTACTAAGGTGTACAGCAAACCTTGCCGCAACTGCACCGTCAATAACACGATGGTCGTAAGACAACGATAATGGCAACATCAAACGCGGTTCAAACTCCTTGCCATTCCACTTCGGTTTCATTTCACTTTTCGACACACCCAAGATTGCAACATCTGGTGCGTTGACGATTGGTGTAAAGGCCGTACCGCCAATACCACCAAGGCTAGAGATGGTGAAACAACTGCCCTGCATATCAGCAGCTTTCAATTTACCGTCACGTGCCTTAATACTGATTTCAGTTAACTCGCGAGATAATTCAAGAACGCCTTTTTGGTCCACGTCACGCACCACTGGCACAACCAAACCGCCCGGTGTGTCAACCGCTATACCAATATGGTAATACTTCTTCTGAATGAGCGATTCACCCGACTCAGACAACGACGTATTGAATACCGGATAAGCCTTCAATGCATCCGCAACCGCCTTCATCATAAATACCAACGGCGTAATCTTAACGCCTAGCTTACGCTTCTCAGCGACCGCATTCTGCTCTTTACGGAAGATCTCTAAATCGGTGATATCGGCTTCCTCAAACTGCGTAACGTGTGGGATAGTCACCCAATTGCGATGCAAATTTGGACCAGAAATCTTTTGAATACGCGTCAATGGTACTTCTTCAACTTCACCAAATTTGCTGAAATCGACTTTAGGTGGCGCAAGCACTTGTAATCCGCCGCCACCTGCTGAGACATTCGCACCAGGAGTCATCTTTGGCCGTGACAATTCATATTTAACGTATGATTGCACATCTTCTTTTAAGATACGGCCTTTAGAGCCAGTGCCATTTACATGAGTCAGATCGACACCAAATTCGCGTGCCAAACGACGCACGGATGGTGACGCATGTACCTTACCCGAAGGTTTCTTCTCACCTGCAGAAGGGTGATGCGGTACCGGCGGCGCTTTGGGTGCAGGTGCTGGCGTAGCTTCTGCTGCTTTAGGTGCAGGTGGCTCAGCCGCTGGTGCTGCTGGTGCTGGTGTAGCTCCTTGCACTTCAAGGGTTAAAACCAAGCTCCCTGCTGATACTTTGTCGCCTACTTTAATCTTCAATGCTTTCACAACGCCTGATTGTGGCGCCGGTACATCCATAGTCGCTTTATCGGTCTCAAGCGTTATTAGACCATCTTCTTCAGCAACGCTATCACCTTCGGCAACCAAGACTTCAATAACATCTACGTCACTGGCGTCACCAATGTCCGGTACAGTCACATCAATGACTTCGCTCGCACTGGCAGTTGGAGCAGCAGCTGGTGTTGGTGCTGCAGCTGGGGCAGGCGCTGCGGCGGCTTCAGTGGCGGCCGCACTCGATGCAGTTTCTAACTCCAATACTACGGAGCCCTCAGAAACTTTATCACCCACTTTAACCGCGATAGATTTGACCACACCGCCTTGTGGCGCTGGCACATCCATCGTGGCTTTATCGGTTTCAAGCGTAATCAAACCATCTTCTTCAGCTACGGTGTCACCGACACTGACTAATACTTCGATGATATCCACATCGCTGGCATAACCAATATCCGGTACGGTAACTGTCACTGACGCACCACCAGTGCTAGCGGGTACTGCTGGTGCTTCTTCCGGTGCTGGAGCTACTGGCGCAGGTTCTTCCGCGGCGGCGTCTGCAGCACTCAGTGCCGCAAGTAAATCACCTTGCTTGATTTTATCGCCAACCTTAACGTTTAAGCGCGCGACTTTACCGGCAAAGGGGGCCGGAATATCCATGCTGGCCTTATCGCTCTCAACAGTTACTAGCGAGTCATCTTCTGCTACGTCATCGCCTACTGCGACACAGAGCTCAATAACTTCAACTTCATCATCACCGACATCAGGTACTAATATCTCTTTAGTGCTCATTTATATTCTCCCTGTCAGCTTACGCGTAAAACGGATTAGGTTTAGCTGGGTCAATATCCAGCGATTGAGCTGCTTTCGTTAAGGCCTTCGCATCAATCGAGCCCTCTTTATAGAGCTCATACAAAGACGCATAAGCAATGTGCGCTGCATCTACTTCGAAATGACGACGTAAGTTTGCTCGGCTGTCAGAACGACCAAAACCGTCTGTACCTAACACGCGATAGCTACCTGGTACAAAAGCGCGAACTTGGTCACTGTAGTTTTTGATGTAGTCTGTTGCTGCGATTGTCGGACCTTCAAAACCTTCCTCTAACACTTCAGTGATGTAAGGTTTTGATTGTTTACTCTCTGGATTAAGCATGTTTTCACGTTCAACATCCTGGCCGTTGCGAGCAAGTTCATTGAATGACGTTACACTGTACACCTGAGAGGCAACGCCAAACTCGTCGTGAAGGATTTGAGCCGCCTTTTGAACTTGCAGCAAAATGGTGCCAGAGCCAAGTAACTTAACTTTCTTCTTAGCATTGGCTTTACCCACTTTCTCGAGCGAATAGATACCTTTGATGATGCCTTCTTCACAACCTTTTGGCATCTCTGGTTGCGCATAGTTCTCGTTCATCACAGTGAGGTAGTAGAACACATTCTCTTGATTCTCTAGCATCCGGCGAATACCATCTTGAACAACCACTGCGACTTCGTACCCGAAGGTTGGGTCGTAAGACACACAGTTCGGGATCAAGCCAGCTTGAACATGGCTATGGCCATCTTGGTGCTGCAAACCTTCGCCATTGAGTGTTGTACGACCTGCAGTACCACCAACTAAGAAACCACGCGTTTGTGAGTCACCAGCTGCCCATGCCATGTCTCCAACGCGTTGGAAGCCAAACATGGAGTAGTAGATATACACGGGTAGCATCGGTAAGTTATTTAGCGAGTATGACGTACCCGCTGCTACGAATGACGACATTGCGCCTAGTTCGTTGATACCTTCCTGTAACACTTGACCTTTTTTATCTTCGCGATAGTAAGCCACTTGGTCTTTATCTTGTGGGATGTATTTTTGCCCTGAGTTACTGTAGATGCCAACCTGACGGAACAAGCCTTCCATACCGAACGTACGTGCTTCGTCTGGAATAATCGGTACTACGCGCGAGCCCATTTGCTTGTCTTTCAGCATAACGGTAAGCACACGCACAAAGGCCATTGTGGTCGAGATTTCACGGTCACCAGAGCCTTTAGTAATGGCCTCAAATGCTTTAAGTGGTGGCGCCGGTAGCTCTTCAGTACTTTTCTCACGACGCACCGGCATATAGCCGTCTAATGCCTCGCGCTTTTCACGCAGATAGCGCATTTCAGGGCTATCTTCTTCAAAGCGGTAGTAGCTTAATTCAGCACACGCTTCATCTGATAATGGAATATTGAAACGATCGCGATATTGCTTAACCGAATCAGTATCCATCTTCTTAACGTTGTGAGCGATGTTCTTACCTTCGCCCGCTTCACCCAATCCGTAACCTTTAACTGTTTTCGCTAAGATGACTTGTGGGCGACCTTGAGTTTCAGTCGCGCGCTTGTAAGCCGCGTACACTTTAACTGGATCATGGCCGCCACGATTCAAACGCCAGATATCGTCATCTGACATGTTGGCAACCATATCTTTTAATTCAGGGTATTTGCCAAAGAAGTTTTCACGCGTATAGGCGCCACCTTTGGCTTTATAGTTCTGGTATTCACCGTCAACTGTTTCATTCATCACGTCGAGTAACTTGCCAGACGTATCACGCGCTAGTAGAGAATCCCAGTACCGGCCCCAGATGACTTTTATGACTTCCCAACCCGCACCGCGGAACGTGCCCTCTAACTCTTGAATGATCTTACCGTTACCACGCACAGGACCATCTAGGCGCTGCAAATTACAGTTGATCACAAACGTCAGATTGTCGAGGTTTTCGCGCGATGCTAAGCCAATTGCCCCCAAGCTTTCTGGCTCGTCCACCTCGCCATCACCCATAAAGCACCAGACGCGCTGGCTTGAACAATCTTTCAAGCCGCGGTTAGTCAAGTACTTCAAGAAACGTGCGAGATAAATTGCCTGCATAGGCCCCAAGCCCATAGATACAGTAGGGAACTGCCAAAAGTCAGGCATTAATTTAGGGTGTGGATATGATGAAACACCTTCTCCATCTACTTCTTGGCGGAACATATCAAGCTGACCAGCACTCAAACGCCCCTCGATGAATGCCCGTGAGTAAATACCTGGTGAAACGTGGCCCTGTACAAATAAGAAATCGCCGCCATTATCATCGGTTGGCGCGCGGAAGAAGTGGTTGAAGCCCACATCGTACAACATGGCTGAAGACGCAAAACTGGATATATGACCACCAAGCTCTAGATCTTTCTTTGAACCCCTTAGAACCATCATTAACGCATTCCAACGAATCGCGTTACGAATCTTAGTTTCAATAGTTTGATCGCCTGGCATCGTTGGCTCTTGGCCAGCAGGAATACTATTGATATACGCAGTGGTCGCATCGTACGGCAAGTGAGCTCCATTGCGGCGCGCTTTCTCGATCAAAGACTCGAGTAAGAAGTGAGCGCGCTCAACCCCTTCGTTTTCTAAGACTGACTCAAGGGAATCAATCCACTCTTGAGTTTCGAGTGGGTCTTGGTCATGCTGCATCATATCTGCCATGGTGCTGTCCTATTTTCACATTTTACAAGTTAAAAACTGTCCGAATAAGCCTAGTCCAAACTACTGATAAATGTAGTTAAACTTACACTATTCCGATTCAATTCGTCGTAATGCACGCTGCATTCGCAAATCGCGCTGGTTAATTTTAAGTAATGTTGATTCAATAAATGCCAAGTGCTCATTGCTCGCTGTTCTCGCGAGTCCAGGGTCGCGTGCGGCGATGGCTGTGACTATGCGCTGACGCTGCTCGCGTATTTCACTCTCGACTTCAGGTTGTTGCGCCAACATTTCTAAGTTGCGTCGAATATTGTCGACCATCATGGCTTGCATCGTACGCATGACGTGCAACAAGACCATGTTGTGCGACGCTCTCGCCATTGTTAAATAAAATTCGGCTAAGGCTTCTGCTTGAGCTTGGCGATCTTGTTCGTCAGCCTGAGTTACTTTAGCCAACGCGTCCTGCAAAGCAACAACATCTTCATGTTGCCCACGCAGCGCTGCATAGTATGCAGCCATACCTTCCAATGCATGGCGAAACTCAAGTAAGTCAAACTGGGTCTCTGGTCGCTCAGCAACTAGTGCAAGCAAGGGGTCGGTCATGGCCGAATTCAATTCGCGACTAACAAACGTCCCGCCGCCTTGCTTGCGCGTGACTAGCCCTTTACTGTGCAAATTTTGAATCGCCTCTCGCAACGACGGGCGTGATACTTCAAACTGCTGAGCCAATTCACGCTCTGATGGCAGCTGCTCACCGGCAAGCCATGAGCCCTCCAGGATCATCGACTCGAGTTTCTCGGTAATCACATCAGAAATTTTTTGGCGAATATTAAGCATGTATCAGTATTTTGACCTTGATAGATGTGGACAAAATGTAAATAAATCGTCCTACCCAATCACAATTGGTAATACCATTTAACCTATTAATCGGTAAGTGTAGGTTAATCACTGCAATTGAACAATATTTTTTACGTTCCAGATGATGTGACTTAACGTTGAATATCAGGCAAATGCCCGCTGTGCGGGCGTTTGTTAAGAGATCCGACCTCAATATTGAAGCCGACATAAAAGGGGGACTAGGGTTTAGAGCGCGCCAACAACCGTCAGTACAGACACAACGGTTACCAAGAAAGTAATATTTCGCTTCGCCAGTTTAACCAGAATCTTTGGCTCTGAAATTACGGCTTCAGGACTGTTATCCGGCAAATTGCTAGCATCAATGTCCTCTGCCGCCGTTGATACCACACACAATAATGTTTTTGCCGATACCGTTGGCTCGAACAATTTTTCTAACCAAACACCAGCCGCGCGACCAAAGTGTCCCACTAGCAGGAAACCTAGTGCAGTAACTCTTACTGGAATGAAGTCCAGCCAATGCATAATATTGCGCATTGATTCTGCAGCGTGTTCGGTATCGTTAACTGACGCGTTAGCAAAACCCGTTTGCACGAAACCCAACAATGCAGAAGCAACAACATAAACTACAGCCCCAGCAACGCCGAACAGAATGAACAACACAATGATAGCGGCGTAGTGCGTGTAATTAAGCCAAACTAGGTGTTGGCCGAAAGAGCCACACTGGCCTTCGTCATTGGCAGTGTGCCCTAACGTCTCAGCATATAATCCACAGGCGGTAACATCGCCGCGGTTTGCTGCTTGTAAGAAACACTTATAGGTCGCGCGTAAATTTGGGCACCCGAAACACACGTACAATATAGCAGTATTAAAAGCCAACCCTAAAAGCCCGTTGCCAAGCCAATCACTGATGAAATAAGTGAGCAACGCCGGAACCAAGAAGGCTAAAACGAAAATGGAGCGTTCACTATTTGTTGCCAACCAGCCTTTCTCAACCAACCAACGAAGGTATCGTTGTGCGTAAAACTGACCGCGCCACTGTTCAGTTTTAACGGTTACACGCTCAAGCAATAAAGCGAATAACAGGCTCAGTAGTGTCATTGTTGTCCTCTGATGAGCTGTCGATAATAAGGCCAATTGAAATAGGGGCCGGGGTCCGTCTTGCGCCCAGGTGCAATATCATTATGCCCCACTATCCGTCCCAAAGATATATTTGGGTATGCCAGTAACAGTTGTTGGGTAACCGCTTGTAGCGCCGAATATTGAGCCGGCGTATAGCATTCAAAATCGCTACCTTCGAGCTCGATGCCTATACTGTAGTCATTACATTTTTTCCGACCTTGGAAACTCGAAACACCAGCATGCCATGCGCGATCGTCAAAGCTTACCAACTGAACAACCTCACCGGTTCTGCGGATAAATAAGTGGGCGGACACCCGCACGTCAGCAATCTCTTCATAAAAGGGGTGTCTTTGCGGATCCAGTTTTCCTTGGAAAAACGCTAGAACATCATCTCCTTCATATTGATTGGGTGGCAACGAAATATTGTGGATCACTAACAGTGATATTTCCGGATTTTCGCGCTTATCAAAGTGTGGAGACGGCACATGGCGAATATTTTGTAGCCAGCCAGCAACAATTTTCATCAATTTTTAAGTTTGCTACGTAGAATATCAATATTGTTAATCGCGAAGAGATGTTATGCAACAACAACCCGATACTGCAGTAACTAAATGGATAGTTATTTTGGCATGGATTGCGGGGTTTGGTTTAGTGACATTCGTGTTCGCTGAACTGCTAGAATCGCAGTTTAATCCCAATCGCATTCCTTCTTCTTCAATGGTTGGTAGTCGAGTTGAGGTAGTGCTCGAGCAGAATCGACAAGGTCACTACATTTCTAGTGGCACTATTAATGGTGTCCCCGTTGTTTTTCTTATTGATACTGGCGCCACTGATGTGGCAATCCCTGCGCATATGGGTGAAGTATTGGGCTTAACCCCAGGTCATCAAGCATACGCCCAAACAGCCAATGGTATTGTAACGGTTGCTGAGACGATGATTGATGAAATCAGCCTTGGCGGAATAACGATGAAAAATGTTGCGGCAAATTTGAACCCGGGTATGCGTGAGCAAAAAATTCTGTTGGGAATGAGCTTTTTGCGCCACGTTGAATTTTCGCAAAAAGATAAAACTTTAATTCTGCGTACTTTATAATGCTACCACAATTTCGTCTTACGCTATTACACAATGAAAAAACCTGCCTATCTGACTGCTGACTTAATTGAGGAAGCTGTGGCAAATGCCCTAGCTGAGGATCTTGGCGGTGATATCACCGCGGCTAACGATATAACAGCAAACCTAATCCCAGCGCATGTTAATGCTGAAGCAACATTGATCACGCGAGAAGATATGGTTGTTTGCGGTGTTGATTGGGTTAACCTAGCCTGTCAAATGATAGATCATACTTTACGGTTGGATTGGCGAGTTTCTGACGGCGAATCAGTTGTGGCTAACGCTGTATTACTTAAGATACAAGGGAATGCAAGAGCAATATTAACCGCCGAACGCACAGCGTTGAACTTCTTGCAAAGCCTAAGTGCAACCGCCACACAAACCCAGCGTTATGTTAAGTTGATGGAAGATTCATCAACGAAACTGCTCGACACGCGAAAGACTCTACCTGGCTTGCGAATGGCGCAAAAGTACGCGGTACTATGTGGCGGAGGTGACAACCATCGATTTGGCTTGTTTGACGCATTCTTAATCAAAGAGAACCATATTGCGGCCTGTGGTTCTATTGCTGCAGCAATTACTGCAGCTCGCAGTCAAGCCACTGATAAACCAGTAGAAGTTGAAGTTGAATCAATCGAAGAATTATCTCAAGCGATAGCAGCTGGTGCCGATATCGTCATGCTAGATAATTTCTCGTTACCTCTGATCCACGAAGCAGTTGAGCTCACCAATGGACGCTGTAAGCTTGAAGTATCGGGAAACATTACCGATAACGAGTTACAGTTGTTAGCCGCTACGGGTGTGGATTACATCTCTAGCGGAGCACTTACCAAAAACGTTAAAGCAATCGATTTGTCGTTGCGTTTAAGCTTGCGGCTGTAATCCGCCAAAAAAGGTTAAAAGTTTAAAACCTACACTCAAGTATGTGCTCGCATACTTTTCAGTTGCGCAACTGGATCTATACTTCTCCGCAAGTACCAAGACGCACGACTGAAAACGACTTAGGTACCTTTTTTATTTTAAACAAATAGCGTTAGACTGCGCACGGAGATATATCATGAAGAATTCAATGACTAACAAAAAAGGTTTTACCTTAATCGAATTGATGATTGTTGTAGCAATCATCGGTATTTTGGCAGCAATCGCATTACCTGAATACCGTAACTACACGCGTAAAGCTGAGTTCAGCGAAACAATTAACGCTACAGCGGCGGCTAAATCAGCGGTTGAAGTTTGTGCACAAATCGAAGGTGCTTTAAGTGACTGTGACGGGGGGTCTAACGGCATCCCAACTAACGTCGTAGGTGCATTGGTTACTACTGACGGCGAAATCGTTGCTACTAACCAAGACGGTCTAGGTACTTATACACTAACTCCAACACTTGCTGGCGGCACAGTTACTTGGGCTGGTGTATGTTCTGACGGTCAGCTTTGCTAATCGGCTAACAAGTCAAAGTGATTCAAACAAGCCCGGTTTTACTGGGCTTTTTTGTCTGCAAACTCAGTAACACAATCTCATCTAAATTTGTAAAACACTAGCGACGAAAATTGATATGGCAAAAGCATTGGTAAGCTACACATACTTAGGCGCTGACCGCAAAGGTCACTTACGAAAAGGTGAAATCAACGCAGCCTCAATTACTGAAGCAAAAAACTTACTCCGCCGCCAAGGTATTTCAGCGACCAAAGTTAAGAAACTAGCTAAGCCATTATTTGGTGGTAATAACAAAATCGTACCAGCCGATATTGCAGTGTTGTCGCGTCAGATTGCCACTATGCTCGGTGCTGGCGTGACGCTTATTCAAAGCCTGGAAATGATCGCCCAAGGGCATGCCAAACAATCTATGCGCAAAATGCTCGGTGAAATAACCAGCGAAGTTCAAGCGGGTATACCTTTATCTTCAGCGCTGCGTAAACATCCTGATTATTTTGATGACTTATACTGTGACCTGGTCGAAACTGGTGAACAGTCCGGTGCTTTGGAAACTATTTACGACCGCATAGCGGTTTATAAAGAAAAAGCGGAAGCACTCAAATCCAAGATTAAAAAGGCCATGTTCTACCCAATAGCAGTTGTTGTGGTGGCCTTTATTGTCACCACAATTCTGTTGGTTTTTGTGGTCCCTCAGTTTGAAGAGATTTTCAGTAGCTTTGGGGCAGAATTGCCAGCATTTACGCAGTTGGTTCTCGGCATATCGAGGTTTGTACAAGACTTCGGGGTCTTTATAGCTATTGGAATGGCGGCTTTTGGTTACTTTTTTGTGCGTGCGTACAAGAAGTCGCCAGCACTGCGCGATAAGGTCGATGCCAATATTCTCAAATTACCCGTGGTCGGTGAAATTCTCAAAAAGGCTTCAATAGCCCGTTTTACTCGTACGTTATCAACCACTTTCGCAGCCGGTGTGCCCTTGATCGGCGCACTGGAATCCGCAGCTGGCGCTGCTGGTAATGCGATTTATCGCGATGCAATTTTATTTATTCGTAAGGAAGTCTCAGGTGGTATGCAAATGCATACCGCGATGCGGGCCACCGCAGTCTTCCCCGACATGGTCACACAAATGATTGCCATCGGTGAAGAGTCGGGGGCTGTTGACGATATGCTAAGTAAGATTGCTTCTATTTATGAAGCAGAAGTTGATGACATGGTAGACGGCCTAACTAGTCTACTTGAGCCCATTATTATGGCTGTGCTCGGTGTTGTAATCGGTGGTTTGATCGTCGCAATGTACTTACCGATCTTCCAGATGGGTAACGTTGTCTAGTATTCTTTGCTAGTCTTACGCACTAATTATAACAATGTGAAAAAACTATGACCGCAACGCTTGATTTGTTGGCGCAATATCCCGCTTTTTTCTTTTCTTTTGTATTTGTTATCAGCCTTATGGTTGGTAGTTTTTTGAACGTGGTAATTTATCGCGTCCCCGTCATGATGGAGCGCAGTTGGCAGCGTGAATATCAAGAGTACTTCAACAACGAAGAGTCTTCAGAATCGCAGCAGACCGAGGAAACCGTTAATCTCATTAAGCCTGATTCGACCTGCCCTAAATGCGGGCACAAGATCCGCGCTTGGGAAAATATTCCGGTTATTAGCTGGCTGTTTCTGCGCGGTAAATGCTCGAATTGCAAAACTCCAATCAGTATTCGCTACCCGCTTGTAGAGCTACTAACTGCCGTTCTTTCAGTATGGATTGCAGCGCACTTTGGTTTTGGCCCTGAAGCTTTGTTGGGTATCGTGATTACCTGGGTGTTAGTTGCTCTGACATTTATTGATGCAGACAAAATGCTGTTACCTGACGAGCTTACACTGCCACTACTTTGGTTGGGGTTGGGCGCCAGTGTATTCACCGTATTTGTTCCACCAAGTACGGCAATAATTGGAGCTGCTGTAGGATACCTATCGCTTTGGAGCGTGTACTGGTTGTTTAAATTGGTAACCGGTAAAGAAGGCATGGGCTATGGTGATTTTAAACTGTTAGCGGCGCTTGGAGCTTTTGTAGGCTGGCAAGGCTTACCGATCATCATTATCTTGTCATCTCTCGTTGGTGCCATTGTGGGAATTACCTTAATTGCTTTACGTCGCAATGAATCTAGCCAAGCTATTCCATTTGGCCCTTATTTGGCTGTCGCTGGTTGGCTAACCTTGATGTATAGCGAAGCCATTCAACAGGCTTACCTCGCTTGGGTGCTGTAATGAGTCAATACGTTGTAGGTCTGACGGGAGGTATTGGTTCAGGCAAAACGGCCGTTAGTGACAGCTTTGCTGATCTTAATATTACTGTTGTCGATGCTGATGTATGTGCTCGTCAAGTGGTTGAACCCAATACGCAAGCACTAAACAAAATTGCCGAACGATTTGGCAGCGACATGTTACTCGCTGATGGGCAACTCAATCGAGCAGCATTACGCGCAAAAGTCTTTCAAAGTAACGACGACAAGGATTGGTTAAATGCGTTATTGCACCCTTTGATCCGCGTGCAAATGGTTGAGCAAGTCGCCTTGGCAACTTCACCCTATTGCATACTCGCGGCTCCTCTGCTCCTTGAGAACAATATGCAAGCTATGGTCAATCGCGTATTGGTAGTCGATGTTGCTCCTGAGCAACAGCTGGCAAGAGTTATGGCGCGCGATAATAGTGACGAAGCAACAGTACGGGCGATCATGCGTGCACAGCTAGGCCGTGAAGAACGGCTTGCACAAGCGGATGATGTCATCGTCAATGACGATACGCTTGTGGCTCTCAAAAATAAGGTACAACAATTGCACAATCAATACCTTAGATTGGCAGCAAACCTATCTAAAACTTGAAATTTTTGCGGTTTTGCTGTGTAGTGCCAAGTAACTGTATTGGGAGCCACAAATGTCGACAGCGGTCTATGAGTTTCCGCTCAACGAAAAGGTACGTAATTACCTTCGCATCGAACAACTGTTAAGTCAGATAAAAAGTAACGCCGATGTCTTTACCGCCTCGGCCAACATTCATTTTTTTGAAGACTTATTTACGTTACTCGACTTGTTGGAGCGGCTCGACATCCGCACCGATATTCTCAAAGATATTGATGCCCAGGAACGCAATCTAAAGCATTGGTCACAGCATCCCAATATCAATAACGAAGCGCTGCAACAGACTCTTGAAACTATCTTGCGCTTGCGCGAAGCGTTAAAGCAAAACAAGCGCATTGGCAGTGACTTAAAAGAGCATCCTTTTATTTCTTCAATTCGACAACGGTTTGCTATTCCTGGCGGCTCCTGCAGTTTTGATTTGCCAAACTTACATCATTGGACTCATCTACCAGCGGAGCAACAAGCTAAAGATAAACAAGCGTGGTTAACCAGCCTGTATATTATCGATAATGCTATCGCCTTAACTCTCTCTTTCCTGAGACAGCGCGGCAATTTTTCGACGGTAGAAGCGACCAATGGCTTTTTCCCCGGATTGTCAGATGATCGTGGCGAGTTGGTCAGGATTAAATTGGCAGTCGACTCTGGTTGCTACCCAACACTCAGTGGCAATAAATATCGCTATGCGTTGCGTTTCATGCATTTCGGTCACGGTAGCGATTCGAGTAAGCCGATTGAAAAGAATTTAACCTTTGAAATTGCGAGTTGCTAATGAACGTTAGTTGTCCAACCTGCCAAAAGTCTATTGAGTGGACAAGCGATAACGAATTTCGCCCATTTTGCAGTAAGAAGTGTCAGCTTATAGACCTAGGTGATTGGGCCACCGAAACGCATGTTATCTCGTCACCGGCGCAGCAACTCGGTGCCCACTTCGAGTTTGACGAAGAAGCAATAGCAGCACAATTTGAACAACGAACAAAACCCTTTTTTGACGAATCATAAATGACCTCTATTAACAATGTACTCTTTACTGGCGGCACTCACGGCAACGAACTAACTGGGGTTAGGTTGATTGAACAATGGGATATATTGGGTGTTCAGTTTAGTCGTGATGGTATTGGCGTAATAGGCTATATGGCTAACCCCAAAGCTGTGGCGCAACGCGTGCGTTTTATTGACGAGGATCTCAATCGTCAGTTTGCCCTCACGCAGCAGAATAATGAACAGCGCGATTACCATGAAGGATTAATCGCTACTCATTTAACAACTCAACTTGGACCTGATTCGCCATCTCAACCCGACCTTATTGTTGATATTCACAATACCACCAGCAACATGGGAGCAACCTTGATCTTGGTGGCCAATGACCCTTTCAATCAACAACTAGCGCGTTATATCTTTAAGCACATGCCTGAATGCAACATTCTGCTGGAAGATGAAAAGCCGTACACGGAGCACTTGTATCTGTGCACTTTGGGTAAGCGCGGTGTAATGATTGAAATGGGCGCCCAGCCACAAGGTGTCTGCCGCGCTGCGTTATTCACCCAGAGCATGCGATTACTCAATCTAATAATGGACTTTTGTGCGTCGTGGAACGCGAATGATGTTGGCGAGCTACCAAGGTGTAAAACCTACCGCTTTATCGAAAACATTAAGTTCCCACTTAACGAAAAGAGCCTGGTCAATGCAATGGTGCACCCAAGCCTACAAGATAATGACTTCACCCCCCTGGCGCCCGGAGCTCCAGCTTTTATTGATTTTAATGGCAATGAAGTAACGCTTGCGAATACTGATGTTGTGTACCCGCACTTTATCAATGAAGCTGCCTATCAGCGTTCGCACGTAGCCTTTGCAACCGCGACCTTGATTGATTGGTAATTAAACAGTTAACTTTGCAAAAGCCTTCAGTTACGGTTTGCTCATCTGGCTAACCTTTTAAATCTCTGAAAAATAAAGGTTTCACTCTTGTCGAGTTAATTACTGTCATCATTTTGCTTGGTATTCTTGCCACAGCGGCTGCACCTCGCTTTATTGACGTTTCACGTGACGCAAAGATTGCTGCCCTGCAAGGCCTTGAAGCACAATTTATAATGACGATAGATTTAATCCGAGCTAAAGCCCGTATTGAAGGTTTACGCCCTGCTGACCGTAACCCCGGAGGCACATAGCAAACAGCCTATATTATTGATTTTGGCTTCGGAATCACCGAAGTTGATTGGCGCAATCTATGCCCCGAGAGTCTCGCTTAATCAGGTGATCAGTTGCGGATGCTTGATTTTATTACCGTGTCGTCAAACGGCATTACCAGCCGTTCCACTAACCAATACTCACTTATTGGCTATCACGTGCCATCTTCAGGAACACCGACTGACCAAGGTTGTTCTATTTTGTATGATTCGTTTGGTGATCCAGAGTGTACAGTTCAACTAGTTACTGACGATTGTTAACGCCAATCGCCCGACTGTAGTTTATCAATGATTGGCTGATTTGCGTCCGGAAAGGTAAATTGGCCGAGCTGATTAATCGCAACCCACTCTACGGGTTGGCCTTCATTTCCTCGTGGTTCACCAATAAAAGCCATTACAATACTCATGTGTAAGCTCACCCGCTTTTCCGGGTAGTCATAATCCAAACTAAACCATGCACGCTGCTTGGTAACCTGAATTGCAAGCTCCTCACTGAGCTCTCTAGTAATAGCATCCTCAAGAGATTCACCAGTTTCAATCTTGCCGCCTGGGAATTCCCATTTGTTGCCTTGGTGCAAATGCTCGGGACGCTTTGCGAGTAGCACGCGATCGTTGTCAACGATCACGCCTACAGCGACTTGAATATGTTGCATTGTTTCGGTTAGCTCAACCTACCGTGACAATGCTTGTATTTTTTCCCTGAACCGCATGGACATGGGTCATTGCGACCAACTTTAGGGACCTGTTGCTTTGCCCTTGGTTCATTTGGAGATTCATGCTCGAATTTTTTCGACATCGCTTCGGCCTGCTGACGGCGCTGCTCTTCAACGGCTTCTACGTCTGATTCGGCCTTAACTTGTACTTTGCTAAGAATTGAGATGACTTCGATCTTCAGCGCCTCTAGCATCCCCGAGAACAACTCAAATGATTCACGCTTATATTCTTGCTTAGGATTTTTTTGCGCGTAGCCACGTAGACCTATACCTTGGCGCAAATGATCCATAGCCGCTAGATGTTCTTTCCAGTGCGTATCGAGGTTTTGTAGCATTACCGCTTTTTCAAACTGACGTAACACTTGAGCGCCAACAACATCCTCCTTCACTTTGTAAGCACTGACTACCGCATCTAATATGCGCTCTCGCAACTTTTCTTCGTACAGTTTGTCGTCTTCTTCAAGCCACTTCTGTAATGGCAAATCTACGGCGAAGTCGCCTTTTAAGCGCACTTCTAAGTCAGGCACATTCCACATTTCTTCAAGTGATTGTGGCGGAATATATTCATCAACAACACTGCTCACAACATCCTCGCGAACCGCTTCAATAGTCTCGCTAATGTCGCCTTCATCGAGTAACTCATTGCGTTGCTCGTAAATCACTTTACGTTGATCATTAGCAACATCATCGTATTCGAGTAATTGTTTACGAATGTCAAAGTTACGGCCCTCAACTTTGCGCTGTGCGTTTTCGATAGCTCGCGTTACCCACGGATGTTCTATCGCTTCGCCACGCTCCATTCCGAGGCGCTTCATCATGTTACCCATTTTTTCTGATGCAAAGATACGCATTAAAGCATCATCTAGCGATAGATAAAAACGTGATGAACCCGAATCACCTTGACGACCTGAACGTCCGCGCAACTGATTGTCAATTCGGCGGGATTCGTGTCGCTCAGTACCGATAATATGCAACCCCCCAGCGTCTAGCACTTGCTGATGGCGCTCTTTCCACTCGGCGGTGAGTTTTTCAACTGTCGCTGGCTTCGGATCTTTAATAGCTGCTAACTCAGCTTGCAGATTACCACCCAGTACAATATCTGTACCGCGGCCGGCCATATTCGTTGCGATGGTTACAGCTCCTGGCTTACCGGCTTGGGCAACAATATCAGCTTCTTGTTCGTGGAATTTTGCATTTAGCACTTTGTGAGCAATTTTCTCTTTCTTCAAAATACGCGATAGCAACTCTGAGTTTTCAATTGAAACTGTACCGACCAAGGTTGGCTGCCCGCGTTTCACGCATGCTTTAATGTCTTCAACAATTGCTTCGTATTTTTCTTGCGCGGTCAGATAGATCAAGTCTGCCTTATCATCGCGGATCATCGGGCGATTGGTAGGAATTACTACGGTTTCAAGACCATAAATATGCTGGAATTCGAATGCTTCTGTATCTGCCGTACCGGTCATACCCGACAGTTTGTCAAATAAGCGGAAATAATTCTGGAAAGTGATTGATGCCAGTGTTTGGTTTTCGTTCTGAATTTTCACACCTTCTTTGGCTTCAACGGCTTGGTGCAAACCTTCAGACCAACGACGACCTTCCATCGTGCGTCCAGTGTGCTCATCAACGATAACTATCTCGCCTTCTTTGACAATATAGTCAACGTCTTTAGCGTATAACTTGTGTGCGCGCAAACCAGCGTTTACATGGTGCAAAAGAGAAATGTTTTGCGCCGCAAACAGCGAGTCGTCTTCGCCTAAAATACCTTGACGTTGTAAGATTTCTTCAACGTGGATCTGTCCGCGTTCGGTAAGGTGAACTTGCTTGGCTTTCTCATCAATAGTGAAGTCGCCTTCACTTTCTTTGCCTTCTTCGTCTTCTTGTTCTTGTTGAACAAGCTCAGGTATGATTTTGTTGATGCTTTTATACAATTCAGAACTGTCTTCAGCCGCACCGGAAATGATCAATGGCGTACGCGCTTCATCGATAAGAATAGAGTCAACTTCATCAATTACTGCAAAGGACAATTTACCCTGTACACGATCCTGTGGACTAAATGCCATATTGTCGCGCAAATAGTCAAATCCAAACTCGTTGTTGGTACCGTAAATAACATCGCAGTTGTAAGCTTCTTTCTTTTGCGGCTGCATCATGCCGGGTATGTTGCAACCAACAGTCATGCCAAGAAATTCGTATAACGGGCGGCTCCAATCGGCGTCGCGGCGCGCTAAGTAATCATTAACCGTGATAACGTAAACACCATGACCGGTTAATGCATTGAGATAGGTTGGTAACGTGGCGGTAAGTGTTTTACCTTCACCAGTGCGCATTTCAGCAATTTTGCCTTGGTGTAAAACCTGACCACCGATTAACTGCACGTCGAAATGGCGCATACCAAATACGCGCTTACTCGCTTCGCGCACTGTAGCAAAAGCTTCTACTAATAGGCTATCAAGTGTTTCACCTTGTTCAAGGCGCTGTTTAAACTCTGCAGTCTTCTGCTTGAGCTGTTCGTCAGATAATCCCTCATACTCGGCTTCTAAAGCGTTAATTGCGTCGACGGCCTTACCCAGTTTTTTCAATAAGCGGTCGTTTCGACTACCAAACAGTTTTCTTGCAATACTGGCGAACATGTTTTTCTAATTTCCAACGGTTAACTAATTTTCCCGTGCCACGTTATGTCGTGGCACTGCGACTTTCTATTGATATATGGGTTTAATTACGAACTTACAATCAAATAGCGGTGCTTTTTAATAGACAAATGGCAGAGGGTCTATCTGTTGACCTTTTTTCAAGACTTCATAGTGCACGTGAGCACCAGTTGAACGTCCTGTACTGCCCATTTTGGCGATAACCTGACCTTTGGTGACAACTTCTCCGGTCACAACCACAAGTTCAGCATTATGTGCATAGCGAGACACAAGTCCATTGCCATGGTCTATTTCGACCAAATTACCATATCCATAACGCTCACCTGACCACGTCACTAATCCAGCGGCGGTGGCAATAACGGGAGCGCCTTCTTTGCCAGCAAAATCCAAGCCTTTGTGCATGGCTGGCTTACCGGTAAATGGGTCGTCGCGCATACCATAGTAAGACGATAGCCAACCACTTTGGATCGGACGGCCGGCAACATCGCTTACGTCTTGGATATGGTGCCCCATCAATACCGATTCGAGCGCATCCAACTGTTTAAGCTTATCAGACAGTTGACTTTGCATGGTGGTAATCGAAGCGAAAATGGGATGGTTATCTAATCCGTTTGCATCAACGGCAATTGAATCACCTGTCACAGGTGTTTCAAGTTCGGGATAGTCAATGCCAGATTGCTGAGCGACGTGTTGGCTCATTAAATCAACTTCGCGTAGTCGGGCCTCCATTGATGCCAACTGACGCTTAACTACAAGTAATTCGTCGAGTGTTTGTCGATGCAAATCGGCTACACGCTCTTGTTCAATGAGCAATCCTGACTTGACCATTTGAATACGGGCCAAATTTTCATCGACGCTCTCGGTCGAGCGGCTCGATACTAACGCTATCAAACTCAATAAAACAGCACAGCTAAGCACCGTTCGTGCGCCGACATGGCTAACGAACCGAATGCGTTTACTGCGGATTAATAGCGTGAATTTCATAATCGAATAATAGGTTAAAAACGTGCCTATTCTACCCTGTTACAAGAATCTAACAATCCCCTTTTTTTCGCAAGGGTATGTTGCTGAAAAATTTCAGAATAAATTGCAAATAGAATTGAATACTGCAGAGCACAAGTTGCGATAAGATGACATAAAAAAAGTCGCAATCAGCGACTTTTTTCAATCTATACCAGCACGGGCTCGGTGAAACTAATGGGCGCCTCTTCAGCCGACTCGTACGTAACGAACTCCCAGCAGTCCTGACTAGCCAACATGGCGTTCAACAATTTATTGTTTAAGCCATGGCCTGTCTTGTATGCGTGTAGCTCACCAATGATACTGTGACCACACAAGTATAAGTCACCCACGGCGTCGAGGATTTTATGCTTTAAAAATTCATCGTCGTAACGCAAGCCTTCTGGATTTAACACGCGATATTCATCCAGAGCAACTGCGTTTTCCATGCTGCCACCCAAGGCAAGATTATGGGCATTCATGTACTCTAGATCGCGCATAAAACCAAAAGTACGAGCACGACTAACTTCGTTAACATACGATGAAGAATCAAAATCCATCACCATATGTTGACGCGTTTGACTAATTACCGGGTGATCAAAGTCAATTTTGAAATCAACTTTAAAGCCGTCGAATGGACGTAACTCCGCCCATTTGTCACCGTCTTTAACACGAATAGGTTGTTTGACCTTGATAAACTGCTTGGCAGCTGGCAAGTCTTCGATACCTGCAGATTGCAACAAGAAAACGAATGGACTAGCCGAGCCGTCCATTATCGGTAACTCATGGCTATCAACTTCAATAATAATATTATCGATGCCGAGGCCAGCTAGTGCTGAAGCCAAGTGTTCGACCGTATGGATACTGACACCGTCAGTGTTGCTTAAACACGTACATAGCATTGTATCGCCTACCGCATTAGCGCGTGCGGGGATATCAACATGCGGAGTCAGGTCAACACGCCGAAATACGATTCCCGTATTTGCAGGCGCTGGCCGGAGAGTCATTGTGACCTTCTCTCCTTTGTGCAAACCGATACCGGTTTCTTGCACTGATTGCTTGATTGTACGTTGATTTATCATAATTTCATGTACCCAAAAAACGGCCACGTATTATACAGAGCTGTCATCAAACTGTCAAAAAAACAGGTCGGACTAGCTTGCAAAGCCACTCGTTTTGCGTCCTCAAAATCACCAAAGTCACGCAAACCGATTAGCTATTAATCGGCTTGTTTCCGCAAAAATGCAGGAATATCAAGGTATTCCAAATCACTGTTTGGTTGCGCTAACTCATCCGTTTTCAACGCTTGGTTACCTTCTGTAGACTGCTGTGGTACAGTCGCTTCGCGACCTTGGGTAAAATTGCGAGAGCCACTGGTCAAACGCGAGCCTTCATTGCTTACCAGCGAAATATCTGGCTTGCGCTCTGCACCAATACCGGTTGCAACTACCGTCACACGTAATTCGTCAGTCATTTCCATATCGATAACGGTTCCCACTACAACAGTGGCGTTCTCTGATGCAAACGCTTTGACCGCATTACCTACAGTTTCAAATTCGTCAATCGCGAAATCAGGACCAGCAGTAATGTTTACCAAAATACCGCGTGCACCTGACAAATCGATGTCTTCCAACAACGGACATGCGATTGCGCCTTCAGCTGCTTCTTCAGCACGGTCTTCACCGCTAGCGACACCGCTACCCATCATCGCAGTGCCCATTTCTGACATGACGGTTTTAACATCAGCGAAGTCAACGTTAATCAAACCTGGGCGCGTGATTAGCTCAGCGATCCCTTGCACAGCACCGCGCAATACGTCATTTGCCGCACTGAATGCCTGCAATAATGGTGTACGAGGCCCCATCACCTTAAGCAACTTCTCATTTGGGATTGTGATCAGAGAATCCACGTGCTTCGACAACTCTTCGATGCCTTGGTTCGCAAATTCACCACGCTTACGCCCCTCAAATGGGAATGGCTTAGTAACAACGGCTACCGTTAAAATACCCATCTCACGAGCGATTTTAGCAACTTCCGGTGCCGCCCCCGTTCCAGTACCACCGCCCATACCGGCAGTGATAAAAACCATATCGGCACCATCTAAACTTTGGCGAATGGTTTCGCGATCTTCATGCGCGGCTTCACGGCCGACATTTGGATCGGCACCTGCGCCAAGACCTTTAGTGACATTGGTGCCAATTTGGAGCGTCACATCGGCTGATGAGCTGCGCAACACCTGAGCATCGGTATTGACGGCAATAAACTCAACGCCTTCGATACTCTGGGTAACCATGTGCTCGATTGCGTTGCCGCCACCGCCGCCTACTCCAATCACTTTGATGACAGCGTCTTCGCCGTGACTATTCATTAATTCAAACATACTTACTCTCCGGTTTTGTACGTTTATTGTACTTTGCTTACCGATATAACCATCCAAAGTTATAGTGGAACAAACAAAGTGTTTAACGCTTAAAATTCACCCTTAAACCAGCTCTGGACACGACTAAAAATGCCTTCGCCGGACTTATTTTTATTGTTTTTCTTATTATCTACGTGCTGTTTGCCATATTGCAGAAGACCTACAACAGTGGCAAAACTCGCATCATCTACATACTCGGCTAACCCTTTAACATCTAAGGGTTTGCCGACCCTAACAGGCATCTGAAAAATTTCTTCCGCGAATTCCACGGCCCCTTCCATTTTTGCAGTTCCACCGGTTAGGACTAAACCTGCAGCGATTTGCTCTGCTAAGCCACAGGCCTGGATCTCTTCATATATAAGTTCAAATAGCTCTTGATAACGCGGCTCAATCACCTCAGCTAGCGTATGACGCGACATCGCTCGCGCTGGGCGACCACCAACGCTAGGCACTTCAATGGTCTCTTCCATACTGACCATATCTTTCAGTGCACAGGCGTAATTAACTTTAATCTCTTCCGCGTTGCTAATTGGCGTACGGAAAATCTTGGCAATATCACTAGTGATTTGATTCCCTGCAACTGGGATAACAGCCGTGTGACGTATTGCACCATCGGTATAAATCACAATATCAATTGTGCCGCCACCAATATCTACTACACACACACCGAGCTCGCGCTCATCATCAGTTAGCACGGCATAACTTGATGCCAATGCTGAAAAAATCAGTTGATCAGCGTGTAAATCACAGCGCTCAACCGATTTAACAATATTCTTTGCCATATCATCCGCACAGGTGATGATATGTGCATTGGCTTCCATGCGGACGCCCGACATACCAATTGGGTTTTTAATCCCCTCTTGTACGTCAATAGTAAACTCTTGCGGTAACACATGTAGCAAGCGACGCTCCGCAGCGATCGGCACCGAGCGCGCGGCGTGAATCACATTATCTACATCTTCTTGAGTTACTTCTTGGTTGTTAATGGGCACCATGCCGTTTTCGTTTTGACACTGAACGTGACGACCAGAAACCGCCAAAAATACAGACGATACGCGACAGTCAGCCATTAACTCCATTTCGTTGATCGCACGTTGGACTGATTGCACAACCAAATTCAGATCGTTTACGCCGGCCTTATCCATGCCTTTAGACGAATGAGTACCCACACCGACGATGCTCAATGAATTGTCATCCAAGAGCTCGCCGACCACTGCTTTAATGTGGCTTGTACCTATGTCTAATCCTACGATTAGATTTCTATCCAATGGTTTGGACATATCTATACTTTCTCATTCGTCATACTGTTATCAGCCCAGCCAACGGCTAAGCCCGTGTCATATCTCAAATCGATATACTCAACCGCTTTCGGTTGCGCCTTAAGTAGTGGATATATGTCCACAAAGCGCTGTAATCGATCGATAAACTCTTGTCTGCCAAGGTTTAACTTTATGTCGTTATCGAGTGTTATTTGCCACGCAAAACGTTCACTTAGGAACAATTCGTCAATGGGCAATGCTGCCCCACTCAGTATTGTTTGCATTGCATTAAAACCCTGCAATGCGGTTTTTTCGCTACCACCAGGCCCATATAGCTTAGGTAGCGAGTCTAAACTGTTATCACCAGCAAAGGTTTCACCATACGGATTGAGCAATAAGTCGTCATTCCAATGGGCTACCGGTTGCTGCTCTACCACATAAATGGTGAGCTTGCTTGGCCATTGCTTGCGCACTGAAGCGCGATAAACCCAGGCCTGCTGTTCCAATAGTGCGTACACCTCATTTACATCTAAAGCGAAAAAACTTCCGGGTTGAGCGGCGCGGATAACACTCTCCAACTGGGCCGTGTCTACATGCTCTAACTCACCTTGAAACACTATCGTTTGCACCGGCAGTCGCTGTGCATCGTGTAACCAACGATAAACACCTGCCGTTGCTAACGCGACGGTCAATAACACCAGCACCAAAAATATAACTCCTGCCCAAAAGCGAGTAGTCTTAGTTACTGGTTGCGAGCTCATGCAACGCTCTCCAAACTGGTGGCCAAAATACTCACCACTAGCTCAGCAAAACTTATTCCCGCCGCGTTAGCCGCTTTGGGTACTAAACTCTTTTCTGTCATACCAGGTACGGTATTCGCCTCAAGCAGATAAAACTCACCGTGTTTATCTTGCATAAAGTCGAGCCGCCCCCAACCCGAGCACGATAAAGCGTCAAACGCCTGTAACGACAAGGCACCGATGCGTTGTTCCCGCTCATAGGACAAACCACTAGGGCAAAAATACTCCGTAGTATTATCCTGGTACTTGGCAGAATAATCATAAAACACATGAGGGGTAGACATACGAATGGATGGTAATACCCGGCCGTTTAACACAGCTACGGTATATTCCGCTCCATCAATGAACTGCTCTATTAGTACGTGTCGATCATATTCGAACGCCTTTGCTACGGCAGTTTCTAATTGTTTAGCGCTTGTCACTTTTGCCATTCCAATACTCGAACCTTCTCGAGCTGGTTTGACCATGACAATGTTCCCCAGCTCATGCATTATAGCGCCGCATGATCCAACGTCAAAGTGCCTTTTTTCAGCAATTTTATATTTTGCAGTAGGCAACCCTAAACATTGCCAAACTTGTTTGGTGTGAACCTTGTCCATTGCCAAGGCTGAACCCAGCACGCCACTCCCGGTATAAGGGATTCCAAGCTGTTGTAGAGCGCCTTGCAGCGAGCCATCCTCGCCCCCTCGGCCATGCAACATAATAAGCACACGATCGAATTTTTCGTTTAGCAAATCAGTTAACGGACGCTCTGATGGGTCGAATGCATGTGCATCAATTTTTTGCGAGCGCAATGCATTTAATACTGCGTGACCAGAATTCAGCGACACTTCGCGCTCAGCTGAGTTACCGCCAAGCATAACTGCGACCTTGCCGAAAGCTTTTGGGGCGATTTGCATATTAGTACTCACTATCTACCAAGCCTTTGTTTTAATGCTGCTGTATTCAACTGGGCCACTTGCAAGTGCTTAGCGAGCGCACCCACACTGCCCGCGCCTTGGGTTAATAAAATATCACCGTCACTCAACGCATTAGCTAAAATTTCCGGTAGCTTTGAGGCTTCTCCAACGTAAATTGGTTCAATTTGCCCGCGTGCGCGGATCGAGCGACACAAGGCTCGACTGTCAGCGCCGTCAATGGGGGTCTCGCTTGCAGCGTAAACGTCTAACATTAACAACACATCGACATCACTTAACACTTCAATAAAGTCTTCGTATAAATCGCGTGTACGACTAAAGCGATGCGGTTGGAAAATCATTACGATGCGTTTGTCCGGCCAATTAGCACGAGCAGCATTTAAAGTAGCCCGCACTTCTGTTGGGTGATGGCCATAATCGTCCACCAAGGTTACCTGACCATGGGCAGTATCGAATTCCCCCAAGGTTTCAAAGCGACGACCAATTCCGGCGAAATTTGCCAGTGCGCGCTGAATGTGGGTATCAGCGACGCCTTCATCTTGGGCCACGGCGATAGCAGCTAGTGCATTGAGCACATTGTGCTCGCCCGATAATTTCAGCTCGATCGGTAACGCGGGGCGATCAGCGCGAAGTAAATCAAAAGACATTCTGCCATGGCTAGCGGAAATGTTTGCGGCTTGTAAATCGTTGTTGTCGTTGAGCCCGTAGGTCAGTGTATTACGTCCGATTCGACCAAGTAAGCCGCGGATCACATCGTCATCACCACACACAATTGCGCGGCCATAGAACGGTAAGTTATGCAGAAACTGAATAAAAGTATCTTGCATCTTTTGAAAATCACCGGCGTAAGTTTCCATATGATCCGGTTCAATATTTGTAACCACCGATAGCATTGGCTGCAAATGCAAAAACGAAGCGTCGGATTCATCCGCTTCAGCAATTAAATAGCGACTTGATCCTAGCTTCGCGTTGGTCCCTGCACCATTCAACAAACCGCCAATGACATAAGTAGGATCCATACCTGCTTCGGCAAAAATTGTTGCTATGAGGCTGGTAGTGGTCGTTTTTCCATGAGTACCAGCAACCGCTACACCATGCCGGAAACGCATTATTTCAGCCAACATTTCTGCGCGGCGAATGATCGGAATACGCAACTCGTTAGCCGCAATAATTTCTGGGTTTTCTACATCGATAGCGCTGGACACTACAACTACATTGGCATCGCTAATATTTCTTGCCGCATGGCCTAAATATACGGTTGCCCCTAATCCCTCTAAGCGATTGGTCATGTTGTTCGATTGAATGTCAGAACCACTAACTTGATAACCTTCATTCAATAGAACTTCCGCGATGCCACCCATGCCTGCGCCACCAATACCAACGAAGAATATGTGATTGATTTGACGCATCTGCGGATTTTTGAACGGTGTCATTTCAGTCATAACATCGCTCCTTTTGACACATGAGACTGACCACCCGTTAAAAATGACTTGCACCAATTAGCGACCTGTTGGGCAGCATCGTGTGGTGCACAATCTAATGCGTTGAGTCGAATTTGCTCTAATTGTTGCGGGTAGCCAAGAATGTTGTTCAACAACACAGGTAATGTATTCTCCATGTCGGTTTGATTAATTAAATATCCAGCTCGACGGTCTACCAATGAGCGGGCATTTGCGGTTTGATGGTCGTCAACTGCATGTGGCAATGGAATAAACACCGCAGCAACGCCCGCCATAGAAATTTCGGTAACGGTAATAGCTCCAGCCCGACAAACAACCAGGTCAGCCCATGTGTAAGCTTTAGCCATATCATCAATAAAATCGGCGACTTCTACCTGTAGTTTGGGCGCTTGCTCACTATATGCCTGACTCACATTTTCAACATTACCTTTACCGCATTGGTGATACACATCAATGTTATCAAAAGCAGCCAAGATTGCGGGCAAACGCTGATTCAAAGGGCGCGCGCCTAAACTTCCACCCACCACTAAAATGCGCAGTTTGCGTTGTTCAATTTCACTCTCTTGTGCTGCGCGAGTAGCGATTGCATTTCGAACGGGATTTCCGGTAACAACCACGTCATTGGACTTATTCAAACCCTTGCTTGCGCGTTCAAAGCCCAACATTACCTTGCTGGCAATTTTCGCTAACCAGCGATTGGTAAATCCCATTACCGCATTTTGTTCATGGACCAATAATGGTATGCGCAATAGACGCGCTGCTAGGCCACCAGGGCCACTTGCGTATCCGCCCATACCCAACACAATCGTTGGGCGCACTCGTTGCAAAATTTTAAGCGCCGTAAAAAATGCATAAATCAGTGCGAACAGTGCTTTTATTTTGGTGACCAGACCTTTACCGCGCAGCCCTTTGACTTGCACGTAATGAATCGGGTAACCGTGTTTCGGGACAATTTGCGCTTCCATGCGATCTGGCGTGCCCAACCATTCTACCTGCCACCCTTGTTCTGTGAGACATTCAGCAACGGCGATCCCAGGGAAGATATGACCACCGGTGCCACCTGCCATAATTAGAATAAGGGGTTGAGTATTATCTGTTGCCGAACTAGTCATCATCCACCTCCGGCTGCGGTGGCGCAATTGCTTTAGAGTTTGCCTTGCCTTTGCTCTTGGTACCTTTGAGCGCCTGCACGCCGTCGACGCGCATTTCAAAATCGATACGTAGCAATATTGCGGTTGCAACCATCATGACGATAAGACTGGATCCACCGTAGCTAACCAACGGCAGGGTTAAACCTTTGGTAGGCAAAATACCCGCACTAGCACCAATATTGATAGCGGCTTGAAAGCTAAACCAAATGCCAATACTGTAAGCCAAGAAACCATCAAATGGTCGCTGCCGACTTAAGGCTAAATTACCGATCCGTAACGCCTTAATAACTAAAATCAATACTAGCGTTAACACCAGCAACACACCGATAAAGCCGAGCTCTTCGGCTAGAATGGCAACGATAAAGTCAGTGTGCGCCTCAGGCAAGAATTCAAGTTTTTGTAAGCTATTGCCCAAACCTTGACCGAACCAATCACCTCGACCATAGGCCATAAGAGATTGAGTAAGCTGGTATCCGCTGCCAAAAGGATCGGCCCAGGGATCGAGAAAGGCGGTGATACGACGCATGCGGTATTCTTCAAATACGATCAAGGCTACCACTGCCATCATACCGACAAAGACCAGTGCGAAGAATTGCCAAAGTCGCGCACCGGCGAGAAAGAGTAGACCAATAGTAGTCACTAGCATTACAACTACAGTACCTAAATCAGGCTGTAAGAGCAGTAATAGCGCGAGCACGAAAAACACGATTAGCGGTTTTACGAAGCCTTTTAAGTTCTCTGTCACTTCTTCATAACGACGCACTAAATAGCCTGCCAAGTAGCAAAAAAAGAACAGCTTGGCTGGCTCAGCAGCTTGAATGGTAATGGGCCCAAGTACTAACCAACGAGTACTGCCGTTAACTGTCCTACCCACAATTAACACGGCGACTAATAAGAAAATTGCTGCCAATAACAAATAGGGATTGGTGACGCGCCAAAACTGCATGGGAATTTGCAGAACAATCACGGCTGCGGCGATGGCAAGCCCCATGTAAATTACATGACGAATAGCGAAATGGAACGGATTATCAAACAACCGAGCTGAAATTGGCATTGAGGCCGAAGTGACAATAATAAAACCAATCGCCAATAAGGCCACTGATACTAAAACGATAGTCAAATCATAGTAACGCTGAGCGACTTCATCGTGTTTCGCGGCAAACAATTGGACTAATGAGTTTGAAGGTTGTGACAGGTTAATCATGCTGCCACCGCCTTAACAGCCCGAACAAAACTCTCGCCGCGATCCTGATAGTTGCGAAACATATCTAAACTGGCACAGGCTGGCGCTAATAATACGGTGTCGTCGATACCAGCTATAACTGCAGCAACAGTGACAGCTTGTTGCATACTATCAACATATACGCTGTCTGATTGCATATTGAGAAACTGTCGACCATCGCGGCCGATCGCAATAACGTAATCCACATGCTGCTGTAAAACTGAACTCAAGATATTCAGATCAGCCCCTTTCGAATCGCCACCAAGAATAACGATTAACTTACCGCGAGTTTGTCGCCTTGCAGCCGCTATGCTTGCGAGCGCAGCGCCAGGGTTAGTCGCCTTAGAATCGTTAATCCATAAGGTTGCACCATGCGCATCGACTGTTTGGTAGCGGTGAGCGATACCAACAAAATTCACTGCCGCCTGTTTTATTGCAGCCGAGGGTAAGCCCGCACTTAAAGCAATCAGCGCTGCGGCTTGAATATTGGCTACGTTGTGTTCGCCGTGTAAATGACAAGCGCCATAATCGATAAACCCCGTCCCATTAAGCAAAATCTGTTGCGTAGCATTGTCCCAGGCCATGTCTGTGCCGGTGACATCGAGTCCAAAACTCCTGGTGTTATCACCAAACATATTTTCAAGCCAGCGGTCTTGTCGGTTCAAAACAGTGGTTTGGGCATTGCTCAGTATATTCGCTTTCGCACCAACATAATCCTGCATGGTGCCATGACGATCGAGATGGTCTTCACTGATGTTGAGGATTGCTGCAACCCGCGGTTGAAGTGACCGTACGGTTTCCAGTTGAAAACTGGAAAGCTCCAAAATAAACCAACCAGGTAGATTTTGTTGGTCGCTAAGTGCGTCTAATACTGGCGTACCTATATTTCCCAGTACCTGAGCCTTAACCTTGGCTTCGGCAAACATGGCACCGAGCAACGAGACTACTGTCGACTTGCCGTTAGATCCTGTCACAGCAATCACCGGCACTGGATTGAATCGAGCAAATAGCTCAACATCGCCTATTACTTCAACCCCATGTGCTTTGGCATGTTGTAAAGCGGGTAAATTTAAACCTACTCCCGGACTAACAACCACATAATCAAACTCAAGTAATTGTTGCGGTTCGATAACGCCGCAATGAACGTCAAAACCTAATTCATCTGCGACCGTATCTCGGGTATCAAACACGCTAACTCTGGCACCTTGAGCCACTGCAAAGCGCACCACTGACTGACCGGTTAAACCGGCGCCAATCACAGCGATGTTTTGAGCGACCAACGATTCCAAAGTCTATACTCCTTAGCGCAATTTCAGGGTGGCAAGGCCAACCAACACGAGAATTAAAGACACGATCCAAAAGCGCACGATAACACGCGGCTCTGGCCAGCCTTTGAGTTCATAGTGATGATGGATAGGTGCCATGCGGAATATTCGTTGGCCACGTAATTTAAACGAACCAACTTGTAATATGACCGATAGCGTTTCGATTACAAAAACGCCGCCCATGATAATTAACACGATTTCCTGGCGCACAAGCACAGCCAAAATACCCAGTGTGCCACCTAGTGCCAGAGAGCCTACATCGCCCATAAAAACTTGCGCGGGATAGGTGTTAAACCATAGAAAGCCAAGCCCCGCACCGACTATCGCAGTACATACAATCATCAGTTCACTGGTATAGGGAATAAACGGAATATTCAAATACGCGGAGAAATTCACATTTCCTGTTACATAGGCAAAAATTGCCAGCGCACCGGCAACCAAAATTGTCGGTACGATCGCCAAGCCATCTAGACCGTCAGTAAGATTTACCGCATTGCTGGTGCCAACGATAGCGAAGTAGGCAATCACTAGATACATTAAACCTAACTGCGGCATAACCTCTTTAAAGAATGGCACTAGTAACGCAGTCTCTGCCTCAATACTCGCCGTGCTATAGAGATAAAACGCTACGACAATTGCAACAACAGACTGCCAGAAATACTTCCAACGCGCGATTAACCCTTTAGGGTCTTTGCGTATTACTTTACGGTAATCATCAATAAAACCGATAGCGCCATAGGTGACAACGATAAAGAGCGTCGCCAAGACATAATGGTTTGTCAGATCGGCCCACAATAAACTACTGATCAAAATCGCCGCTAAAATCAGCACCCCCCCCATCGTCGGCGTGCCAGCCTTTGACAAATGTGTTTGCGGTCCATCATCGCGAATAGTTTGGCCAATTTGCAGTTGTTGTAACCAGCGGATCATGGCCGGACCAATAAAAATCGCAATCAATAAAGCTGTCAGCGTACTGAGAATGGCGCGCATGGTTAAATACGAGAAAACATTGAATCCCGTATCAAACTGGGTTAACCATTCAGAGAGCCAAATTAACATGCAATTTTCTCCCTACGCCGCTCAAACTTTCCCACCGGGGATGCCTCGATAGCCGCTGTCACTCGTTCCATCTTGGAGCTTCGCGACCCCTTCACTAAAATAGTAATATCGCGCTGTTCCGGCGCGAGTAGTTGATACAGATGCGAAACCAACGCATCGATGTCGTCAAAGTGAGCCCCAACTTGCCCAAAGACTTCACTTGCGTGTTGACTTAAGACACCCAAACTGAGGACGTGTTCAATGCTTTGTTGCTGCGCATATTCACCGACTTCTTGATGATAATGCCGCGCTTTTTCACCCAATTCAGCCATGTCGCCCAACACAAGGATCCGGCGACCAGAAAAACTCGCCAATAAATCAATCCCCGCCTTAACCGAAGCTACATTGGCATTATAGGTATCATCGAGAATGCGGAGTTGATTGGACAGTTGTTTGACGTTCAAACGACCACTGACTTGTTGCATCGCGGCTAAACCTTCGCGCACATCTTCAATACTCGCGCCTACGTTCATAGCTAATGCAGCAGCTACTAAGGCATTGCCAACGTTGTGGGCACCAGGAATATGTAAATTGATGCCGGTTACTCCAACCGGAGAATGTAATTCGAAAGATGCGCAACCGTCTAACCCTAGTGTAATATCACTTGCGAAGAAGTCTGCTTGCTCCTTACCCGATTGACTAAAGCTCTGCATGTTTTGACGTTTGAGTTTACCTTCCCAATACTGAAAGAATTGGCTATCCGCATTTACAATCGCCATACCTTGCTGATCAAGGCCTTTGAATATTTCACTCTTCGCTCTGGCAACACCAAACAAACTGCCGAACCCTTCGAGGTGTGAGGCAGCTGCATTAACGATCGTTGCCACATCGGGTTTAACTAAATCGGTGGTATAAGCAATTTCGCCCAAGTGGTTTGCGCCTAATTCCAAAACCGCATATTCATGCTCGGCTTCTAGGCGCAGTAGGGTAAGCGGCACACCGATGTCATTGTTAAAATTGCCAGCCGTTGCCAAAACATTTCCGCGTCGCTGTAAAATAGCAGACACCATCTCTTTGACAGTCGTTTTGCCGCTACTGCCGGTGATCGCAACAGTTTTAGGTGCAACTTTTTGCTTAATTGCAGCGCCTAACGCTCCAAGTGCAGCGTGGGTATCCGCTACAACTATTTGTGGCAGCTGACTACTCACACGGTGAGCAACAATTAATGCGCTCGCACCGGCCGTTTCGACTTGCTCGATAAACCCATGGCCATCAAACTTATCGCCAACTAACGCGAGAAACACGTCATCTTGTTGCAGATTTCTAGAATCCGTTGTGACATTGTTTATTTGCCTGTCAGGACCGAAAAGCTCACCGTTTACCCGCTGTGCGATCCATTCAAGGGATACTGTAATCATGCTTTCAGCTCCTCTAAAACTTGGACTACAAATGCGCGCTCGTCGTAGTCGATGCGCTGCCCATTAATATCTTGATAAGTTTCGTGGCCCTTGCCTGCCAATAAAATAATGTCACCGGCATCGGCTTGCCTAATGGTGTGGCGAATAGCTTGTTTGCGGTCTTCGATAACAGTTACATTTGCATCGCTTTGAATCCCACGCTGAATATCTGCGTTGATGCTTACGACTGTTTCATTGCGCGCATTATCTGCAGTAAGCACGATGCGATCAGACAACCGACCTGCAACTGCCCCCATTAATGGCCGTTTACCTGTATCACGCTGACCTCCGCAACCAAATACACACCAAATATTTTTCTCTACATGTGATTTAATTGCCGTTAGCGCATGCTCCAATGCATCTGGCGTATGTGCATAATCAACAACAACACTAGCGCCATGTTTAGTAGTAAATAATTCCATCCTGCCGGGAACAGGTCGCAATGTATTAAGGCCCGCGAGTACATCAGCGAATCGAGTTCCAAGTGACATGACGGCAGCGGCAGCAGCTAACGCGTTATAGACGTTAAACTTACCTACCAAGCCCAAATTAACTTTGCTATTTCCCCAACTGGAGTAGAGTTCAAAGGACGTTCCGGCTGCGGTTGTAACGAGGTTTCTCGCACAACAGAAACGCTGTTCCTTTGGCCATTGCGTTTGGTCACAATCTACGCCGTACCAAATAATGTCAGTCGTGGCATTGATGTTGTTGGCCCAGTTTTGACTTTCTGGATCAGCAGCATTGAGCACCGCGTGCTTTAAAGCCGGTTGTTTCAGTAAACGACGTTTGGCAGCGGCGTAATTCTCCATCGTGCCATGGTAATCCAGATGATCTCGAGTCAGGTTAGTGAACACCGCAACGTCGGTTTTTACTTGGTTTAAACGACCTTGAACTAAGGCATGAGAGGAGGCTTCAAACGCTACTTGATGAACGTCTTGCTGCGCGAAATCTGCCAAAATGTACTGCATTTTGACCGCATCAGGTGTGGTGTTCAGTGTTTGGTTCAAGTTATCGAGAGTAAATGGCTCTGCATACAAACCACTGCCTAAGGTGCCGACCATGCCGCATTTAACGCCCAAAGCATGACGCAATTGACTTAGCAGTTGTACAACCGATGTTTTGCCATTAGTACCGGTTACCGCAATGCTGGTCATTTTGGTCGCAGGGTAATCATAGAAGGCCGCCGCGAGAGCGGATAGACTTTGAGATAGGTTGTAAAATTCAACAATCACCGTGTTATTG
Organism: Alteromonas sp.; assembly: GCA_964230255.1. GTDB lineage: Bacteria > Pseudomonadota > Gammaproteobacteria > Enterobacterales > Alteromonadaceae > Alteromonas_E. The sequence continues at coordinate 42,176 of CAXRGW010000029.1, forward strand.
CGCATAGTGCACTGACCATGTGCAGCTTCATCATCGGTTTCACTGATAATCGCAGGCGCCCCCAAACTGATGGCCTGTGGGATAAATTCTCGGCCGTCTAAACTATGCCCTTTGACTGCCAAAAAAGCGGTCTTAATCGACACTTCTCGGCTGTCTAACACCAACTGTTCAACGCGAACATCTGGTGCGTGGATGCCAAATTTTGCGAACAATGGTTCGATGCTTTGCACAAAATAACTAATCACCATGATTGTCGACCTCCAACCATGCGACTTGTGCAGTGTCTTCACTGAGTGCATCGGGGGCAATATTGAGCAAACGCAGGGCGCCACCCATGATTTGGCTAAATACCGGCGCAGCTGTATCACTCGAATAGTACAAGTCTCCACCAGGCTCATTGATCAGAACCACAGTCACAACTTGCGGATTCGAAGCCGGTGCTAAGCCTGCAAAAATATTCACGTACTGTTCGCCATAGCCACCCGGCGCTGCTTTTCGACTCGTACCTGTTTTGCCCGCAATTCGATAGCCTTCTACTGCGGCCTTGAGTCCTGAACCGCCCTGTTCTGTAACACTTTCCATCATCTTAATTAATGCGGCCGCATTTCCAGCTGAAACGACGCGATATTCTTCCTCGCGTACCAGTTCAGTTTGACCGTCTTTTATGATGTTCAAGCTTATCCGTGTTCCGCCATTGCCTATGATTGCGTACATTCGGGCAAGTTGCGCAGGTGTTACCGAGATCCCGTACCCGAAACTCAACGTAGCTAATTCAAATTCTGACCAGCGATTGCGTTCGTGAAACAAACCGCTAATTTCCCCTGTTAGCAAAGTGCCGGTGTCTGCCATCAAGCCCATGTTGTAGTATGTGTCGATCAAGAATTCACGGGGTACCGACAATGCCAATTTTGACGTTCCCATGTTGCTCGACTTTTGGATAATTTCTGTTAGGCCTATCTCCCCCAAATTACGTGGGTCTTGGACAATGCTGCCACCTAAACGCATCCATCCAGGTGATGTATCAATGACTGAATCCGGCGACACAATACCGAATTCTAATGCGCTCAAAACCGCCAAAGGTTTTAATGCTGAACCGGGCTCAACTGCGTCGGTTATTGCGCGATTGCGCACGCGATGCGGTGTTGCGGTTTGCAAATTATTTGGATTGTAAGAGGGGCTATTAACCATTGCTAAGATGTCGCCACTGGCTACATCTACGACAATCGCCGATGCAGATGCTGCATCATAGGTTTCAGTTGCTTGCTTAATGGCCTTAAAGGCCATTGCCTGAATGCGCTGATCAATAGTCAGTTGCAAGTCTTGAGCGTTTTCGCCTTCTGTCTGAGCAATAATCTCTACCTGACGTCCTTGACGGTCGCGGCGAATGGTTCGACTAGCCGGCGTGCCAGTGAGCCAATCATTAAACAGTAACTCTAGCCCTTCGATGCCTTCGTCATCTACATCAGTAAACCCAACGAGATGCGCACTTACTTCGCCAGTAGGGTAGTAACGTCGTGACTCGTTGCGCAATCCCACACCTGGAATATCTAATTGCTCAACATATTGCGCCATGGCAGGTGATACCTGACGTTGTAAATACACAAATCGCCGGCTCGGGTCGTCGACTTTATCGAGTAAGTCAGTAATGTCTTGACCCAATACCTCAGCAAGCGCCAACCAGCGACGACGTTGCACAAATGCATTCTCTTGATGAACTATTTTGGGGTCGGCCCAAATAGCTCGAACGGGCACACTAACTGCGAGCTCGACACCATTACGGTCAACAATTAAGCCCCGATGCACCATCGAACTGCGCGTGCGCAACGTTCTATTGTCACCTTGCTCGATTAATGCATCTGGTGAGATAACCTGAATGTATGCTGCGCGTATTACCAATACACAAAAAACAGCAACGACTGAGCAAAGCACCACTAGAAAACGCCAATTTATTAAGTTAGGCGCTTTGTTTTGTTTCGCTCCAGAGGCCTTACGACGCTTTTTCGCAGGCTGCGAGGTTTGAGGATTTTTAGCAGTGGTTGCAGTACTCATTTCAACCTCACCACGACTTCGTCTTCTGGCATAGGCCGACGCATATTCAAATCGCGTTGCACCAAACTTTCAATGCGGTTGTGCTCGGTCAAAGCCCCCTGCTCCAAGAGCAGGTGACGCCACTCAACATCAAGGCGATCTTTCTCCTGCATCAGCTGCTCATTGGCAATCAGAACCTGCCGATTCATATGTGAACTGAGGATCACAGCCAACGCTGAGAGCAATACCAATAAAAACAACAAAACCCGCAAAGGGTGGCGGGCTGCATCGGTTAACATTATCGTGACTGGATTGAAGTTGGTGGCTGACTGCGTCATAGCTTTTCTGCCACCCTAAGCACCGAGCTCCTCGCCCGTATATTACTGTCTAATTCACGCTCGGAAGGTTTAATTGCTTTACTCATTAGCTTGAGCACTTTATCGGCATCGATTTCCGCCTGAGTAACAGGCAAGCCCATTGGCAAGTCTTTGCCTTTGCTTTGCTCACGCATAAAGCGTTTGACCATCCGGTCTTCAAGTGAATGGAAACTAATCACAGCCAATCGCCCACCGTGGCTAAGCGCAGCAACTGCCCCTTTGAGTCCTTCTCTCAGTTGTTCCAGCTCGGCGTTAATATAAATTCGAATGCCTTGAAAACTGCGCGTTGCTGGATGCTTATATTTGTCTTTGACGGGTACCGCTTGATCAATTAAGTCGGCCAGTTGTTTAGTGGTTGTTAACGGTTTATCAGCACGGTATTCGACAATCGCATGGGCAATCCGTTTACCAAATTTTTCTTCGCCAAACTCTTTTAATACTTGAGTGATATCTTGAATATCGGCTTTTTCCAACCATTGCGCGGCACTGATACCATGCGTGGTATCCATACGCATATCCAGCGGGCCTTCTCGCATAAAACTGAAACCGCGTGATGCATCGTCAAGTTGTGGTGAGGACACGCCCAAGTCCATTAGAACACCACTGACGCAACCAGTTAGTCCAAGCTCCGCGACCACCTCGGCCATGTCTGAAAAAGGCCGATGAACGATGGTAAAGCGTTTGTCATTAGCAAAGCGTTGTGCAGACTCGATAGCCATGGGGTCGCGATCAAATGCGAGTAGCTGGCCCTCATCTGACAACAGCTCAAGAATTGCTTGTGAGTGTCCCCCTCGACCGAACGTAGCATCGATATATATGCCGTCAGGCTGAATGTTTAAGGCATGGATGGATTCATCCAGTAGCACTGAGCGATGCTCGTAATCCGGCTGATTCACAGTGAGAAATCCTGCAATCGCTCTGATAGTTCAATTCCACCCGCTTGTTCGGCAACCATATCTTCGTTGACTTGGTTAGTCCAAATGTCAGCATCCCAAATTTCGAAACGGTTAAGCTGACCGACCAACATGATTTGCTTGTCGAGCTTGGCGTGATTTCGCAGAGGAGGAGGTAGCAGGAAACGGCCGCTCTTATCCATCTCACCTTCAGTGGCATGGCCAAGTAGCAGTCGTTGTAAACGACGCTCTTGCGGGATCATGGTTGAGAGTTTAGTGAGCTTTAACTCAATCTCTTCCCATTCAGTAAGTGGGTAAAGTAGCAAACAGCTTTGTTGTATATCGACTGTGCAAACCAGATTTCCGCCGCAATCATCAAGCAGCGCTTGGCGGTATTTGGTGGGAATAGCCACCCTGCCTTTACTGTCAAGATTGATTGCGTTAGCGCCGCGGAACATTCCCCTAGCCTTCCATATAGTATTTTTATTATTCGTGTAATGAAGCTCTGTTTTGCAAACAATTGACCCAGCGACTTCTCTTCCGATGATCCACAATTTGCCACTTTTACCCACATTTGTGAGTTTAGGTACCCAATAGGCCCACTGTCAAGCAAATTTCTGGGTTAAATTCGCCTTATTTGGAAGAGTGGCGTTGAGCTGATTTGAACGAGAGTTTTGAAGTCGCTGATTCGCTTAACAAAAAAGCCCGTTGAGCATGGCTCAACGGGCTTTTTAAAGAGAGAAATTAATTTTAGCTTAGGCGCTAGGTGCACCCTCTTGTGGGGCTGCAGGACGAATTTGTAAACTGCCAATTGGCATGTCAGTCTTATTCGATAATTCAATTAGGCGATTCAATTGGCCCAATGAAATCATAGTCGCGTAGATTGCTCCCAAGAATCCACTCTTGTGCATGTCCAACACAACTTCATCACTTAGCTCACGCAGTTTTTTCTCATTGATTGACATCAAGCCAGTTACTGCACGTTGCTTGCCGTCAGTGTAAGTCAATCCGATTTCAATTGACTCAAGTAAATCAAGCTCAACAACTTTTTTCACAAATTGCTGCGTTAGCAATTCACTACTAGCCAAGTCAGACAAAAATTTCTGCGTGTTGTTTAGGAAATCTGTTGGCTCGCCTTCGGCAGTAAAAATCGCTTCACCTTCCGCGCCTAATAGTTCACAGTTTTCATCAATAAAAACACCTAACTTATCGCCATCTGGACGCACGTCAAACGGGTAGCGCTGAATATTCATTGGTACAAACGGACCTTGCCATTTGCCATCTTCAACGTAGAGGTTTTTGTTTTGTTCAGTGCCTAACATTGCCACTACGTGGTGGTTACCACTTTGCGGATCTTGGATGAACACTAAAGGAATAGAACCAGCTAGTTGCGCAAACTCTTTAATTGTTGCAGCTGCCAAGTGGCTATTTTGTGCAAATTCGAAATTAGTTTTGGCGCTGACTTTTAATTCTTTATGTTTATTTTTGTCTAGCGGAATATAGTTAACTGCCATGAAATTGTTCTCAGTCTGTTGTAAAAAAGGTGGACCACACCATCTATTTGACTATGCATGAAGATTGATAATGATGAACCACTAAGCTCCTTGGCAAGGTACTTTTCTGCATAAAAAAACACGCCGCCAAATTCGGTCGCCTAGTATCTGCGATCTCGCCTACAATGTCGACAGTGATCGCTAGATTTATCTCCGATTAAATGCTCATAGTTTAACCGCAGTGAATAATACCACAGCAACGAAGATCAACATGTAAGGCAGTGGTGAGCGCCATAGAGACAATGGTTTAGTGTCGACCTTGATCGGAGGTGGCGAGGCGACCGACTCTGGAACTTGTTCAGCCCGCTTGGCTTTGCGTTTTTTGAGCCAATAAATATTCGCGATCAGTGCTACAAAAAGCGATACAGCTAGATAAACGCTAAACCCGTCATATAACCATGCAGCATAAAAATACAGAAACACATACGCAGCCACTACGGCCCAGAAAAATTCTTTCATTATTGTTTTACTCAGCTTTTATAGATTTATGATTTTGTTGAATAAAATTAATCAACATTGCCATCATATGGCCATGTAAAGGGTTCGCTCGCGGTATCAAACAAGCATCGACGATAGTCTCACCAGGATCTGGAAAGTCAATCGCGCTAACCTGCGCGTTGTCTAACGTCAAATGCGAATGACACAACGCATATTGTTCATCGATCAATAAGGTTGTATGAGCTGCTTGGTTCAGTGCCAAGAAATCTTCTACGCCAACATAAGGTGCAGTTAGATCTGCCGCGGAATGAGCGACAAAAGTGGTAATATCTGCGCCTCGGTTTTCAAGTTCATTTCGAATACTGCGAATCACTTCCATCAATTCGTAAACCGCAAACAGGCTAATTTCCGGATACCTATAAGGGTTATCACCCTCCGTCACATAATCGCCATCAAGCCATTTTGCGATGGTTTGCATCCCCCATATGCGACTCAATTGCTCGGCATTATTGGCTAAAGCTAAAGCGCCTGAAAAGAGCAATAGTCCATCTGCCCCCGTAGGGTTTTGCAAACTATACAAGGTTGCAAGCGCAGCGCCGCTGGAGGCGCCGCCAACGTATTGGTTTTCGCCATAGTTGGCACTAAGTGCCATGATATCGTCCACGTGTTGCATCCAGCGCTGGCTTAACAATTCGTCTTGCATATCTGAATCAGCGTTTTTTAAGCCGTGCCCGGGTACTAATGCAACAACAACCGTAAAACCTGCCTCATGGAGTTGCTTGGCGATAGACCGCAAGTAAAAGGGCGAATCACTGAAACCGTGAAATAGAGTTACCACCACTTCAGTTGGTTTACCATGATGTAATAGATAAGGTGAATTGCCTTCATCGCGCAATAAGGCTGAACAAAACTTAACTTCTTGCAAAGAAACGGACGAACAACGCTGTTGCTCGCCAAGCTGCTGTGCATAATAGGTTTCAAACGCCAACAGCTGCTCAAAAAATGCAAATGATTGTGATGCTGAAACTGGGGTGAATGTAAGCCAGGCTGCTACACCCCAAACAATCCTACTCATATACTTCAAGCGAAGTAGGCCTCCAAGTCGTCGCTACCACCAATGTGATTGCCACCAATAAATACCTGAGGAACGGTCTCTCTCCCTGAAATAGCCTTAAGCGATACAAAGGTCGCATCTTTACCCATTACCACTTCTTCGTACTCAAAACCTTTTTGTTGCAATAGTGCTTTGGCTTTAGCACAGAATGAACAACCGGGCTTAGTTAAAATAGAGACCGGCTCTTGTGCCTTAGCATCAGGCGCAACATAAGCGAGCATGGTGTCAGCATCGGATACCTCGAACGGATCTCCTGGCACGTCTGGTTCGATAAACATCTTATCAACAACACCATCCTTAACTAACATTGAGTAGCGCCAGCTGCGCTTGCCAAAACCGAGATCGGACTTGTCTACCAGCATGCCCATGCCCTTTGTAAACTCGCCATTGCCATCAGCGATCAAAGTGACGTTGTCAGCTTCCTGATCAGTTGCCCATGCGTTCATAACAAATGTGTCATTCACCGACATACAGATAATATCATCAACGCCTTGAGCTTTGAACACGCTGGCTAGCTCGTTGTAACGCGGCAAATGCGTTGACGAACATGTGGGAGTGAAAGCGCCTGGTAACGAAAATACAATAACAGTTTTACCGGCGAACAAATCACTCGTACTTTTTTTCACCCATTCATCGCCTTCCCGCAGAGGAAAACTTACCTTTGGCAGCGCCTGCCCCTCTTTATTCTCTCGGTTTAAGTCACTCATAAATTTTCCTTGCTTGTCGACAATGTGTCAGTGCATTTTCAAGAATAAAAAGCATAGCGGTAACATTAGCGATACACAATGCTGTCTAGCTCTCTTCGATAACCACCTAACAGATAAAATGCTATACCTACAAACCTTATTCCTTACCGTATCGTACAAAAATCATACACATAATAACTTAAATCCCTTTATTTGCCGGTAAACTGTCGATGTTTTAACCATAATGAATAAACCTAGGTTGGGATAACTATGGTGCAAAGCCCGGTAAGCTTCGAATTAGATGGTTTAGTATAGGATGTTAGAACACGTGCGCAGATGTAACTGGCTGACCCGAATACAATTATTAGTAATAGGCTTGACTTTGAGTGCTAGCGCGACAGCGCACAACGCTTCAACGTTCGTCGATTTGATGACGCCAGACGGTTATCAAACTTACCGCGAATTTATCCAATTGCAGCACAACGGCAATTTAGAGCTTGCCCAGGCCATGGCCTCTGCGCTGATATCAAGCGCCCGCGCAAATGATGCATCGACCGATGAAGCCGCTGAACAATGCAACATGTGCAATGTAACCTTGCTAGCAAGTCTTATTATTTTTTTGTTACTGTGTTTTCTGTTGTTTAATCGACACTCCCACAAAATGCGCAACCAACAGCTGGCTGGCACAGTGAAACGTCGAACGCAAGAGCTCGAGCGCAAAAACGAAGAACTCCAACAGGCCTATCGCACGCTCGAACACATGAGTTTGCGTGACGCGTTGACCGGTTGCTACAACCGCCATTATCTCGATGCAAATCTCCCGGCAGAGATCAATCGGAGTTTGCACAGTTATCGCACGACGAGAGAACTGGGGCGCCCAGCCCCCGAACAAAACTCTTTGCTTGGTTTTTTAATTGATATTGATAACTTTAAAACCATTAACGATACCCATGGTCACGTCACTGGCGACAAGTTCCTAGTGCAGTTTGCCAAAATCTTAGCCCATGTGTTTCGTCACTCAGATCTGAAAGTGCGCTGGGGGGGAGAAGAATTCTTAGTGATTTGCCGAAATACCATGCGTTCAGATGCGTCAATATTGGCTGAAAGGCTTCGAGCAGCTGTTAGTGATGCAAACTTTATCTCACAAGCGGGGGCTAACTTCAAAGCCACCTGTTCAATTGGTTTCACCGCCTTTCCGTTAGATCAAGAAAACGAAGAACGGATCACATGGGAGCAGACATTCCAATTGGCAGACCATTGTTTGTGCTCGGCTAAGGCATCACACAAAAACTGTTGGGTTGGCGTATTGTCTGCTGAAACAGTTAGCATAGATGATCAACTTAACGACAATGAAC